>NZ_NIZW01000009.1 GCF_002727185.1 Rhodopirellula bahusiensis
TCCAGAGCACCTGGATTGCCGATATTGACAGCGCAAATGCCGCGCCAAATCTGCCAAAAATTGACCCGACTTACGTATAACTGACAGCCTACTAGACTCGAGGCTTCCACTCCGAGCCATCAACGAGGACTCCTTCAGAGCCTTTGTTTGGAATTTCACCGGACGTGGGTGCGGTGGAGGACGGTGCGCGGCGTAGCTAGTTTTTCGGAGTTTGTCAGCCAACAGCCCTGGATGAAGTTCTGGAGCCAGGCGGTTGCATTTTGAGCGTTCCCCTCTTTAGAATGGTGCGGTTGTTCCACCGCCGTTCAGAGCCCTGAAGGGAGCCTTGATGACCGCTGCAAGATGTTCGCGTTCGAATGCCACTGAGGAAGCAGCGGAGTTTGAAATGGTGGGGGCGTTTCATCTGCCGAACAAAGACGAGTCGACAAGATGGGATCGTCGAATGGTTCGCTCGTGCGTCAGAGTCCTCCAAGCGAGCCTGTTTTTACTCGCGTTTCTTTGCCTTTCACCGGCTAGTTCGCTAGCTCAGTCGTCTAGCGCGGATGACCGGCTATTGAGTGCTGACGAACTGCGTCGCGTGAAGGGGGAGCCTCGCACCTATTTCTACGGCAAAGAGTTTCGCTACAAGATCGAAACTGAAAGCCGCACCGAGCACGGTGGCGCGACGTTTTTCTCGGGGCACTTGGACATCGCTGCTAATGGCGTGCGGACGCTCGCCATTGGCAAGCCAACTCCAGATCGCTCCTACATTCCGGTTCGTTTGATGCACTATCAGAAGAACCAAGGCGAACCTCACATCGATGACGATCCGTTGCTGACCTATTTTGAGGGCACCAACGGACGGGCCAGCCACAGTTTTCTTCGGAAGTTGCTATTCGACTGTGAAGGCAGGAAAGCAGTGACTTCTTTTGGCAATGCTTCCGTTGGCCATCTCTTACCTGCTTTTCATCAAGACCCACTCGTCAGCCTTCTTGTTAACGATGTTGCTTTGATCAATGGAACTGAACGAACGAATGACGTTGAGTTCGTTCCAATGGGCGACAAGCTTCAAACCGAATGGTTCGAACACAAGGCCGATCCAAAAGCAATTCGAATGTCAGCAACCGACCCAGGGGATCAATCCTACGTCGTGTTCACTTCGCAACCGGAACTCCTGCTCCTTGAGAGACGGGAAAGCTATCCCGATGGTCCACTGCAGGTCGACATCTCAGAGTTGATGACGTTCGATGGTTTTCGATACCCCAAGAAGGCAACGTACCGGGCTGTCACTCCCGATGGAAAATCGGGTTACATCTGCTCGATCGAAATGCTCGACATTAGTGAGATCGACGTTGACAGCTTTGAGTGGATTCCGCCCTGGCCGGCTGGTACTGAGTGGGCGCGTCATAAAGATAGGAAACGATTTCTTGTTCCCTATTCCGATGCGCAACTTGCCAAGATTCAACAGCACGGTTTGGCCAATGCTCGAGCGGATGCACCGTCGCCAGAGTCACCCAAGTTCTTCTATCTCAATGCCGGGTTGGTGGTTCTGATCTTCGGGTTGGTCGCCTACCGATTCTGGCCACGATCCAATTAGAAGAGGGATTCAACCATGCGCACGCAAGCTTCGATTCCGCGCGACGGCCAATTTCTGGACGGCATGGTGCCGTTGATTATGTCCACCCGACGACGTAGGCCAGGTCCTACCTGGCATGGTGACAGGAAGAAGCCATGTGAACTCGAGAACGCAGGTCAAACCTCCTCGCTTTGTTCCAAAGCATCGGCGGGGGTGCCAGGTAAAACCTGGCCTACGTTGCTCCCAGCGGAGCCCATCGAATCCATCGGCGCAAGCCACCTTCTGTACCGAGTCGACCACTGATCCGTTCCGCCAATCCGATAGGACTCGCCATGAACCAATCTCTTTCCGAACCGGGACGCATCATGACCATTCGTCGCGGTTTTACCATGATCGAATTGCTGATCGTATTGGCGATCATGGGGTTACTGGTGTCATTGTTCACCGGTGCTGTTCAGAATGCACGCGAGTCAGCCCGGCGGACTCAGTGCATGAATCAACAGCGACAACTTGCGCTCGGCATCCAAATGCACGCTGCCAAGCATGAGTACCTTCCCAGCAATGGCGGTGATGATGGCAAGTGCACCGTCACCTCTGCATCGGGCAAACCGATTCGGATTGGAACTTATACCTTTGCGGTTGACCATCAGTTTTGGTGGGGAGTCGGCCAACCGGGAGCCTCACCGCCGCAGCAAACGGGGTGCTGGGCCTATGCGATTCTGCCATCGCTGGAACAAGGGGAAGCGTACCAGAACGTTCAGGTCGAATCCGCTGGGCCGCTCTTCCGTTGCCCCAGTCGCTCGCGAGGAGAACCACTGGTCCCGCGAGATGATTCGTACGGCAGATATTCCGCGGGCGGTCGGGCGTGGGCCAAGACGGATTACGCTGGCAACCGCCGGGTGATGTTGAACTTCCCTGACGCTCAGCGACTCAGTGCGATTGCGGACGGACTGAGCAACACGTTAGGGACGGGTGAGAAAGCATTCGACCCGATCATTCAAACGGAAACGAGTTGGTATTACGACGAACCGATCTTCAGTGGTGGCAGCAATGGTACCGTGCGAAGTGGTTTGTTGATCGAACGAGATGGTCCCGGCGCCCGTTACATGGACAACTGGGGATCGGCTCATCTAGGCGGCGCGCTGTTTTCACGTTTGGATGGATCGACGGAGTTCCTCACGTCCAGCGTCGATGGCGAGTTGTTCCGCAGTCTGATCGACCCGAAAGACGGGGCCCCTTGATTCGAGATCGGTCGACGTAGGCCAGGTTCCAACTGGCTGGGTGACTGGACGGAGCCTCGCGAACTCGCGGATGAATGCTAAATCGCCTCGCTTTGTTCCAAAGCATCGGCTTGGTCGCCAGGTGAGACCTGGCCTACGTGAATGCATGTGGCTGGATTCGCCAGAATTCAGTTGTCCCAGTTAATTCACGTCCGAATTCTTGGCGAATCCGGCTACGCTGCGTGGAATCAGGCCCCTGCCAATTCAGTCATTTCGGTTTCGCTGTCGCCGAATCGTTCGAGATCCAATCCGTAGCGTTTGGCCATCGACAAATACAAGTTGCAGACGGGGACTTGGCCTTTGGCAGCGATGTGACGACCGGGCTGGATCGTGCCGCCGCCGCGACCGGCCAGCAACAACGGCAGGTTGTCTGGGTCGTGACGGTTGCCGTCGGAGAAGCTGCTCCCGAACATGATCATGCTGTTGTCGAGCAATGTCGACTCGCCTTCCTTGACCGCTTTCATCTTCCGCAACATCCGAGCGAATTGTTCGGTGTGCCAACGGTTGATGAGTTGATACTGAGCGATCTTTTCTTCTTTGTTCTCGTGGTGTGATAGTTCATGGTGACCACCATGAACTCCGTCGAGAAAGCTGAACGAGCGACCGGACACATCATTGGCAAACATGAACGTGGCGACGCGAGTCGAATCGGTTTGGAAGGCCAACACCATCATGTCCAGCATCAAATCGATGTGCTGGCGGAAGTCACCCGGCGTTCCCGTTTCTGGGATCTCCAGTGCGTGACCGCTGGCAATGCGATCCCGTTCTGCTTCGTAGCGTGCTCGGTGGCTTTGGTCACGGGTGGCAAACTCAATCCGTTTCTCCACTTCGCGGACCGAATCCAGGTACTCGTCCATCTTGAACTGATCGTCGCGGCTGAGTTTGCCGCGAACCAAACGAGCGTCTTCCAAAACGTAGTCCAGCAAGTTCTGGTAGGACTTTGCTTCCGGAGTGCTGGTCTTCATCCGTTTGCCAAACAGACGCTCGTAGACCACGCGAGGGTTGATGGCTTTCGCGATGGGCCGAGTGGGTGACTGCCACGAAATGTGCGAACCATACAATCGTGTGTAGCCGACGTTGCTGTCGATGCCGCTGATCACAGGATCAACCCCAAGTTCCAGCGAAGGCAGCGGCGTTTGGTCGCCCACCTTCGCAGCGATCAATTGATCGATCGAAACGCCGCCGCTGCTGATGTCTTTCCCGGTGGTCTTCGCAACGGGCATCCCGGTCAGGTAGTTTGCGGTCTTGGCGTAGTGACCATCGCCACCGTGCGAGTGTTTCTTGTCGAGCCCAGACAGCACGAGAAAGTCATCCTTCAAATCCGCAAGCGGTTCGAGTGAAGGCGACAGTTCGTAGCCGGCTCCTTCGGACTCAGGAACCCAATCTTTCTCCCAGACTCCATTGGGGAAATAGAGGAACGCGGTGCGAAGCGGCGGTTGCGGATCGCCATTTTGCGAACCCGATGCGTCCGGTTTGGCAGCGGCCATGGTATCCGCCATGGAGGCCATCCAAGGCAGTCCCAACACGGCTCCGCTGCCACGCAGGAAGCGACGACGAGGAATGGGCTTTTGCATGATCAACCTAACGGTCTATGGGTTGGCAGGTTTGAAATAACGATTGCGAAACGGATAACTGGTCACGATTGTTTCCAGGATCACTCTGGCACGCTGGTCGTTGGCATCCAATGCTTCCAACGATTCATCGACGACACACTTGTCGAACTTATTGAGCGATCGGCCCAGAGCGAATCCGTACAACTTCTTGACGAAGTGCTTTTTGAATTCACCACTGCGCCGCAACAACAATTGTTTGAGTTCTTCGGGACCGGAGAACGTTTCCCCTGAAGGAAGCTTGCCGCTGGAGTCGATCGATTGGCCGTCTTGTTCAGTTCGCCAGCGACCGATCGCGTCAAAGTTTTCGAGTCCAAAACCGATTGGATCCATGCGGTTGTGACACGCGGCACATTGAGGATCCTTGCGGTGAATTTCCAGTTGTTCGCGAAGCGTTGCCGCGTGGTCGGCTTCGGCCTCTTCCAAAGCGGGAACCCCTGGAGGTGGCGGTGGCACTCGCCCGCCGAGTACTTCTTCCAAAACCCAACGGCCGCGCAACACGGGGCTGGTTCGGTGTCCATACGATGACCTTGTCAGGACGGCGGCGAGTGTGATCACACCACCGCGACGACGATCCGAGAGTGGGATGCGTTTCCAAGTTTCTGAGTCATCGGTTTGTGTCAGGCCTTGTTCGGAAGCATCCAGACCGTAGTACGACGCCAGAGTCGAGTTGGCATGGATGGAGTCCGCATCGATCAATTCCATCAACGGGCGATCATCTTTAAAAACGTTCCAAACCGTTCGCACGGCTTCTTCACGCATGTCGGCGGCCAAGCGTTCGTCAAAGTCTGGGAAGAGTGTCGTATCGGGTTTGGACTCACCTTCGAATTGCGAGAGCCCCAACCATTGCAAACCAAAGTTCTCTCCCAACGCCCGCGAACGGTCATCGGCGAGCATGCGGTGCATTTGCGATATGATCTGTTCGTCGGTTGCCAGTTCGTTTGCGTCCGCAGCCAACATCAATGTTTCGTCTGGGATGGATGACCACAGGAACAAGGCCAACCGAGTTGCCATCTGATGCGGCGTCAGTGGTTGCACGCCACCGGCTTCGGATTCGGTTTCGACGACAAACAAGAAATTCGGTGACACCAAGATCGCTTTGAATGCATCAGCGGTCGCTTCGCGGATTGGCATTCCCGATTGCTGGGAGGCGTTCATCAACGTCATCAATCGGTCGACTTCAGAACCATCGACGGGGCGTCGCCACGCGCGGCGGGCGAATTGGTTGATCGCCTCTCGTGCATCGACCTCGCTGGCGATGTTCGTCAGCAAACTGCCAGCCAAAGAAGACTGTCCGCCCGAATTCAAAGCATCTGTGATGACTTGGTTGGACACCGCCAAGTACTGTTCGATGTGCAACGCCGATGTGAAGAGTGCGTCGCCAGCGGTATCGAATCCTTCGCCGCCGGCCCCGTCCGAAGGAACTTGCAACGATTCATCAACGGGCATTCCCACCAGGTCTCGAATTGCGTTGAGATATTCCGTTCGAGTGAGCCGGCGGCTCATCACGACGCCACGGTACCAAGCCTGGGTCTCTTCGTTGGCCAGTCGTTCGCACTCGTTGTCATCCGGTCGTGAATCGAACCATCGATGAACGAGTGCCTTTTGTTCGTCGTTGAGTTGCGGACTGCCTTCAGGTGGCATCTCGTTCAGTCGCACGCGTTTGGCGACTTCTTCCCAAACGGTGGCATTTTTTTGCAGCTTTTCGCTCGCACCGAATTGTTCTAGATCAAAACCTTCGGCATCCGCGCCCCGATGGCACTCCGAACAGGCCTGATCCAAAATCGGATAGATTGCGTCTTCGTATTCTTTCCGCCAGGCCGCGAATGGATCGTCATCCGCGATCGACAAAATTGGCGCAGCAACACAGGCGGCAAAAACGACGCAGCGGAACAGAAAACAGGCGAGTGGCATCGCGGGGAACATCGAGGGATGCTCAGTCGGCTGGAGGTGGGGCAAATCGCGGCACTGGTAGAATTGTCCGCGGGCGGGAACCTCAGTCTAGCCAATCCGGTCCCAACGTCCAACTTGAATGAGCCAGTCGATTCGACAATCCCCCGAAGATTTTTTCTCACCCACACTGCTACGAAGATCAACGCACGGAGTTGCCATGAAGGCGACTCGCCCCCCGAAAGCGACATCACCCGATGAACACCGAGCCCGCTCCAAACGCCAACGAGGAAACGATCACAGAGGGCGAACCAGTTGTTCTAAGTGAGACGTCTGGCTCGACCGAAACGAACGCAACAGAAGTCCTCTCGACCAACGAAGCAGCCACCCAAGCTCCGTTGCCGACTGATTCGACGTCTTATCAATCGTTGCCGATCGAGGCACTCAAGTTGGACCGATTCCAGGGCGGGATTGTGATTGCCGTCGTGCTGGTGGGTTGTCTTGTTGGCTTGATCGTTCCAATGTTCTTTGCGTCAGCCACGCTTGACGTATGGGCGTGGGCTGTGGCTGGTTGCTTGCTGCTTCTCGGCCTAGTCGTTTACGCGGCATGGTTTTATCCAAAGGCCGCGCACCGGTGTGCGGCGTGGAGAATCAGCGAACACGGCTTGGAAATCCGGCGAGGCGTATGGTGGCGTCACCGAATCGTGATCCCACACTCTCGAATGCAGCACAGCGACATCGAACAAGGCCCCCTGCAGCGGATGTATTCGCTCGCAACCCTGGCCATTCACACAGCGGGAACAAAGAACTCATCGGTCCAACTTGAAAACTTGAAATCGGAAACCGCCGAGCAATTGCGAGACGCTTTGACTGGCGGTCGCTGGGACATGAACACACCGCCTGAATCGCCGGTGACACCATGAGTCCAGAGCCGAAACCGCTGCATCCGATTTCGATTGTTTTTCAAGCCGTCGCAATTTCAAAGCACACCATCATTCCACTCGCACTTGTCGCCTGGAATGGATCTCAATCGAATTGGTTGGGGTTCATTGGTGCCTGGGGCTTTCTCGGCATGACGATGGCGGTGTTCGCCGTAATCGGATTCGTTCGGTACTGGTTCTATCGTTACCAGTTGGCGGATGGAGAGTTGGTTGTGACGTCGGGCGTGTTCTTCAAATCCAAACGCAACGTTCCGGTTGCTCGCATACAAAATGTCGATCTCGTCCAAAACCTATTTCATCGCATCTTTGGCGTGGCGGAGGTTCGAGTTGAAACGGCCAGCGGCACAGAACCCGAAGCGATTCTGAAAGTTCTTTCTCTAAGCGAAGTCGAATTACTGCGAGAGCAGATCGAATCGGCTCGCAAAGGCGTGTCTTCTGAGGCGGCAAGCCAAGCTGCGATGGGGACGGGGGCCATCCCCGAATCAGCGACTTCGACAAACGGACCGTCGGCAGCGACCACGGCGCCAGTCTCCGCATCGACAACCTTGCTGCAGATTCCGCTGAAGTGGTTGGTTCAAGCGGGATTGGCCAGCAACCGCGGTTTCGTGATGGTCGGGATCGTCATCGGGATCCTCTCGCAGCAGATGGGCAATGACAACCGGTTTGTTCTCCGGATCGTGAGAAACATACCGTCCAGTCGCGAAATGGAGATCGCTCGATCACAGGCCAACTGGTGGGAATCTTGGCTGGTTTGGGTTGGAGCGTTGGTTCTCGTCCTCGTGTTGATCCGTTTGCTGGGGATCGCTTGGTATGTGCTTCGGTTCTATGGGTACCGTTTAGAACTGCGCGACGAAAACTTGCATCTGTCATGTGGATTGCTGACGAAAGTTTCGGCCACGGTTCCGCGACGTCGCATTCAGTGGATCAGCATCCATCGCTCGCCGTTGCTGCGATGGATGAAACTCGCGTCGATCCGAATTGAAACCGCCGGAGGTGCCGGCAAGCAAAACGAAGACGCGGCGACGACGGTCACACGTCGCTGGTTCGTACCAGTCATCCCCGAGTCACTTCTGGATGAATTGGTGGAGCAACTGCGACCGGGACTGGAATGGTCGGAGAGTTCGCTTGAGTGGCAATCGCTCGACCGACGGGCGCTCAAACGGATGCGGCGGAAATCCAGTCTACGGGCTCAGGGCATCAGCATCCTCGCCGGTGGTTTGGCGTTTTTATTGTTTGATTTTTCGTATGCTTGGACGCTGGGGGTGCTGGTCGCCGTGGTTCTGATCCCGCTGAACATTTGGGTTGCTCAGCGTCGACATCGTCACTTTGGATTCGCTGAATTGCCATCGGGAGAAGGCGTCGTCATTCGCGAAGGATTTTGGGATCGAAAGGTGAGTTGCACGTTCTACGATCGAATCCAATCCGTCAGTTGTTCGGAAACGCCATTTGATCGCCGCTGGGACATGCAAACGCTTCGAATCGACACCGCGGCGGCTGGTCCAGCGGACCACGTTTACAGACTGCCCATGTTGTCGCGTCCAATCGCCAGCGAATTGTTTGATCGCTTGTCGAGCAAAACGTCGCGAATCGAGATGGTTTGGGACTGATTCACCCCGTTGATGAGGGATTGCTGAAAGCGTGTTCAATCAGGGTGGGTGCCGCCTCGCGGGATTGCAAACTGTCCTTACAATGGCCGGTTTTTGCGACCGATATCGCACCTCTTCCCGCAAGTCCAACTCATGTCGATCATCGAAGTCCGCGATTTGACAAAGAAGTACCGCGTTTACCAAAAACGCGAAGGAATCGGCGGCAGCATTCGCGGATTGTTCAAGCGAGAATTCCGAGAAGTCACCGCCGTTCGTGGGATCGATTTACAAGTCGACCAGGGTGAGTTCGTCGCTTTTCTGGGGCCGAATGGTGCTGGCAAAACGACGACGCTGAAGTTATTGAGCGGCGTCATCCAACCAACGTCGGGCACCGCCAGCGTGATGGGGTACGTTCCCTGGGAACGAAAAGACGGTTACCGACGCCGGTTTGCTTTGGTGATGGGGCAAAAGAATCAACTTTGGTGGGATTTGCCCGCCCGCGAATCTTATCGCTTGCATCAGCACATCTACGGGATTCCCGAAGGCGAGTTCAAAACGCGTTTGGATGAGATCAGCGATCTGCTCGACGTGACTCGTTTACTCGATCAACCCGTTCGAGAATTGTCGCTCGGGGAACGCATGAAGATGGAACTGATCGCGGCTTTGTTGCACAGTCCCGAAGTGTTGTTCTTGGATGAACCGACGATCGGTTTGGACGTGATCGCACAGCACAACATTCAGAAGTTCCTGCGGTACTACCAAGAGAAACGCAAGATCACGATCTTGCTCACCAGCCACTACATGAAAGACGTCGCGGCGCTGTGCCGTCGCGTCGTCGTGATCGCTCAAGGCACGATTCAGTACGACGGATCGCTGTCGGGAATCGTTGACAAATTCAGTGGCTACAAATTGGTCACGTTGCAGTTCGCGGCGTCCGAGAACCTGACGCGACCTGAACGTCTCGGCGAAGTCGTCGACGAAAATTGGCCGAAGCTGACCTATCGCGTTCCCCGAGCCGACGTTCCCCGATTGCTCGCTGAAACGCTACGAGACCACGCGATCGAGGACGTGGTTGTCGAAGACCCGCCACTCGAAGACGTGATCGCAGACCTGTTCCGTGAATCCATGGACGATTCCACCAACGACGCTACCGAAAGCACCGCGACAGTATGATTTCACTGGATGATTTGACCATCGGTTTTCGCGGTCCGGCTTTGCTGGACGGGGTTTCCGCACGCATCGAACGAGGGCAGCGAATTGGTTTGCTCGGCCGGAACGGTGCGGGCAAGACAACCTTGCTGAAGATGTTGTCTGGCGATGTCACGCCGGACAACGGGCAAGTGATCTTGGATGCGAATGTGCGTTTGGCGCGGCTGACTCAGGACGTTCCTCAAAACGTCAAGGGAACCGTCCAAGACATCATGACGTTGCCAGCGGAAGAGTTCTCGAAAATGGGAACGACCGCCGGGCTGGGAACCGCTCTTGGGCCGACCGATCACGGCACGTGGGAACCTTGGGAGATCGAACAGAAAATCGAGGAAACGCTCACGCGAATGAACCTCGATCCGCAGACAGAATTCGAAAGTCTTTCCAGCGGAATGCGACGTCGTGTTTTGTTGGCACGAGCGATCGCCAGCGAACCAGACATGTTGCTGCTCGACGAGCCAACGAACCACTTGGACATTCAGTCGATTCTATGGCTCGAAGACTTCTTGAGCCGTTGGTCCGGAACGTTGATGTTCATCACTCACGACCGGTCGTTCTTGCAATCGCTCGCCAATCGCATCTGGGAAATCGACCGCGGACGCTTGTTCGATTGGACGTGCGATTACCAAACGTTTCTGAAACGCAAAGCCGCGGCATTGGACGCCGAAGAAAAGCAGAACGCTTTGTTCGACAAACGACTGGCGGAAGAAGAGGTTTGGATTCGGCAAGGCATCAAGGCTCGAAGAACCCGCAACGAAGGACGTGTGCGAGCGCTGAAGGCGATGCGAAATGAGGCCAACCAGCGTCGCAGCGTCGAGGGCAAAGCCAAACTGAATCTGCAAGTCGCTGAGCGCGGCGGTGCTTTGGTCACCAAGCTCGACGATGTCTCGTTCACTTACCCGGGCACGGACCGAGTGATCATTCGCGATCTGTCGTCGCTGATCATGCGAGGTGACAAGATTGGCATCATCGGTCCCAACGGAGCGGGCAAGTCGACTTTGCTGAAGTTGATCTTGGGCAAACTCGAACCGACAACGGGTTCGGTCAAGTTGGGCACCAACCTGAAGATTGCTTACTTCGACCAATTGCGAGACACGTTGGATCCAGAACTCACGGTTCAGGAGAACGTGGGCGAGGGCAGCGACAAAATCCAGGTTGGCAATGCGACCAAGCACATCATGGGTTACTTGCAAGATTACTTGTTCACTCCCGAGCGTGCACGAACCCAAGTCAAGTTCCTTTCTGGTGGTGAACGCAATCGAGCGTTATTGGCCAAACTGATGACCCAGCCCGCCAATGTCATCGTGCTGGACGAACCGACGAACGACTTGGACGCCGAGACGTTGGAACTGCTCGAAGACCAATTGGTCGGTTTCGATGGCACGCTGCTGATGGTCAGCCACGACCGAACGTTCTTGAACAACGTCGTGACCAGCACGTTGGTCTTCGATGATGATTCGGACCCCGGTATCGTGAATGAATACGTCGGTGGCTACGACGAATGGGAAACGGTCGCCAAACGACGACGCGCAGAAGCAGGTGCGACCAAAACGAGCGAGAAGAAGACCACGTCGAAGCCACCTTCCAGCAACAGTGTCGGCAACGAGACCAGCGTGAAGCCGGTCAAGTTGTCTTACAACGACCAACGCGAATTGAAATTGTTGCCGGGCAAGATCGAAAAGCTCGAAGCGGAAATCGCTGCAATCCACGAAGAGATGGCCGCACCGGAGTTCTACCAATCCGGCGGCGATGTGATCGCGACCAAGAGCGATGAACTCAAAGCGAAGGAAGCCGAACTCGCCGATTCTTACGAACGTTGGGAAGCCCTCGAAGCTCACTGAGCACAATTGCAGTTCACTTGCTCTGGCCTGTTAAGCCGCAAGGTGAGCGGACCCGGCTGAGGGTGCTCGCCCGATAAGTTTGCTGTCCACTGCCACCTCTCCCCCGACGGGGGTCGTGCAGTTTTAACTGCTGTATTGCCGGGCATTTTTCATCACCCTCCCTCTGGGAGGGTCGAGCGAAGCGAGGGGAGGGCTCAGCATTGGATCCAGCGCGTAACCCTCCCCGGCCCGAAGCGGGCCGACCCTCCCAAAGGGAGGGTGAAATAGAACTGCACGACCTCGACGTTCGTCGGGGGGAGAGGTAGGTGGATGAAAACAGATTTCGAATTGCTTGGTCTGCCTCGCTACATCCTCGGCAAGTAATTCCGAAGGTAGTCGTGGCTTTGTTTGAGAGCTCGAATTCGGTTCTCGATCGAACCTTCGTAGGACCGGTCTTCGACTTCGACGCAGACCGGTCCGCTGTACCCGGTGTCGGTGAGGATTGAAAAGAACTGACCCCAGTCGACTTGTCCAAGGCCCGGTAGCTTCGGAGTGTGCCACTCATTCGGATTGGCAAACACTCCGACTTGATCCAGCATGACTTGGTCAACGCGAACGTCTTTCGCATGAACATGGACCAATCGATCGGCGAAGGCTCGCATTGGTGTCAGGTAATCCATGTGCATGAACACTGGATGTGAGGGATCGTAGTTCAGGCCGAAGTGTTCACTTGGGAATGTTTCAAACATTCGTCGCCACACCGCCGGGCTGATCGCCAAGTTCTTTCCGCCAGGCCATTCGTCGTCACCGAAGAACATGGGGCAATTTTCGATGCCGATCCGAACATCAAACTTTTCTGCCGCTTCGATGATTGGTCCCCACACGTTTTCAAATCGGGGCCAGTTGTCATCGATTGTTTTCTTCCAATCTCGACCAATGAACGTGGTCACACGTCCGATCCCCAGTCGCGAAGAGGCCTCGATCAATCGAATCAAATGTTCCGCTGCGACCTTGGATTCGGACTCATCGGGTGACAACGGGTTGGGGTAATAGCCGAGCGAACTGATCGCGACGTCGTATCGTTGACAGAGCGACTGAATCTCGTCGATGCGTTCGTCGGAAAGATCGGTGACGTCAATGTGCGTCGTTCCCGCATACCGCCGCTCCGCTTTTCCCGGCGGCCAACACATGACTTCCACGCACTCGTAGCCACACTGGCTCGCGACCGCGAAGACTTCCTCCAAGTTGTATTCCGGCAAGATGGCACTGACAAAACCAAGTTGCATCATGAGAAACGCTCGCGAAGGAGGCTGACGGTTGAAACAAACGGGGATCCGAAAAGACATTCGAACCAGCCCGAATTTTGCTAGAATATAACGAGTTTGATCGCCACCGGATCTTTCGCTTCCCGCGATATTGCCGCCCGACGAAAATGACTTGTTCAAGCTCGCTAGTGCGATGCATGTGATTCCAACCCAATCGTTCCACCACCCGCTGATTCGTGAAACCGACTGAACCCAACGCCGCGGCACCGCATGAACCCAATCGCGTTTGCGACGTGGTGGTGGTCGGTGGCGGCCCGATTGGAATCGAAACCGCGATCGAAATGCGGCGAAATGGAATTGATGCGATCGTGGTTGAGGCTGGTCCGCTCGGTCACACGATCTCTTGGTGGGCACCTCAAACACGTTGGTTCAGCAGCAACGACCGGATCTCGATCGCCGGCGTTCCTCTCAACACGGTTGATCAAGCCAAAGCGAGCCGGGAAGAGTACCTGACCTACCTGCGCTGCGTCGTTGACCAATTCAAAGTTCCGGTGGAGACGTTTTCAAGAGTCGAAAAGATCGAACCTCGTCCGGACGAGCCTCGCCGTTGGCAGGTTCGAGTCCAATCAAAGTGGATCGAAGCGTCGGCGGTTGTGCTGGCCATTGGCGGAACGGATCACCCCAACCGGTTGAACATTCCCGGCGAAGACCTACCGCACGTCGATGGTTATCTCCGCGAGGCTCACCACTACCACGGGCGTCGCGTGTTGATTGTCGGTGGTCGCAACAGTGCAGTGGAAGCGGCGATTCGGTTGCATCGCGTCGGCGCCAATGTCACGCTCAGCTACCACCGGGAAGAACTGCCCACGACGAGCATCAAGTACTGGCTGCGACCCGAGATCGATGGCCTGATCCGCAGCAAGGCGATCGAAGCGTTGTTCGAAAGCCGCGTGACCGCGATCACACCTGAACGAGTTGACTTGGAGCAAACGCTGCCCGATGGGCGGCATCACACTTTGCACATGCATTTCGATGATGTGCTGACCTTGATCGGGTACGACCAAGACAAGACGTTGTTCAAACAACTTGGGATTGCGATGGAAGATCCCGGCGGCAAACCAGTCCACGACGACGCGACGATGGAAACGGCATTGCCCGGGATTTATGTCGCTGGAACCGCAGTCGGAGGCACCCAAAGCAGCAAGTATCAAGTGTTCTTGGAAAATTGCCACGACCACGCGACGAAGATCACCAAGCACCTTTTGGAAAACGGCATTGGCCGATCTGAACCCAGCGATGAAGCTCAGACGGATTCGTCGTCCGACACGGCTCTCAATCGCCAAATTGAGATGAATCCCGAGAGCTGATCCTTCGACGGACAAGCTCTCTTTCGAAAACCGTTTTCAATCAACTAGCGACGTGAGTCACTCGCCCGCGACGGCTGCTGCGAGTTGTTCGTAGGTGCGTTGATTGTTGACACGAGCCCCACGATTGTCGCAAGCGATCTGGTACAGATGCTGGCCGATCGGCGTGGGGTACTTGCCCGTCACGCAGGCCTGACACAAATGCTCTTCCGGCAAATTGATGGCTCGTGCGATCGCTGATACAGGCAAGTACTGCAGCGAATCCGCACCGAGATCGTCAGCCATTCGTTGCTGTGATTCTTCGTCCAACTCGCCGGTCAACGAGAAGTACTTGGGCGCGATCAGCTGATCAATCGTACTCATGTCGATTCCGTAGAAACACGGAGCAACAATCGGTGGACAAGCCACACGAACGTGGATCTCCTTCGCACCGCCAACGTCACGGATTCGATCCAAGAGAGCGTTCATCGTTGTGCTTCGAACGATCGAATCCTCCACCAGGATGACTCGTTTGCCCTGCAAGACCTCACGAAGCGGTGTGTATTTCGCGGCCGCTTTGGCTTTGCGAGCACGTCCGCCTTCGATAAAAGTTCGTCCTGCGTATCGGTTGCGGATCAAACCTTCACGGCAAGGAATCGACAACTCGTAGGCCATCGAGTCCGCAGCTGCTTTGCTGGTGTCCGGAACGGGAACGATGATCGTGTCAGGATCATCCAAAGGAACTCGACCAAACTCACGTTCCGCATCGGCCAGTTCACGTCCCAGATTGGTTCGCGAAAGGTAGACACTTCGGTCGTCCAACGTGCTGGCGACATTTGCGAAGTAGATCCACTCAAAGAAGCAGTGCTTGGGCGTTTCGGGTTCCGCGAATCGTTCCATTCGGAATCCTTCGTCTGGATCGATCAGAATCGCGTGACCAGGCGGCAAAGATCGAATCTGATCCGGCTCGAAACCAAGGTTCAAAAGCGCGACGCTTTCACTGGCACAGGCAAACAGCGGGCCTTCGTGGATGTAGCACATCGGCTTGATGCCCAACGGATCGCGAGCGACCAACATCTCGCCTTCCGCGGTCAACAGTGCCATCGAGTAGGCACCATCGAAACCGGCCGTGACTTGTTTCAAGACATCAATCCAGTCGACTCGTTCTTGCGACTGCGACAGCAATCGAGCGATCTCGTGAAGAATGATCTCTGTGTCGGTATCGAGTGCCAGATGGTGGTCGCCATCGGCGAGCAACCGTTGCTTCAGAAGCGTGTAGTTCGCCAATTGCCCGTTGAAGCAGAAGCTGAACCATTTGCGTTTGTGGATGTGCCGACGCTCGAACGGTTGAGCGTAATTCCGGTCGTCTGCTCCGCAGGTCGCGTAGCGAACGTGACCGATCGCGGCGCGTCCCGCCAGCGATTTCATCAGTGATTCCGCTTTCGCCCGATGGTTTAGGCGGAAGACTTCGGTCACCGTTCCAACGTCGCGACGCGTTTTCAGTAGCGCGGGACGATCAGGGTCGAAGGTGGACATCCCAGCGGCGAGTTGCCCGCGATTTTGGATGTCGAGCAACATGCGGGGCAACAGACGCGAAATTTGTCGCGGTCCATCGTCCGTGCACACGGGGCTGCGCCCGCGACCAGAGAGGTGGTAGATCGCGGCAACGCCGCATTCGTGATTCAATTCAGCCATGAAATCTGCAATGAGGTGATCGCTGGGGCGAGGAAGCTACAGTCTACCGATGACAGGCGAGAACGCAATTCGCTGAACTGCCTGGATTGCCAAACCCGCCACCAATCGGGCGGGGAAAACGACGGTTTCGAAGGGTCAAATGGATCGTCTCGATCGAATCCCCAGAACGATCAACACCACCAGCAAAGTCGCCAGCAAGAGGGCTGGCCAGGCGATCGAAATTCGCGAAAGCACGACCAGGGGCATCGCAACGGTGATCATCCCACCGCCAACGAAGGGTGCCGACAGAGGCGCCGCCAACGCGTAATCCTCCGCCGCACCGGTTTTCAGTTCTGGGTCAACGACACGCAGCAAAACGAATCCGGTCGCGGTCGTGCCGGTGGACATTCCGAAATTGATCAGCCCCAGCGGGAACCATTTGTCAGCCGGCAAAATCTTTCGAGACAAAAACAACAAACAGAATGTCGACCAGATCGATCCGGCCACAAAGAGAATGGCCAAAGGCACCCACAAAGACGCCACCGCGGCCAAATTCAGTGTCGCGACGGCGGCGACGACCAATAGATCCATCGAAGCACCCGAAATCCGATGGATCGTTGTTTCGTCAATCAAACGGACTTGCCCGATCGCTCGCAACGCCATTCGCACGATCGCTCCGCCGAACAACGTGTATATAAACAACGGGAATGATCCAACGATGCTGGCCAGCGTCAAACGCGAACGCAATTGAGACTCGCCAGCGTCCGCAACTTCGCTGGTCTCGGCTGCATCCACCTCAGCAGACGCAACGCTCGCATCGGCCCCGATCGCTTCCGCGACCCAGCCAACGCCGGACTGCATCGCGACACCGATGCCCATGGCGAGAGCCAGCCAAATGATTTGCAACAACAGCGGATCAATCACACTTCCGTCGATGCGTGCTCGGCCGATCGAAGCTGGTTCGGATTGCGTTTCCGCCCGTGGCTCGTTGGATTCGTTTTCGATTCGAGGTGTGTCAGCGTTCGAATCCTCGGTGGAACTTTCAACTTGGATCCATCCCAACCGAACGGCCAATTGGATCCAAACGATGCCCGAAACCAATCCGTAGACCAAGCCACCGGTCGCCATCATGACGCCCAAATCCAATCCTTCATCCCAACCGATCGAAGCGTGCTTGAATACGTCGCCCATTGCCGCGGCGGTGCCATGTCCGCCAGCGAAGCCGGTTTCGATCAACATTCCGGCCGAAGATGGCAAATCGAATTGTGGCCCGACCCACAACCAAGTCACCCAGAGTCCCACCACGGTCTGGCCGAGCACGATGATCCAAACCATCAGGCCTTGCTGCATAACGTCACGAACTAAATGACGGTTCGATGACGACGGGTCCTGATCGCTTTTGCCCAACAACATCGCCGCGAAAACGACAGCGATGAGAATCGATGGCCACGGACCGAGGGCCGCCACGATAGGCTCCAGCGTTTCGCGTTCATTCCAGCGGAACCACTGGACGAACGCCAACCCCAAGAAACCCGCGATCAACGACGCGGGGATCAATCCCAACCGGAACCATGCGACTTGTTGACGCAACCAAACGCCAATCAGCAGAAGAGCGCAAACAAAAACGATGGCGTGAAGCATGGTCCTCGATCCGGTAGTTTCGGGCTCGGTTGATACCGACGCCGCGAGCGTTTGTTTAGCACCGCTGGTCCTCGATCTTGGCTCGCACCGAAGGCGTCGCCACAGTGTCGCGGGTCACCGAGAGCACGCAAGGTGACGCGAACCGTTTCGGGGTGCGAGATGGGCAGTGACAAAGTCCGGCATTCGTCCTACAACATTCAGTCCGGAGTCCGCCTCGGCGACCGCTTTTCTCCGTCCGCCTCCGTCTTTTCGCAACCCACCATGCTCGCAAGAAAACCCCTGTTTCCCGGCGTCATCGAGTTGAACTTCCAAGCCGGCGAAGTGCTCGGGTGCAACGTCTACTTGGTCCACGATTCCGATGAGTGGATCCTGATCGACATTGGCTACGAAGAGACCGTCGATGACTTCATCGAAATCATTCGCGGATTGGACTTTCCGCTGTCTCGCTGCAAGACGTTGGTCGCAACGCACGCGGACGTCGACCACATTCAGGGACTGGCCAAAGCCAAGCAGATTCTGAAGACCACGATCTCGGCGCATCCCAACGCAGTGGAGCCGCTGACGACCGGCGACACGCTGAAGACGTTGGCGGTCATTGAGGCTCAAGATTTGAGGATGGCGATGCCTCCCGTCGAGATTGAAAACCAGATCAACGACGGTGACATCATCACCGTCGGCAAGAAAGAAATCGAAGTCTGGCACACGCCCGGGCACACCGACAGCCAACTGGCGTTCCGCATCGGCGATGTGCTTCTGTCCGGTGACAACCTCTACCGAGACGGTTGCATCGGCGCGATCGACGCTCACCACGGAAGCGATATCCGATCGTTCATCAAATCACTCACGCGAATTCGCGACAGCGATGTGAAGTGGTTGGCACCCAGCCACGGCCCAGTGTTCGCGAAAGACAACGCGATGCTGGACAAAGTCATCGAGCGGGTCAGTGGCTACCTGCACATGGCCGATTTCGGAACGCTCGCGGAAGATTGGCCCTTAATGAACGAGTGGGATGAAGAAGTCGAGCAAGGCATCTTGCCCGAGGGACTTCAAGCTCCGACGGAATGACACCGATGGAGGTCGAACGACCCGACCTGTTTTCGAATGGGACCGTGATCTTGGGCGGCGGTTTGTGCGGCCTGATCTTGGCGCACGAACTGGCTCAGTCGCTCGAATCAAAATACGGGGCCAATGCACCCTGTGTTTGGGTGATTGAAGCTCCGTCGGGACCAGTTCCCACGCGCGACCAGCATCGTCCCGCTCGTTGGTTGCGATTACTCGGTGGCGAAGCGGACTACCAGTTGCAAACGCAACCCTCGACTGCGTTGGCTGGTCGGTCGATCCATTGGCCACGAGGGAAAGGCTTGGGAGGCAGCGGACGGATCAACTCGATGATCTGGTTCCCACCCACCGACGCCGACCGTCAATCGTTGACGAAATTGCTCCTGCCTGAGCAGCGTCCGAACGCTGAGTTTCCGAGCGCTGAGTCGCAGGCCGAGATCAAGCTGCAACTTCTAAAAGCCTTTGATCGCGCGCTCGAAATTGTTCGTCCCGAGCGTCCTCGCTGGCTCAGCCCCACCAGCACGGCTTTTTTGGAGTCAGTATCAAAACTACCGAGCGGTTGCTTTCACGCCTACGATCGACTGAATCGAAACGGTCGTCGGTGGACAGCCGCGGATCTGCTCGCGGATCTGCAGCAAAGCAATCCCGACGCAGCCAAGCGAATTCGCATCGTTCGCGCGAGCGTGTCATCCTTGAGAATCGACAACGATGCAGTCATAGGCATCCGTTGGTCTGATGGCCGAACGAGCCAAATTGCAAATGGCGTTGAATTGGTTTCGTCACTTGGTGCAATTGGCTCACCGACGCTGCTTCATCGAAGCGGTCTGACTCATCCTCAGATCGGTCAAAACTTGCACGATCATTTGATCATGCCAGTCATCCATTCTCACGAAGGTCACGCATTCTCAGACTCAACCTCTGACACGCGTGAGCTGGCTCGATGGCAACACAGCGGTGGCGGACCAATCGCTTGCAACATCGCCGAGTGTGGTGGAATCGACGAAGACCAACGTTGGCAACTGCACGTGACTCCGACTGACTACCTTCGATTCCCCAAGGACACTCGCCGTCCCGCGATGACCATCGGAGTCAACGTGACGTGTCCACGTTCGCGCGGAAGCATGAGTTGGACGGAGGACGAAACCATCATCGATGCTGGTTACTGGAGTGACGATCGAGACCGGATCGAGTTGCTCGACGGAGTTCGTTGGGTGCGAGAACTGGTGAAGCAATCCGGATTCGATCGGCGGCTACGGTCCGAACTAATTCCGGGTTCCAAGCGACAAACGGACGAAGCCATTTGCGCCGCGATGGCTCGCTACACACAAACGCTTTACCACCCCGCCGGCACCTGTGCACTCGGCGATGTCGTCAACCCAAATTTTCGCGTTCGCGGGCTGGCGAACTTGCGAGTGGTCGATGCGTCATTGTTGGCCGAACCGACCACGGGGAATCCCACCGCAACACTTGCGATGTTGGCTTGCTACGCCGCTGCCCAACTGAGCCGCGAGTAGGCTGACTCCATGAATCCGGCCGTGCTCAACCAGCAAAGTTAGATTTAGCGGGGCTTGCTGCGGTAGCGTTTGTTGGAGGCAACCAAGGTGACAAACTTGCCTTGTTGCAGCGTTCGCCCATCGTCGCTGACAAGTTGTCGATGCCAAGTGATTTTCGCAGCGCGACGTCCGTGAGGCTCGGTCGACTCGACCGACGTCACCACGCGAACTCGTTCGCCGAAGAAGACGGGGTTCTCAAAGTTCCAATCGCTAACAGACACCAAAGCCAAAGTCGCTGCACGTGGGTACTCGGTCGACAGCCCCGCCAAAACGCTCAGCCCAAGCAGCCCGTGCGCGACCGGTCGACCGAAAGGCGATTTTGGCAGAAGGCTCTCGCCATTCTCATCTTCATCGTGCAAAGGATCGAAGTCACCGGTCAGATCGGAAAATGCTCGAACATCATCCGCGGTGATGTTCCGCCACGGACTCAGCCATTTCTCGCCGACGCAGAGGTCCTCGCAGTACAGAGTCTCGGTGGGCTCAGGGGCATCCTTCGCGATGACGACGGGATCCGGGCGAGTCGCATTCTGCGAAGAGAGGATCGCATTCTGAATTGGCATCGAATCGGACATACGCGTCATTCCTTGTTGAGTAGCACTCCACCGTGAACCCGCTCAGGTCAATGAGCATCGGTTGGCCCCGCGTCAGCAGCAGCCGGTGAAGGTCGTTCAGGCCTCGCAACCATGCGAGTCGAACCCGTGGTTCGCCTAGGCGGCACTTTGGCCAAAAGAATTCCACGAAGCAATTCAGGGACCAGGCATTCGCTTAGAATATGCCAAACGCTGCTCGAGGCAATCTACCTGCGGCGATTGGGCGAACTATACCGGCCGCATTTTGCGGTTTGTATCAGATCGAAACGGCGTTTTTCGACCACAAATGCTTCGATGGTTGGCGACGGCGTTTCGTTCAATCATACTCTCGTCTGATCGAAATACGATCTTTGCCCACCCTTCCCTTCCTATGGATCCCACCTCGATGACCAACTTGCTCTTCGCAAACACCCTGACGACCAACAAGATGACGACGATTGCAATTTGCGTCGCCGTGGCCCTGGCGAATGCCGCTAGCGTTCATGCCGAAACGCCCGCCACCGTGCCCGCCGAGAGCGGATTGACCTCGATCTTCAACGGCAAAGATCTGACCGGATGGAGTGGCGATGAACGCTTGTGGTCCGTTCGTGACGGAGTCATCCACGGCGAAACCACACCCGAAAACAAAGCCAACGGAAACACGTTTCTGATCTGGGAAGACGGCAGCACCAAGAACTTCGAAGTCCGCTTGTCATTCCGCTGCAACGCGACGAACAATTCGGGAATTCAGTATCGGTCGAAGCACATCACCGACAAATCAGCTCGCAACAAGTGGGTTGTCCGTGGTTATCAACACGAGCTTCGCAACGAAAAGGATTTCCCGAACATCTCCGGTTTCATCTACGACGAAGGTGGCCGCCGAGGTCGCATTTGCTTGGTTGGCGAGAAAGCAGTTTGGAAAGACGGCAAGAAGAAGGTCCTCGAAAACTTCATGGACGAAGCTGAATTCCAAGAGCTATTCAACCTGGATGACTGGAACGAAGTCGTCATCATCGGCAAAGGCAACCACATCCAACACTTCATGAACGGAAAGCTGATTCTCGACTTCACCGACGAGCAACCTGAACTGACATTGCTCGATGGCAAACTCGCGTTGCAACTGCACGCTGGCAAACCAATGTGGACCGAATTCAAAAACATTCGTTTCAAATCGTTGGACTGAGACAGCCAACATCGCAAGCCGTACGTCGATCGTTCTGAAGACGATGTCACACTGGGGAACTTGCAGAAACAAACAGTCTCTGCGACCCGATCATTTTTGAACGAATTGCTGTCCGCGGGGTGTCAATTTCGCATCACCACCATTTCGTTCGCGGATGTGGGGTAAGCTAGACACCTGCGGAAGTCGTGCACAACGCCTTCCCTGGTTTGCTGGGCTTTCCGTGGTTTGCTGGCACTTTCAATGAGGATGAAGGTTTGACTTCCGATTCGGACCTTCCAAGCGGTACTCAACCGGGCAACACACAGCGTCCTTCCGAGACGTCACAGCTGGACGCGACAGTTGCATCCGGCAAAGCGATTCCTGTTATCGAGACGCCCGACTGGATCGGGCGCTACCGGGTCGTTCGGCGAATCGGAAGTGGTGGCTTTGGTTCTGTTTTTCATGCCAAAGACGAATCGCTCAATCGTGACGTCGCAATCAAGATTCCGCTGCGTACACTGGACGACGTCAACGATGAGTTCCAGTGGACGTCCGAAGCTCGGATGGTCGCCAAGTTGGATCATCCCAACATTGTTCCGGTCTACGACGTTGGAAACTCGGACAAGTTTCCATTTTTCGTCGTTTCCCGATTCATCCAGGGCGTCGATCTTCGCGAGAGATTTCAGAAGTCGAAACCGTCACTCGAAGAAGGTCTGGCCTGGGTCGCTTCCATCGCCGACGCCTTGGACCATGCTCATGCGAACGGCTTGGTCCACCGCGATGTCAAACCAAGCAACATTCTGATCGACAATCAAAATCGTGCTTGGCTGACCGATTTCGGATTGGCAATGAGCGACGATGCGCCGCGACCGACTCGAGCCGGGTTGCTGATCGGGACGTATTCCTACATGAGCCCCGAACAGGCTCGTGGCGAAGGTCACTTGGTCGACGGTCGCGCCGACATCTTTGCATTGGGAATCGTGCTGTATGAGTTATTGGTCGGACGACGTCCGTTCAGTGGCGGGTCCAGTCAACAGTTGCTGCAGGATATCGTCCGCGCGGAACCAACACCGCTTCGCCAGTTCGACCCAAAAATTCCAATCGAACTGGAACGAATTTGTTTGAAGGCGTTGGCTCAACGGGTCTCCGATCGCTACGAGCGGGCGGCGACGATGGCCACCGAGCTTCGCACGTACCAATTGGAAGAGAGCACGGTCGATTACACCGATGATCTGTCCGCTGCGTTTGTTCCCGTCGACAATCAATGGGCACCGCCGGGGGTGAAGGAAAACGCGCAGGGCAATGAAGCAGAGTCACGCGTGATCCCGAAGGGTCTGCGAGCGTTTGACAAACACGATCGCAGGTTCTTCTTGCAACTTGTCCCCGGTGCGCGAGACGCTCGTGGGATCCCCGAAGTTCTTCGCCAACTGAAGATCCGGATCGACTCTCGCGAGTCCGACGACGCTTTCCGAGTGGCACTGATTTATGGTCCCTCTGGATCAGGCAAATCGTCCCTGATGCAGGCCGGTTTGGTTCCTCTGTTGGACCCTTCGGTTGAAGTTATCTCAGTGGAAGCCAACGCGAAGCACACGGAATCGCGGTTGCTTTCGACACTACAAAACCTTGATTCGCACACCGCCGCCGAGTCCACGCTGATCGGGGCGATGTCGTCCATCCGAAAGAATGGCGTCAGCGGCGGAAAAAAAGTGTTGGTAGTCGTCGACCAATTCGAGCAATGGTTGCACGCGCATCCCAAGATGCGAGACGAAGTGCTTGTCGATGCAATTCGACAGTGCGACGGTGGAAACTTGCAATGTTTGTTGCTGATTCGCGATGACTTCTGGATGCCCGCCACACAGTTCTTCCACGAACTGGATGTGCGTTTGGTCCAAGACGTCAACAGCATCGCCGTGGACCGTTTTGATCTTCGGCACGCACGCTATGTCTTGACGGAATTTGGACGAGCGTATGGCTGCCTCCCTGATGATTTGAGCGGGATCACCAACGAACAGAACAAGTTCATCTCCAGTATCGTCGAAGCTGTTCAAGAGAATGGCAAAGTCATTTCGATCCATCTGGCCGTCTTGGCTCAGATGTTGAAGGGACGCACTTGGAACCTCAAAACGCTGGCTGAGTTTGGTGGTACCGAAGGCATCGATATCGGTTACCTGCAATCAACCTTTGAAGGCTCCAATGCCTCGCCTCATCACCGAAGTCTTCGTGATCCTGCGAAAGCGGTCTTGGCCGAACTGTTGCCCGATCGTGGGACCAAGATCAAAGGCCAGATGAAAGACATCGATCGACTGCAGCAAGTGACCGGGCTCGACGATTCAACCTTCGATGAATTGATCGCTGCTCTGGACGGAGAGCTTCGTTTGATCACGCCCACCGCTGCAATGGACGGCCTCAATTCGGATTCGTCCCTGCGAAGCTATCAACTAACGCACGACTTTCTAGTGGAACCAATTCGCGATTGGTTGACACAAAGCGATCGCCAAACCGTTCGAGGACGCGCGAAAATCCGGTTGAACGAACTATCGGAGTATTGGAAGAACAATCGCGAAAATCGCTTCCTACCCAGCGGATTGGAATTTCTTCGCTTCCTAGCGTTGACCCAGGCGGCTCAGCGAACGGAAGACCAATCCAAACTGATGGCGGCATCGGCTCGCTATCACGGGACCCGGTGGGCCATCGCCGCCGTGATGCTTTTGATCGCGGGACTCGCCGTTGCTGCGATCAACAAAGACGTCGCAAATCGGATGGCGGAACAGGAAACGGATTCAACCGTGTCTCGTTTGCTTGCCGCCGACATCGGAATGATGCCCGACGTGCTTGAAAAGATTCAAACCGTTCAAGAAGAAGCTCACCCACGTTTGCGATCCGTGCTGACGGATCCAACCAAAACGTCTCGTGAAGTGTTGGCTGCGCGACTGGCGTTGGTGGAGAACAATCCCGAACAAGTCGAACCGTTGGTGGATGCGATTCCTTTTTCAGATCCAGAAACCCTCGAATTGATTGCGGAACGTCTTCGACTTCAATCCGAGATTGCAACTCCTTTGATTTGGTCGCGGTATCAATCCAACACTTTGGATGAAGACCAACAACTGCGTTTCGCCTGGGTGCTCGCGCAGCTGGACGCAGTGAATCTACGTTGGAAACACCATGCCTCGCAATTAGTCAGAGCCATCGTCAACCAAAACCCGACTCGAGTCGGTGAGCTGACTCCCGGTTTCACCCGCATCGCCGAACAGATCATCGATCCCGCAGCAAAGTATTTTGCAACTTCAACCGATGGCATCCGATCCGAAACAGAAAGTGATGTTCGCCTGAACGCTGCGTTCCTACTTTCGCAGTGCATCGCTCCCGCGGATCCGGTTTTGAAGGAATTGCTAGTCGTCGCTGACAAAGATGAATTTGAATTGCTGCTGGCTGTTGCTTTGGAAGATCCCAGTGCTGTTTCTCGATTGCTTCAAGACGAGCTGAAACGGGAGGCGAAACCAGAATGGGACGAATCCAATTTGACATATACATTTCCGTCAGTTGATTCGACACTGAAAGCGCAAGTTGCTTCGATGCACGGTTTCGTCGACCAGAACTTCGTGATGATTCAACAGTGTCCACTCGAAGAATTCGAATCGGTCGCACGATTACTGCAACCTTTCGGATACTGCCCCGAATGCGTTCGTGCCTACACCAAAGACAACCGCCAATTTCTCGCCGCTGCTTTCCAACGGAATGGGCTGGATTGGAAGTTCACTCTCGACGTCAATCGAGAGTCTGTGGAAGCATTCCAACAAAGCATGCGGGCGGAAGAATTCTATCCTTGCGATGTGACTGCCATCCCCACACTGTCAGATTCCGATGAAATTGAAGCGTCGGATAGCTTGCAGGAATACGGTGTTCTGTGGACCGAACTACCAACCGGAACGATTGACTCCAGAATTTATCTGGGGCTGACCGAGTCGGAACATCAACCGAAAGGTTGGGAACCGCTGATTCAAATTGGCTTTGTTCCAAAGACGAATTTGAAACGGAGGCATCCGAGCGGAAGCGATCGCTACAGTTCCGTCCGTCATCGCTTGGTATCACCTCCAATGGCCGAGGACACATGGAACGATAGCCCCTACAGTTTTCAATCACGCATTTTGCTTGCGAAGTATCAGGCCGACATTCGTTTGAACCCACCCGGTGAATTCGACGAAGACACAATCAGCTACTCAGCAGTCTGGTGGAATGGTGGAACCCACGAGTCAAAAACACTTGAGCGACTCCCTTTCGCGGAGCATCTGACAGAATCAAAACAATTGGCAGCAGATGATTTCCGGCTGATCAGTTTGTCTTTGGTGGAAGACGGCGATGAAATTGTTGCCGCTTCAGTGTGGCACCGCCCAATTGTTTCGGATGAACAGAAAGATCATGTTGCAAGCCGCAAGGCCAACGCGACGATCGCGTTGACGCGACTGGGATCCACCGAGCAACTCTGGAAGTCACTCGAGGACACCACTGGTCCTCGACTACGATCCTATTTGATCGACCGAATGGCATCACTGAATGTTCCGCCATCAGTTTTACTCCAACGACTGCGAGTCGAAAGCGATGTGTCGCGACGAGTCGCGCTGATCGCGTCGATGGCCCGATACCGGCCCGAACAATTGCCCGCCGACGAACTGCTCGGTTTAAAAGAAATGATTGGTGATTGGGGAACACAACATCCACAGGCATCCGTGCACTCCATTTGCCGCTATCTCGCGAATCGTTGGGAATGGAGTGCCGTCGTCGAAAAGATCGATCAAGCGGACACACCCGATCGGGACTCTTTCATTCGATCAGAGGAAAAAGCCAATGAACTCGAACCGACCTGGGATCGAAATGGACAAGGGCAAACAATGGTCCACATCCCAGGTCCAGTCGAATTCACAATGGGATCGCCCGGTCACGAGTCGTTCCGAGATCATTCTCTGGAGGTGCCCATTCGAACCAAGATCCCACGCGCATTTGCGATCTCCGATTCGGAAGTCACTCTGGAACAGTATCAGCGTTTTGACCCAGACGCACACTATGCGACTCAGTACACACCCCATCCCGATTGTCCGAAAACCTCGGCTGGATGGTTCGAGGCTATCAAGTATTGCCGCTGGTTAAGTGAGCAGGAAGGCATACATGAATCGCAGATGTGCTATCCGACAATCAAAGAGATTGAGCGAGATGCTGAGTCACCAGAGGGTATCATACGACCCAAGAATTTTCTGGAACGCACGGGCTATCGATTGCCAACAGAAGCAGAATGGGAATTTGCCTGCCGTGCAGGAACGGACACACCTCGCTACTACGGGTATGCTCCCGAATTGCTCCCGCAATATGCCTGGACTACAGGGAGCTCTGCCCAAGCGTCCCAGGTGTTGTTCCGTCCGGTGAAACAGCTTCTGCCCAATTCGTTCGGCTTGTTCGACACGCTTGGTAACGTCATGGAATGGTGCGAAACACACGATCCAGCACGGCGTCACAACAAAACTAAGATCGTCGACACCTCGAATGGAATGATCGACAGCCAATCCATCTATCGAAATGCTCGAGGAAGCGCCTTGTTCTACGTCCCGACGACGATGCGCGCCGCCAAACGAGAACAAGAGAAGACGTACACATTTCACCCCTACCTTGGATTCCGTATCGCTCGGACGTTGACGCCAGCGGAGGAAACGAGCGATTGAGCGTGGACCATGCTGACCCTTCCGATATTCGCGTCACTTCAGGGCAAAATCCGCGTCAGTTCACCCCACTCACCATTCGACGTTTTTTGAAAGACAGTTCCTTTGTCCGTGATCACACGCATTTGGTTGTTGATGGTTCTTAGATCGATCGGCTTCAGATCGTTTTGTGGCAAAGGAACAATCGACCAATCTGCAGAGGCGATATCGAATTTGTAAAGCGTCTGATTCTCAGTCAAGACGTGAAGCATTTTGGAATCAACAGCAGCCATCATGCAAACTTTCTCGTCATCCAGTGGGTCACGACTCAGGTGAGACCAGCTCACCCCTGACGGTTCTTCTCTCATTTGATAGACGGTTTGATCGCGAGCGAGCAGAAACAAATTTTTGTTATTGCATGCCACACCGTCGACTTTCCATGAGGCGGGCGAGATGACCTGATTGTTCTCATAAACTTTCCGGTCGTTCTTGAGAGAAAAGTGTCGCCAGACGGCCGGCGGTGGAGGCAAGAATGGATTGGGAGTTCCATTCGCGATGCTTTGTTGCATCCACACATCGAAGGGTGCACTCCCTTTCACTTTCAAAACATGAGCTTCTACACACCAGTGGTCTTTATCAACGGAAGTGAAGTTGTCGTAGGACGCCCAGCAACACCCTTCGTCTTTCCACTGTGTCCCCCACGAATTCATCAGCAACAAAGCCTGTTTCTCATCGTCGTATCCGACGGCAGCAATGGCATGGTAATTCACATCGTCTGAAGAGCTTTCTGTCCAAACGTACGGCATTTCAATCGCATCATCGGCACGAAAATCACCCTTCATACGGACGACCAAAATGACCGGATATCCCTCGTGCAAATAGAGCTTGATATCGTCCAGGTTTCGGGCCCTCGCGTTGTCCAACAACTTGAACGAGTTTGCTTCCACGGCGGCGTTTGATGAGATTTGGCCGTTCACTGGATTCAGACATGCTCGCGATGCACAGCCATTGAGTTTTAGAAAGTCCACGGCTTGAAGGATCGTCAAACCACCCCCGTCACTGGATAGTTGGTTGTAAACATACTCGGGACTGAATTGATCGCTGGCGAAGGTTGGCTTCCGCCGTCGTTCTTGACCGATTTGGCAGGAATAGGCGGCGTAGGCAGCGGCCCAAGCCACACAATCATTCTGAGTTTGCTTGCCCGGAGTCGGAAGAAATTCTCGCAAGTCAACTATGTTGGGCAACACGACGGAATCGTTCGGGCCCCAATTCTGATCGATTCCGGGAACCGAGCTTTGCACCGTTTCGAAACTGGGAACCGTCGTGATCGAGTCCGTGCCGTATGGAACGGAAGAAGGAAGTGCAACGTCGCCGGACCGCTGCGTCTCACGGTGAACATCAACCGTTGCCGCCGCTGAATCAGGAGGCGCACCGAGATCCGCTCTCGTCGCAATTTGTTCGTAGACTTCATCCGGTACCAAGAGCACGCCCGGGTTATCGGCAGTTTGGGCAATCAAGTCACTTTGGTGAAAGAAACCAAAGGCTAAGACATGCCAGGTCAACCAGAAAGACAATCGCATAAGTCGACCAACATGAAGATCAATGGAAAGAATTGAAAAACGTTGGATCGTTATCACTCGATACGAGTTCGCAAACTTGCGTGTGGCGCCGAAAAGGAATAGCCTTCCATTCCCGTGGGGCTAACGAACCATCCGCCAGCATTCTAACCGAGGTCACCATCATGAGTAAAAGTCCAGAGCAACTTCGCGCGATGGCTTTGTCGGGAACTGTCTCCATTCCACCTCGGTTCCCTGACCTCGCCATTATCTCATTTGAAACCTGCGACAATTCGACCTCACCGTTTGTGGTTGTGGCCTATCAAAAGCTATCACCCAAGCTATCAATCAAGCGGACGTTTTTTCCATCCGATTTGAAATGCTTCTTCGTACCGGAGTCAACTTCGCATGTTGACTTGGAGAATGGCGAATGGTTCGAGGGCAACCAGCTATTGAAAAAGGCTCAGTTGATGCTTGATAGCACGAAAGTGGAAGGCATTCTCTATGTTCGCGAACAAGCACAATCGTTGCTTGAGATGGAAGCTGGCATGACCGCCGCCGAAAGCGCAGAGTTCTATCCACCGCTGCCTGATGACCGTTCGGTCAATCACTACAACATGAATCCATCGGGAGTCTCGGCGGGTTGTGACTGAGGTGGCTCGATGAATTCATCGCCATCAATCGACCTCGCGTTGCTAACACGAGACGAAAACTCATTGCAAGATTCGGTCTGCAACGCAATCGAATCGCAGGTCGGCGTCCGCCTGAATATTCATCGCATTGTCGGTGAACCACAGGTCGGTGATGCCAATCGACTCGCAACGATCGTCCGTTCGCGAAATGAGGCGGTCCGTCGCTCGCGATCCGACTACCTAATGTTTTTGGATGATGACGTGGTCCTGGCCAAGGACTGCATCGCTCGTTTGCACCATGGACTGAACGCGCGAACAAACTTCGGGGCTTTTGCGGCGGACTACTTGGGTGAATCTTCTCCGCATCGTGATTCGCGGCATGTGGCGATGGGTGCGACGCTCTTTCGTAGCTCCGTGCTGCGACGCGACTCGTTTCGGTGGGAGCCTGCGAAGTGCGAATGCCTTTGTCGATGCGAAGATCTGCGCCGAAGCGGGGCTCGGATCGATTACCTTCGCGGCGCGAAGGCTTGGCATTTGTCAAAGAGCCAAAACCGGCGAGTATGCAATACGGCCGACCTGTCGCTCGGAGATACTCCTCCACATTCTGCTGATCCGGAGACCGTCACGAATGCGAAAATCCTAGTGGCGTTCAACCGCCGTGACGTCCGTCGATTTCAGGACGTCTTCTTACGAACCCTGCGAGCAACCGGAAACACTCAGGAAGTCATTGTCGTCGGGTACGGGTTGTATCCCAGCGAGATTCAGCAACTCAAAAACTTGCCCAACGTTCGTTTCATTCGCCGGCCCTTCAACGGACAGCTGCCGCCGGTCCGGCGATTAGAGGACTTTCGCCAGATCGTTTCTCAACTTCCGGCGGATACATCGGTGGCTTACTGGGATGCGGGGGACATGTTGTTCCAAGGGCGACTCGACTCGCTTTGGCAACAAACGCAACAACATCCCGACAAGATTTTGGCAGTCAGAGAACCTCTCGGCTTTCCTCACAACAATGCGATTCGCGGATGGACGCGAACCATCGAGGCCCCTTCGATGCAGCGACGGGCGTTCGAACTGTTCGCATCCAACCCGTTCCTCAACAGTGGCTTCGGTGCGGGAACGGCTCGATCGATGCGCCGCTACTTTGACGAAGCGGTACGGTTGCGAGCCACGGCGCTTCGTGGAACGACCGACTGGGGTGACCAAACCGCACTCAATCTGTACTGCCACAGCGACCCGACGCGTTGGGTCGAAGCCTCCGAACACTGGAACTTCTGCGTGCATGATCGACGGCGAGGCGAAGTTCGCGTCACTCCCGATGGTCATGTGGTCAATCGATCCGGTCAATTGATCCCCGTTGTGCACGGGAACGCTCGTTCGTTGACTCAACTCGCGATAGTCCGATGAGCCCTTCATGATCGGTATCAACGAGGACACACCGACGTTTGTCATCAGCACGCTCGACGAGCAATCGTGTGATCGAGTCAGCCAAGTCAAGCAACATCTGCAGCGTGCAGGCTTTCGGCATTGGCAAATCATTCAAGCCAAGACGCCCGAAACGGAAAATTTTGAAGGAGTTGGGCTGCCTCCGATTTTACAGGGGCGTTGGCGAACCGATCTTCAGCACATGTGGGGCTCCGCCGCCTGCACGCTATCGCACATCCAGTTCTACGATCGGCCTGACAGTGAATTGCCAATCATTGTGTTGGAGGACGATGTCACGATTCATCCCAATTTCTTTCAAATATTGGATGCCGTGAATTTCCCAGACCAGATCCAGTGGGATCTCTGCCACCTTTCGTACTTCAACTCTCAACTTGGAAGTCAGAAAAACCCAACTCGGGTCGTCGCACCACACCTGATTCAGTGTGCACCAAACCAAGTCGCCGGAGCATACAGCTACATCGTGAATCGCTCGTTCCTAGAGCGTTTCACGCCGTTGGTGGAAGAAGTCGACTGCCAATTGGCCCACCTCACCGACGAGATCGCGAGCTACGTCATCGAGCACGAACCGAAGCTGACGGCTCCCGATTTCCGTTTGGATAGCGTACGAATGTCGCTTGATCACGTGTCCTGGCACCAAAACAATCCGACGACCGATTGATCGCTCGTCGGCGACACTTCATCACCTAGCTTCCACAGCCCCCTTATTTACCTTCGCAGTTTGCCCTGGCTGCCAAATTCTTTGCAAATATTCGGAACGGAATTTCGTCTTGGTGCGGTCAAAGGGTTCTGCTAATTTCCCTTTCATCGCCGGTGAGCCAGGACGGCCCCCACAAACGGCGATGCGATCTTCACAGAACCGGAAGGGAGTCCGACGTGGAAAACACGCAAAAAACTGGCCTGAGTTCGACTGGGCAGGCCGCACATATCCGCTGGATGATTCGCCGGGATATGCCGGATGTCTTGGGGATCGAGACCAACTGCTTTGAGTTTGCTTGGTCCGAGGATGACTTCATCCGCTGCCTCCGCCAGCGCAATTGCATCGGCATGGTGGCCGAGTGCGACGAACGCGTCGCCGGCTTCATGATCTATGAACTGCACAAGAACCGACTGCACATCCTGAACTTCGCCGTTCACAGCGATTACCGTCGCAACGGCATTGGCAACACGATGATGCGAAAGTTGCTGGGCAAATTGTCCCAAGAACGCCGCAACCGAATCATGCTGGAAGTTCGCGAAACGAACCTGGAAGCTCAACTGTTCTTCAAGTCGCTTGGATTCAAAGCCATCTCGGTGCTACGAGACTTCTATGACGATGCGACGGAAGACGCTTACCTGATGCAATTCCGCTACCAACCCACCGCGGAAGAATTGGCGGCTCCCCACAACCGCATCACACGCATGGCGGGCTGAGCCAAACCCAGGTTTCAGCTCTACGAATTCATAGAGGGCATCGGCAATTGCAAGCCGATGCCCTTTTTTCGTGGCATCACTTGCGTGGGCTGATCGTCCAAGCACGAATGCTTCGAACACGCACTTCGTCTCGCCCCGCTTTGATCAGGTCACGGTTCGCTGGCGTGGCAACGTTTCTACCGTACAGTCCCGCGTCGACGGGAATGCGTTCGCCGTCGGCTCGAAGGTTTTGGTGGTCACTTGAGAGCCCCGCGCCTGAGTTCGCCTCCCGCGAAACGATCAGATACATCGGAACAGTCGGCACGAGCTTGGAATCGCGAACCACCGCCTTACCATCAACAAACCAGATCAGAGCCTTTTCGCTCCAGAACAGTCCGATCTTGTGCCAGCCTTCGTTGATGCCGGGAATCTCAATCGAGGTCTTGCCATCTTCGCGAAGTTCATTGAGGGTTGTTGGCGGGTCGGTTTTTCCGCCGATGCACTTCATGAGCAAAATGTTGTTGCGTGATTCGGCTTCGGGCGACTCCTTTTCGACAACCATCTCGTGCTCGTAGATGTCGATCTCCAGCCCATTGGATGGATCATCATCGTATGCACTGCTTTGCTCCGACGCCGGCATCAACCAGAACGAATGTCGGTGTGCGAGCGCTTCCATGCCCTCAAAATTCACCTCAATCTCAAAGAATGTCCCTGGTTCGAACGTGACATTGGGTGACGACGTGTCGGTCTTACCAGGTTGCCCCCAGAACTGATCCTTCGCGACCAATTGATCCGTGCTTTCGACCGGCACCTGCTGACCATTCACACTTTTCAACGCGAAGGTATCAAACCAGGAGGTGTGGATTTCGAAATCGGCAAAGTTGACTTCACCACGAGCTGCGTCTTTCGGATCCGGATCAACGTACGGGAAGTTACGAGGAGAATTGCCCGAGTCGCGGCTGGAAAATCCGTCGATGTCCGAATCAGCAACGTAGCCTCGCTGGACCAAAACACCGTCCTCAATCGATGCGGTTTTCTCGTGATACCGGTCATACCAGGCGGCGTGCCGGCGCCCCTTTGCCTGTCGGTGCTGGCCCGCGTTGTTGCTGACGCCCATGTCTTCCTGACGCAGCATCCCCGCCTCCGGTTCGAGCACGCCAGGGACCGAGAAATCGACATCGTACGTCAGCTTAAACTCAAATCGCTCGTTCGCACGACTGTCATTGATCGTCGGCAATTCGTCCGCGATCGCCGGAGCCCAGCATGCGAAAACGAGACCGATGACGAGGGAAGTTCGATTGCACATTCTGTCTATCCTGTTGCCACTTCGAGCGAGCGTTGGCACCCTAACTGGCTGCGTTACACGGACGCCAATCGCGGTTCGCGACGTCCAGTTCGATGATAATCACGTGTGAACATTTGCAACCCCCTCGTCCGGTCAGCTGCGCAGCAGGCAGCCGGCTTAGACAGCCTTCAAAACCGACAGAGATGCTCACGGCTCGGTCGAGACTTCCAGCTCGCTTGGCAGCCCCTGAAATGCATCCAGCCAATCTGCCGTGATGGCTTCAGCGATGCCAGCGTCCTCTCGGGCACGAAGTTCCGCCGCGGTGGCTCCCCAGTAGAAGCTGACCCAACCGTCCGCGTGCGTTTGTGATTGCAGAACAAAGGCTGACAATTCTTCGGTGCTGCACTTCAAAGGAAACATCTCTTCAATGACCAACGGCTTGCCAACCTCATAGGCCTTCAGTGAATTCAACGCGTCCTGAACTTCACCTTTCTTGGGATAGAAATGGACAGAAACGAAGTCGAGTCGCTTGCCCACCGTGGGCGAATAGAACAGGGGTTTTCCACCACCGAACGCGAAAACCCACGGGATCACTCCAACGGTGACCATGGTCTGCGAATCCTGTTCGCGGATCGCGTCAACCATTTGATTCACCCAAGCTTCCGCAATCTCCTCGCGGCTTCGCTCGCCCCGACGAAGCGCCAAACGCTGCACAAAAAATTTGCCACCAAGCTCACCCGCCAGCCAATCCGACTCAGGTTTTTCACCCGGCAAGATCGGCTCGTTCATCAAGTCATAGCAAAAGACCGCTGGACAGCCCGAGCAAACCTTCGCGACCTCCGACCAAAACCTCGCCTGCGCCTTCCAACGTTCTGCTTCGTTCAGCTCATTCAGCCAATCCGGAACGTTGGATTTGTGATAGCAAGCCAATCCGGTGATGTCCAAATACAAACGCTTTGACTCAGCTAGCTTCAGCAGCCGCTTGAGTTGGTTCACCTGAGCGACTGAAGCTTTCTCGGGAGTCTCCATCCAGAGACCGATCTGCAGATGGATGCGAACACAGTTGGCACCGAGTTGCTTGATCTCGTCAAAGTCTTCAACGACCTTGTTCCATTCGTCAATCCAGTACTCATCGAGTAGCCGCCCCGACTCATCGTGGTCGTAGTTCACTCCCCAGATGACGAATGGCTCGTCTGAGTCGCTTTTCACAAACGAGTGGCCATCCGAACTGACCCCAACACGCTGCAAAGGCTCTTCAGCCTGGCCAACGACTGCACAAATCCAGATGAGGGAAATTGCAAAACAAACGCTCGAACGGCAAAGCTCCCGAGCTCGAGGTGCGCTGAAAGCAAGATTTTTGTAGCAAAGAGCTCGCTTCAAAGCAGCCATGGCACCTTAGATCCTTTCGCGGGGAAAGGCGATGATACCATCCTCAGCTTGCTGTGAACAATTTCGCAGAGCAACCGAGACCGGAAGGCTCAGATGGCTTCTCCACCACGCTCGCCGGTTCGGATTCGGACGCAATCGTCCATTGGGAGGACAAAGATTTTGCCGTCACCGATTTCGCCGCTCTCACCGCTGCGGCCGCCTTCCAAGATTGCGTCGATCGTTGGCTGAACAAACTCCTCGTTCACACCAATTTGCAACTGCACCTTGCGAAGCAAGCTGACGCCGTAATCACGGCCACGCATGGAACCGGTTTGACCACGTTGCCGCCCAAACCCTTGGCAATCCACCACGGTCAAACGGTGCACCTCCACGCGAGTCAACGCCTCTTTGATGGCGTCCAATTTGGAAGGCTGAACGATGGCAATGATCAATTTCATGAACGGTAACAGTCAGAAGTCGCGAACGGGCGATTCAAGCGAGCCAATCGTGCGGGCAAAGACCAGCCCATTCTGCGTTCAGGTCCGCACCTGATCGCCAATTGAAAACTGATGGGCTCGATCGCCTGCCAGGAATTTAGACGATCCAAAGATTTTCGCGTAGACCCGGTGGCTTGCACAAACATCAAAAGCCAGCTGGCCTCAGTCGTCTGCACCGGCAAAGCCATCACCACCGACAGCGCAAAAAAAAGACCCCGATCCGCGACAGGTGAGGCGGACACCTGTCACGGACCATTGGGGCTTCTTCTGGCCCAGGCAAGAGCCGAGAAGTTCAAAGCACCGCGCTGCGACGCCGCCGAGTGTGTAACGGCACAACCGGCGACATCACTGCGGTGGGTAGAACTAGACCACCGAGCCGCCGGAAACGGCGTCTGATGGGTAAGCGTGCATTCCGTGCTCGCTGATATCCAAACCTGCTTGCTCTTCTTGTGGCGAGACTCGCAGCATGCCTACAGCTTTGAGTACACCGAAGACGACCGACATGGTGATGAAGGCCCAAGCACAGATCGAAACGGTTCCGATCAACTGAATCATGAAGCTGGTTGAACCAGATTCCAAGTGAGCGTTTGGCAAGATGCCGAGAGCCATGCAGCCCCAAACACCGCAAACGCCGTGGACAGGGAAAGCACCGACGGGATCGTCGATTTTGATTTTGTCCAGAACAACAATGCTGAGAACAACCAAGGCACCTGCAACAGCACCGACAACGATCGACATCGAGTTGCTCATTGCGTCACAGCAAGCCGTGATGCCAACCAATCCACCAAGAGCACCGTTCAGGCCCATGGTCAAGTCAGGTTTGCCGAACAAGCCCCACGAGACAGCGGTTGCAACGATCACGCCAGCAGCTGCGGCGAGGGTGGTGTTCACAGCGATGAAGACGGTTGCGTCAATGTCGCCAGCAGATTGGAATGCCAATTGGCTACCAGGGTTGAATCCGTACCACCCCACCCACAGGATGAACACACCCAGAGCAGCGAAAGCAACGTTGTGACCTGGCAATGGAACGCTCTTGCCTTCGGCGGTGTAACGACCCAAGCGAGGGCCGAGGAAGATCGCACCAGCCAAGCCAGCGAAACCGCCGACTGCGTGAACAACTGCTGAACCAGCGAAGTCTTGGAAGCCCATGGCGTACTCGCCGTCGACCAAGTCGCCGAACTGCATCAACCATCCGCCGCCCCATTTCCAGTAACCGCTGATTGGATAAATCAATCCAGTCAGGATGGCACTGTAAACCAAGTAAGCGTTGAATTTCATACGGCCAGCAACAGCACCCGAAACGATGGTTGCGGCGGTCGCGGCGAAGACGGCTTGGAAGAACCAATCGACTTGTGGCGAGAATGTTTGATCAGGACTGGATTCATAAATCCCAGTGCCACCGAAGGCGAAGTAACCGTTTTCGACGTCACCATAGCTGCCCGGATACATCAATCCGAAGCCGATGAAGAAGAACAGCAACGCCCCGACGGACAAATCCATCAAGTTCTTAGACAGAATGTTGATGGTGTTCTTGGAGGAGTTCAGCCCCACTTCGACCATGGCGAAGCCGGCCTGCATGAAGAGAACCAAAACGGCACAGAGGAACAGGAAGCCATTGTCGAAGGCGTACCCTACTCCCGCGTCCGCCGCGGGCTCCTCTGAATCAGCGTCACCCGCGTCGGCGACTTCTGCAGTATCCGTTGCAGCCGCTGGCTCATCCTGAGCCGAAGCTACCGACGCGAGTGAACCGCCGATCCCCATCATCCCCACAAGGAGAACCATAGTGAGCCAAGCGAAACGGAAACCTGTCCGTCCGCCGCCAAGCTCTTGTGTTGTAAATGCTGAGATCGAACTCATGTGGTCTTCCTTCTCGTAAGACAGTTGGTGTGACACGACACGTTGCCTTCGGCACCCATTGCCAAAGTGAATCATTCACCATGCCGAGTCGTTTCGAACCAAGTGCTGCGCCGCCGTCCACCGTCCAACTCCTGCCCGGGCCATCCTGAATCGCTCGTGAGTCGTGCGTTGTCCTTTTGGGAAGCACTTCTTTTCGAAGGATGGCTACTGGCACACTTTGGACCAAAAGCAAAAACGGACTTCCGCAAATTCTCGCAAGACACTGAAGACAAACGACTTAAAACTTCCAGAATTACAACACCCTGCAATCCGAGCCCCATGCCAACACCCTCCGTGCCTAAGTCGCAGGCATCGCCCGGCAACCGCCGCCTAAAAACAAGGCAGGCGGTTTCACCCGCGGAGGGAGAGCGTAAAGCAGCGCTCGACTACCTGGGAAAGAAGGACGCTGCACTCCGACTGGTGAAGCATCGATTGGGCAGCCCACCGTCGTGGCGACGTCCCGCCGGCTTCGAAACGCTCGCTCGAATCATCCTGGAGCAGCAGGTGTCGCTGCGATCGGCGGAGTCGACCTTCCTGAAGTTGCAACACCTGCTCGCTGGACCACTCACCGCCGAAGGCATTGTCTCGCTTTCATCGGTGCAGACTCGAGCGTGCGGAGTCAGTCGACAAAAGCACCGCTATCTGCACCAACTGGCCGATGATGTTGTCCGAGGCCGTTTTCAGCTGGATCGCTTGGCCGAAATGCCTGATCAACAGGCCCTGCCTCAACTGACCGCTAGGCTGGGGATCGGCCGCTGGAGCGCGGAGGTTTACCTGATGTCCGCGCTCGATCGCCCCGACATTCTTCCCTTCGGCGACCTGGGTCTCCTCAAAGGCCTCGAGGAATTGGACGGGGGACAATACGAAAGCTTCGAAGCGGTGGTCGAACGTGCCAAACAGTGGCGCCCGTACCGTTCGACGGCAACTCGATTGGTATGGGCGTTGTACCTGGACAACCGTGGACTTCTGAACCCGATGGCCGCATCGAGTGTCACTTAGGGTGCTGCATCGACGGACGGGACCACAACCGAATACCTCCGCCAAACCACCTAAGGCGAACAAGCGACCGAAGCCGATGCGGTGCGGTGTTTGTGACGCCATCTTCACGGCCCCCTCATAATTCCGCCTGACAGGGGGCATGCATTCGTCTAAACTAAGTTCTGTGGCGTTGGCAATCTGGCGTCGCACCCCTCCCGGATGGCTCTCATCCGTCCTCCTCTCTTTTCATCCTACCGATTTGGTTCTCTCCTCATGGAACCTTCCTCCACGCCGGGTCCGGCGCGCAATGCTCGTCGTAGCAATCGCCGTATGCGCCACCCAGACAAAGATGTTGATAAACGTGTTCGCGAGCTTGATGCCGAACGCGATCCGCTCTCGTTGCCCGAAGAGATCGTCAGTGAAGTGACACGCGCGGGCGGCCGAGTTGGCATCCCCGCGAAAGATCAACCGCCCAAGCAAGCGTTGAACATCAACGACTTGCAAAAGCTCGAACATGACGAGTTGCTCGCTCTTGCCGAAACGGAAGGGTTGCAAGAGATCGCTGCGCTGCCGCGACAGGAACTTGTCTTCCGCTTGCTCAAAGCGCGGATGAGTGCGAATGGTCTGATGTACGGCGAAGGCACGCTTGAAATCCTTCCCGATGGATTTGGATTCCTGCGGAGCGCGCAGTACCACTACTTGTCTTGCCCCGACGACATCTATGTCTCCCCCAGCCAAATCCGTCGATTTGGACTGCACACGGGTTCGCATGTTGCCGGGCAAATTCGTCCGCCGAAGGAAAACGAACGCTACTTCGCTTTGCTGCGAATCGAAGCGATCAATCATGCGGACCCGATGCAGCGACAACGCCAAAAGCCGTTCGATGATCTCACGCCACTGCACCCGCGCTCGCGAATTGTGACCGAGCATGATGCGCAGGAACTCAGCACACGTGTGGTGGACTTGTTCACCCCAATTGGATTTGGACAACGAGGTCTGATTGTCAGTCCACCGCGTGCCGGCAAAACCATGTTGATGCAGAGCCTCGCCCGCGGCGTTCTCAACAACTACCCCAACGCCTATGTCGTGGTCTTGTTGATCGATGAACGTCCCGAAGAAGTGACGGACATGGAGCGTGAGATCCAATCGCCTCAATGCGAGGTGATCAGCAGCACGTTTGACGAACCACCGGCGAGACACATTCAAGTCGCTCAGATGGTGGTTGAAAAAGCCAAGCGAATGGTGGAATCGGGAACCGACGTTGTCATCTTCCTCGACTCGATCACCCGGCTCGCCCGAGCGTTCAACAGCGACAGCGATTCGGCAACGGGCAAGCTACTGACCGGCGGCCTGGACGCCGGTGCGATGCAGAAACCCAAGTCGATTTTCGGGTCCGCTCGAAAGGTCGAAGAAGGCGGTTCGCTCACGATCTTGGCAACCGCTTTGGTCGACACCGGAAGTCGCATGGACGACGTGATCTTTGAAGAATTCAAAGGCACCGGCAATTTGGAGATTGTTCTCGACCAAGACCTCGTCGCTCGCCGAGTTTGGCCAGCGATCGACCTGACACGCAGCGGCACACGTCGCGAAGAAATGTTGCTCGATCAGGAAGAACATCGCAGGATTGAAACCCTGCGTCGCGAATTGGCGGAACACTCGCCAGTCGATTCCATGACGGAACTGACCAAGCGAATGCGAAAAACACAAAACAACGCTGAGTTTCTCATGAGTGTTCAACCGCAAGACTGAATGGCCGCACGCGGCATTCCCCCCACCTCCTTCACCCTCCAATTCTTTCCCGAGAATTTGAATGCCTTCCATCGATGGAACCACCGGAAATTTGCCCAGCGGACGTGTTGCAATCATCGCGAGCCGCTACAACGCCAACATCTGCGACTCGATGGTGCAGGCCGCTTTGCAATCACTGACTGACGCTGGCATCCCGGAAGACAAACACTGGCTGATCCGTGTGCCTGGTGCATGGGAATTGTGCTGGGCGGTGGAGCAAGCCTTCCAACACGCTGACGTCATTGGTGCGATCACGCTGGGATGCGTGATCAAAGGCGAGACGACTCACGACGAACACATCAATCGCGCCGTCAGCGACACGCTGATGGAGCAATCAGTACGAACGGGCCGTCCCGTTGGCTTTGGCTTGCTGACTTGCAACACCGTCGAACAAGCGATCCAGCGCAGCGGTGGAACGGTCGGAAACAAAGGCCACGAAGCCGCCGATGCAATGCTGGAAATGCTGCGATTGCAAACCAAAATGCGATAGCGTTTGCGGCCGAGTCCACGTCACGCCAAACGAGTTTGCGTGGCGTTCGCACTGATTGAAATCACCGCTGCATCCGGAGCCCTGCATGACTCGTTTGTTCATCCAGTTCTACTGCGGCGTTCTATTGATCCTGCTCATCGCCTGGATCATCCAAGCCTACGTGTTTCGCGGAACGACGGAGGCCCAGAACATCTCGGTGATCGAGAACGCGCTCAGTGGCGGCGCCTTGCTGGCCCGCGACGAGATTGCCGCCGGTGGAATGCAAAACATCGACGAAACCGTCGCCAGCATTCAATCACGATTCACCTATCCCGTCGGCGTGGTGAATCGCTCCGAACGGTCATTGTCGAAGACACTGTTGCAACGCCTCGACGATGGCGAGGCCGTACTTTCCGGCGATAGCATCGAAGTGGCACTCACGGGAACACCGCTGTTGGTCGAACTCGGACCGCTCCCGCGTTTCGCCGGGCCGCGACGCAGCGACATTCTGCTCGGACTGACCAGCGTCTTTCTATTGGTCGCATTGGCGATCGCGATTTTAATGCGTCCCATCGCCAGGCAGTTTCGGATCGTTGAGCGTACTGCATTGGCGATCGCGGACGGTGACTTCGCCGCACGGATCGTGGACACCGGTCGAAGACGAAGCTTTCCAATCGTCGACGCATTCAATACCATGGCCGATCGAGTCGAATCATTGCTTCGCTCGCAAAAGGAATTGCTGCAGGCGGTCTCGCATGAGTTCCGAACGCCGCTCGCTCGCATCAAATTCGCAACCGAATTGGTGCGTTCCGCTGACACGGATGAGAAACGAAACCAACGAGTCGACTCGATCGATGACGCCACTGACAAACTCGATGACTTGGTCGCGGAACTACTCAATTACACTCGCACCGATGAGCAATCTCAGGTCGCACCTCGTGAGCGAGTCTCGGCTCAAGACATTGCGATGGATGCGATCGGGCAACATGCCCCTCTGCATCCCAATATCATCTTCGATGGTCCAACGGAATCCGACAACATCGACTTGGTGACCTATGAAGCCGGTCTAGTTCGAGCAATTGGCAACCTGGTCGGCAACGCTGGAAAATACGCCAATTCCAAGGTTCGCGTCACCATCACCAACGATTCCAATCGGGTTTGCTTCTTAGTCGAGGACGATGGCCCCGGGATCCCAGTGACTGATCGTCGTTTTGTTTTCGATCCCTTCCACCGACTCTCTGGCGATTCCCAGCCTGGCACGGGACTCGGGCTGGCGCTCGTCCATCGGATATGCCAGCGTCTGGGCGGCAAAGTCACGATCGACGACAGCCCACTCGGTGGAGCTGCGTTCTTGGTGGATCTGCCGCAGAGCTTGCTGCCTATGCCCAGCCATCCATTGCCTCCTGCGTCAGCGGAACGCGATTGATCAGGCTAAGATGGAAGAAGAGGAACGCGTTTTCGCGGCGACCGCTCGTCGCCTCAAAACATCCAACTTCTCCTGAGGCGAAATCATGAACAAGAAGATTTCCTCGTTGCAACTTCGGCGACGCCTCCTGTTCATCGTCGCGTTAGCCGTCTTCATCGGCGTCCCAGCTTACCTGGAATTCAAGCTTCGTCGTCCGGTCGGAGAAGGGCCCGCTGGTCCGGTGATCGATATTGAGCCGTTCGAAACCGCTTGGACTCAACACCAAGTTCATTTGCTCGGGATCGGCGACAGCGTCACTCGAGGCCTTGGTGCAAAATCGAAGTCACACTCCTACTTTGAACGTCTGCGAGAGAACCCCAAGGACGAATGGCTCGACATGCGGGGAAAGCACTTGGCAGCGGTCCTGCCAAACCTGACCGCCTCCAATGTTGCTGTTTCCGGTTCGACTTCTTTGGACCACGAACGCGTCATCGAGGCTGAAATCGAAACCTTTGACGATGACGTATTTGGATTGGTGGTGATGACCACCGGCGGAAACGATTTGATCCACAGTTACGGTCGCCGACCGCCCGAAGAAGGTGCCATGTACGGCGCGTCGTTGGAACAAGCCCAGCCTTGGATCGAGGCGTTCGAATCAAGGTTGAACAAAATGCTACGTCTGACCAGCGATCGTTTCCCGGCGGGTTGCCAAATTTTCTTGGGCGACATTTACGACCCGACCGACGGCGTCGGCGATGCACCCAGCATTTTCCTCCCCGACTGGCCCGATGGTTTGGCTATCCATGCGGAATACAACCGTGTCATTCGCCGGGTTGCGAATCAGTTCGGGCATGTCCATGTCGTGCCGCTGCATGAGACTTTCTTGGGACACGGATCGCATTGCCGCCAATTCTGGCGAAGCACGTACGATTGGGACGATCCCACTTACTGGTTCTACACCAATATCGAAGACCCAAACGACCGCGGCTACGACGCGATCCGCCGAGTCTTCTTGCAGGCCATCGTCGATCAACGCCGATCCCTCGAATCCCTCCCCGCGACCAAAATGTTGCAAGAAGGGATGAAAGACCATAGCCCACCACAGAATCATCTCAGCACCCGCTAAGCAGGTTTCGTTGGGTAGATCAGCCGATTGGCGTTCGCCAAGGTTCCCACGCCTAAGCAGTTAACGAAATACAACTTGACCTTCCTGCTTGCCTGCTTTGCCTGACAAACGGCCGCAAGCAGAAACGAAGCCACAACTGCAACTTCGCTCCTGCTTTGTCTGCGACAAGAGTTGCTCCAGCCTCAATCCGAGATGGAAGCGAGGCTTGTTGGCATCCCTTCGCAATCGAACTTGGCTTGCACCGATTGATCCGTCAGCGAAATCACCCAAATGCTCGCGTCACCTGGGTTGGTGATTGCGATCTGGCGTCCTCGCGGCAGGAACACGGCGTCGTGATGACCGAAGTGACCTTCGATCTGGCTCCGTCCGACCGAGATCGGTTCACGCGTCTTCGCGTCGGAGAATTCACCGTTCCCGTCGGGATCCAAATCGACCACGAAAAGCTGATCGTTCTCGGGAGCCTCTTTCGACTCCGCAAAACACAATGCGACCGGGCGTCCGCCCGATCCTTTGCCCACGATTGGCGTTCGCAACGATTGATCGCTCTTCAATTCCATCGGCATCGATTGAATTTGGGGTTCATCGCTCGATGCGTCAACGACACACAGCAACGATTGATCTGCTTTGCCGCTCGTGAAGACCACGGTGTCATCGAGATTCGCGAACGCTCCGGTGCGCAGCGGCTTGCCTTCGGGATCCGAGCCAATTTCCAGGTGATTGACCTGCACTGAATCGGCAGCATCGTCGGCCTCCATGTCAGCCGCAACCCAACAAATGCCGTCAGCCGGAGCGAAGAAAACTTTGCCTCCGCAGTAAGTTGCACCGTGCAAGACACCGGTGGGGCAATCGATGCGATATCCCTTGCCCGCGTTTTCATCCAAACCGACCACATCGACTCGGCCCGCGTTTTCCCCTTCGCCATGGATCCAAGTGCTGTATGCAACCTTGTCGTCGGCGACCGCCAGCGTGATGTGGCCACCACCGCCCTCGTAGAACATCCCCGCCTCGGTTGCCGACTTGGCTTCCCGAACACCGTTGGCATCCATCACCGTGAATCCATTGCGTTGGTCGTTCGCCATCACAAACGACTTGCCGTAGCGATAGAGGTGAGCGGGATTGCCTTGTCCGTCGTCAATCAATTTCGACTGCACCGAAGGCGTCTTCGTAAAACGCCAATGAAAGTGATCGCCATGGGCTTCTTGAGTTGCACCGGATTCGATCGCAACCCATCCGCTGCCGATGTCGCCGTTCGCTTCGTCACGCACGCCTACCACGAGCAACCCGTCGTCGATCTGCATCTGAACGAGCATTTGGTCGTCCACGTCGAGTTCCGGAAAGCCCTGCACGGATTCTTCCGCGAGAGCGTAGCCGTCCTTGGATTTCCGAAGGTCCGCCCACTTCAGCGCGGCACTTTGGTGATCCTGCCAAAACAATCGGGCGATCGTGCGCCCTTCTGCGTGCACGTTGGAACTACCCAGCAAGCTGAGAGCAGCAAAAGTGAATAAGAGTCTTTGAATGGTCATGTTTGTGTTTCAGAATTCAATGTTTGGATGAAAGTGATTGAACGGCCTGACGTGGCAGCTCAATTTTCTGGTGAGGTGTTTCGGAAAATGGTTTCAGTCGCAGAGAGTCGCAAAACTTCTCCATCACGGATGGCTTCAACATCCAACCGCCATCGCTGATCGATTCCATCGCAACGACATAGCTCTCCGGTTCAGGAGATGGCAAATTGCTAAAATGAGCCAAGCCACGCTCGTTCGTGATGGCTCGGGCAAGTGAGCCGCCGTCGGAGGTTTGCTTCAACAAAACCTGCACATTCGCGAGCGGTTTGCCGTCGTAGATAACCTCAACGAACGTATTTGACTCAGGCGTTGACGACTGCGAAGTCGCATCGCATCCAGTCGAACCAATGACTACGCAAGCCAGCAACAACGCCGACGCTCGAGCACTCACGGCCACTGGACCACCTCCCGGCCGTCGCGTGAAAACAACGCGTGGTACGTCGTTCGATCGATGGAATCGGTCATGAAATGAACGCTGCCATCCAACATCGCGTGCATGGAACCGCCGGTGTGATACGACCGCGAGGAATAGAATCCCCGACCATGAATTCCGATGTCGGGGATCGATGAATTCGGCGTCATGTAGCCGTTGATCACCGTCGCATAAGGCACGCCTCGAATCCAACACGACCCACGATTCCCGGAGTAAGAGCTGATCTTTGCGGGGAAAACGGTCTCCAAATCAGGGTTCTGGATCAGCGCCCCACCCTCTACGAACCCCGGGTTGGGAGCAGTGTTCCCACTCGTGCCACTCCAGTTTGCAATCCGACGATGCGGGCCAGCGGGTGTGGGTTCGGTCAGTCCACTGGTCTGATCGCCCATGATCGTTTCCGCCATCAAGACCGTCTGGCTGGTCCCATCCAAGCAGTCGCGAAATTTGGCCCAGGAGTTCTCCCAAACCATTCCATCGGTTCGATAGCGGTCGTCGTAGTTGGTGTCCGTTCCGCTGCCGTAGCTATACATGTAGCTCAGTCCACCGGAGAAGCCGGTCGCTCCATCGGCAAATGTGGTGCTGAACCTTGGGTCGCCAACGTCGCTGGGACAAAGGAAGGTCGGAACCACTTTTTCGACGGCTTCGCGAAGAACCGGATTGAAGCTCGCTGCCCATGGAGGGCCGATCAAGAGCGGTTGTTCGAAGTTGATCAGTTCGCTCAGCCCAGCCTGCTCGATGTATGGCAATACGCGAGCTTGGACGGAGAAACTGCTTGATCCCGTCATCGCCGGGATGCACTTGAACGAACTCTCGTAGTTGTGAGTCGCCAAGGCAATCTGTTTCATATTGTTGCTGCACTGCATGCGGCGTGCAGCTTCACGAGCGGCTTGAACGGCCGGTAAAAGCAAGCCGACCAAGATGCCGATGATCGCAATGACCACCAGCAACTCGACCAGGGTGAACGCTTCGCGAAAACGCGTTTGCCGCATCCGCGGTACTGTAAATTTCATGGGATTTCAATTGAGTGCGCGTAGAGAGATAGAGGTTGCCCCGCGCGGCGCGCACGTCGATCGACACAGGTTAGGTCGGACCGAGCGCCGATCGTCCGCGAACGCACACGCGAGGCAATGGTTGAGGTCAAATCGTTGTATGAATCCACAGTCATTCCGTGCACGCTCATCCATCCGTCAACGGATGACATGGCGATCCTGCCTCGCCGCGGATGATTCGTTGCCAAATCCAGATTGGCTACAACGAACGATCAGCGCGCATCGCCAGCGTGGATGCGGACGAATTCAGCAAGTACGAAGTGACAGTGACTCAGACTCGAATCGCAGGTGGGCCACGCAGAGGAGGCCAAGAGATAGACGGATCAACATCCGCTGAAAGGCATGTCGGCCAAGCCGCAAATTCAATCCATTCGCAAGTGATCGACGCTTGATCTTGATCGACAAAACCACCGGGAGCCGCGAGCGATTGGCAGATCCAGCACGAATGAGAATCGTGTGGGGAATGCGATTCGCCCTCGAACTCCGTCGCATTCGCGAGTGAGTCTTGCGAACAAGCACTCGACGCTGTTTCCTCGCACGCTTGCGAATGACAGCCATGGTCGTCTGCACAGCATTCGTGCACGTTTCCATTGTGCTGACACGCGGAATGTCCATGATCGCAACCAGCATGGCCGCTGGCACCGTGATCGCACGTCGCGACGTGCAACCATGCCGGTGCATGGCCGAGCAACAGCGTGAAGCTGAGCAAGAAAGTCGTTAATGGACGGATCGACGGGACCAATGTTCACTCAAACGAGAAATAGCTGAATTGGAAATGCAGGTCCGACCAAAGACTCGAAGCTAGCATACGCAATTCTCGCATTTTTGGTTTAGCCCTAATCCAGAAATTTCGCCAAACGATTCTGTCGACTTCCCGCTAGTCGCCCGGTAAAGGAACCCAACCCGCCCGCGTAAAAGCTGACCTCCGAACAGTCGAACATACAGGAAGTTCCTGCACCGTGATTGCGTTCGTGATCGACCCACGATGGTAATTTGGGCTCCAACTCGCGATATTCATGGGTCCTCGATGCTGCCAGTGCTCGACGGCCTCGATGCTCGAAGGATTCGGGCTGCACTGCATTCAATCAACCGACAACTTTTCACTCGATTTCGACTATGCCATCTTCCAAACAGTTCCCCGAAATCGAACCTGGACCCGGCGAGCGGCTGAACACCGAGATGGTCATTTCGGAATCTTACAGCAGTCGTGAGATCACAATTCCTCTTCACATTCGCCGGGGCCTTCAAGATGGTCCACGCGTATTCGTCACCGCCGCGTTGCACGGGGACGAACTCAACGGAACGGGAGCCATTCGTCAATTGCTTTCCGATTCGTCTTGGGACCTGCACTCGGGAACATTGATCTTGGCGCCAGTTCTCAACATCCTTGGATACGAACGTCACTCGCGATACCTGCCTGACCGTCGCGACTTGAACCGTTGTTTCCCTGGATCAAAAACGGGCAGCATGTCGTCACGAATGGCCCGAACCATCTTTGATCAATTGATCGAACCCTGTGACTACGGAATTGACCTGCACACCGCAGCCGTGCGTCGCACCAACTACCCGAATGCTCGAGCTGATCTAAGCAATCCAAAGTGCGCTGAGATGGCCGAAGCTTTTGGAGCTGGCATCATTCTGGATGCTCCCGGGCCGGAATGCTCCCTCCGTCGTTCCGCGACCGACCACGGGGTGCCAACGATCGTTGTCGAAGGCGGTGAGGTCTGGCGGATGGAATCTGCAGTCATTGACTGCATGACTCGCGGGGTTCTCAATGTGCTCCGCAAACTTCAGATGGTCGATGGCGAAATTGATGTTCCGATCAAGCAGACCGTGATCAGTCACACGAAATGGATCCGGGCCGAACGAGGTGGACTGATGCAAATGCATGTCGCACCCGGAGAAACGGTCAAAAAAGACCAAGCCCTGGCAACGAACTGCAGTTTGCTCAACGAAGGCCAGAACCAATTGCTCGCACCATTTTCAGGCGTGGTGCTTGGCGCCAGCACACTGCCATCTGTCAAACCCGGAGAGCCCGTCGTTCACATCGGCAAACTCGGAACTCGCAAACAGACAAACGCCTACGAAAAACGTTCGGGGAACGATTCCATCCAACAAGATGCAATCGAGCAATTCTCATCAAGCGTCCACGTCACGGCTCCAGAACCAATCACTGATTTCGATGACGTCGATTCGTGATTGAATCCTTCGTTCTTTCCGCTCGGAACACTTGCGTCAATAGTATGTTGCCCGCGAGCGTCAAAGGTAGACCGACTCTGCCTGATTTCCTCGAACATGTTGGCCGTTTGGGCGTTCGCCCCGGTTTTGCGCCGGAACCGTGGCTAACGCCAAGCGGCTGACATACCCGATGTCACCGGCCCACCCGCTTAGAACCAGATTTCGCTCAGCTCGCCCGATTCGAGTTCGTTGGCGTAGCTGAGGTAGTAGTTTCGGTTAGGGGCGTTGTATTCCTGGGCCGCCAGACCTCGCAGTGCAGCGATCTTGACTTTGCGAGCAAGTGGTCGGTCGGCGCCATCGAGCCATTTCATATGGTCGGAAAGTTCCAACGCCCACTGGTAGTCTTGCTTGTCCAAAGCAGCCTGCATTTGCTGAGACAGTTGCTGCGTGCCGCCGGCAAGCTCGGCGATCTTTTGGGCTTTGATTTTGGGTTCCAATGGATTCAGTGTCGTTGGGTTTCCATCGAACCAACCGAGCAGTCCCGAGTAAATTGCACGTGTGGCGTGCGGGACCGAACCGTAGAACTCGATCAGGTACGGTTCGTCTCTCAGGTCGGCAGGCAGTTTGACCTCATGAGCGATCTGGTCGGGTCCCTTTCCCGCATTGATTCCGCGAACGGTTTGGTCGTACACGCTGCGGATCGCTCGGCTGTAATCCGTCAATGCGGTCACGGCAGCTTCGGCGTCCAAGATCGGCATCGTGTGCCCAGGAACCAGATGGCTCGGCCGGAACTCAGCCATCTTCGCGACGCTTTCGGACCAGCTCCGCACGTCTCGATAGGCCGTTCCGCGAATCGCGTAGAGGTTTGGGAACGAACTGTAGAAGTTGTCACCAGAGAACAAGACTTTCCCCTCGGGCAACCAAATGAACATCGCATCGTCGGTTTCACCAGGAGCGACGTGCATCTCAAGCTTGATGCCAGCAATCGTCGTCTTCAATCCGTCGTCTGGGACTTGGATCGTCGGCGGTACAAAACCGTTTCCACCGTCGTGATCAGCGGTCAGCGCCGGGGCGACGCCGCGATTCGTGCTCTCCATGGGCGAGAGCTTCCGTCCGAATTGACGCACGTTCCGTTTTTGCTTGACCGGTCCAGCGGCTTTGGTCGTGCCTTCGGCCGATCCGAAGTTTTCGGTCCCGTAAATGTCTGGCATTTCTTCGCCAACAAATGCACTCGCGCCGCCGATATGGTCGCCATGACTGTGGGTGTAGATGATTGCTTTGACAGGCTTGTCGCTGTGAACGCGGAGAGCTTCGAAAGCCTCCTTGGCGCTCTGAGGTCCTTTCAACGTGTCGATGATGATGACTCCGTCCTTGCCAACAATCATCGACGTGTTCGCGCCGTGAAATCCAACGGCGGTGAAAACGTTGTCCGTGACTTGGACGACACCTTTCTGAAACTGCTGCTGTTGCGAATTCAGCATTTTCAACGCCGTCTGCGGATCAACTTGGGTGTCGCTGTGGGCGATTCCTGGCGAGACGATTGCTGGCGCGACAAAGGATGCGAACACCAGAGCGATTGATTTGAGTGGGATCGACATGTGGTACGTTCCTCGGATGAAGGGCTGGTTCTGCTTGGCGAAGTGGTTTTGTCGGTGCGGTGCGAACCATCCGGTGAGCAATCCGAGGGCCCGCGTCCTTGTGGTCGTCAGGGGACGATCATGCGAGCGAGTGCGACTTCAAAGAATCGAAATACGCTTCCCAGCTCTGGTGCTCGCGGCCGGCTGCCTCAACAAAGTGGCTTTCGTTGTCCACCGCACCGGTGCGAATGCCTTCGTAGATGCCAGCGATGATGTTGCCCAGGAATTCGCCAAGTTCTTGCGTGCGGTCGTCGCGATATTCTTCGACGGACATGGAACGAAAGGTAAGTTGGGTTCCAAACGCGTCGTTCAAGGAGTCCGTCAATTGCTGTTGAGTGATCGCGTCACCGTGCAGGTTGTAAGTGTGCCCGTTGTGTTTTGATTCCGTCAACATTTTCGCATAGGCAAACGCGAGTTCAGGACGCGTTGTGTACCCGCATTTTCCATCCCCGGCGCAGCTTGCGATCTCGCCTCGTTGTTGGTAATTGTCGATGTATTCCACGTCGGGCTCGATGTAGATGCCGTTGCGACCGATCACCCAATCCAGACCACTTTCACGGATGTCCGTTTCGGTTTGCCGGTTGCTTTGCACCACGGGTGAGAACGCAGTGCCGTCCTCCGCACCTTGAATGCTGGTGTAAACGATCTTGCGGACACCCGCCTGCTTGGCCGCTTCGATGACGTTGCGTTGTTGTTCGATGCGTTTCTCGGGAGCATCCATTCCGGACACCAGCAAGACGTGGTCGATGCCTTCGAGCGAGCTGGCAAGGTCGGATCGCGAGTTGTAATCGCCCGGTCGGATTTCAATCCCGAGCGAGCGGGCTTTGCTGGGAGTCCGAGCCAGTCCGATGACGTTTTCCTGGCCCACGATTGGAAGCGCTGCGTTGACTACTGCGCCACCCAGGTGGCCGCTGGCGGAAGTGATTGCGACTTTCATGATCGAATTCCTCGTCGGTGGGGGATGGCGAATTGCATCGTCGTGCGACTGGGAAAACTTGTCCCGTGCCGCCGTTAAGTGTATGATGCACATAAAGGCAATGCAACCGCCGCCAAATGGCGGCGTTTCGTTGCTTTTCAGTGCGACTACCTATGAGAGCATTCATGTCAAAACCTGAGCGACCCGGCTTTTTGATCAGTCGACTCGCCTACCTCTTCCGCGCACGAATCGAATCGGTGCTGGCGGAAAATGGTTCCACGCTGTCCCCCGAAGAATCCGCCTTGCTGATGGTCTTGGTGGAGTCAGAGCAACCGCTGCGCCGTGGAGAATTCGCGGAGATCATGTTGCGAGACAAGACCACCATCACGCGTCAGCTTGATGGGCTGGAGGCGAAGGGGCTGGTGCGAAGAAAACCGGATCCATCCGACGCTCGTGCGGTTCTGATATCACCGAGTCCGAAGGGAACTCGCCAGATCAAGAAACTGCTGCCGCACTTTCAAACGCTTCGAGAGAGCCTTCAGGACGGGCTGACGGCGGAAGAGTGGGCGACCGGGATGAAAGTCATGCGTCAGATGAAAGACAATCTGATCGCAATCGAATCGTAAGACTTGTGCGAACCGAAGTGACTCCAGGTTCGCACGATGTGACCTTCCTCGATCAGGACGTCGTGCCGCTTCCCATGCTCGGCCCCCTCCCTCACGTACGCCTGAACGGCGTCACTCGACCTCCCAAAAACTTCGTTCGGGAGAGGTTCTCAATTGCTGAAACCCGCTAAAGCGCCGCCTCGATCAACTGCACGACCTCGATCAAGCGATCGTGGGGACGATGCCGCCGTCGCTTCGCAGAGCAGCGCCGTTGATCGCTGAGGACAGTGGGCTGGCGACAAACGCGACCAAGTTCGCAATCTCTTCTGGCTCGATCAAACGCTGGATCAAGGAGGTCGGCCGGTTCTCTTGCATGAACCGTTTCTCTGCGGATTCGAAGGGTTCGCCAGGGAACAGATTGCCCACAAAGTCACGCACGCCGGGAGTTGCGGTGGAACCTGGCAGCACAGAGTTGACGGTCACCTTGGTGCCTTGAGTCAACTGAGCCAGGCTTCGCGAAAGTGCGAGTTGGGCGGTCTTGGTCATCGCGTAGTGAGGCATTTCTGGTGATGGAACCAGTCCTGACTCGCTGCTGATGAACACGATCCGTCCCGAGTTTTGGTCGAGCATTTGTTTGAGGTAGTGACGTGCGAGTCGCACGCCGCTCATCACGTTGACCTCAAAGATTTCATTCCATTGCTCGTCCGTCAGATCGAAGAAGTCAACCGCTTCAAAGACGCCAAGGTTGTTGATCAGGATATCGACCTGGGGATGTTCTTCAATCGTCTTGGCGATCCCGTCGGTAGTGCCATTGTCGGCGACCAACCCCACCAGTTTTGCCTCCGGGAGTTCTTTGCGAATTTCACCGATCGCCTTTTCAACGCTTGCTTCGCTGCGAGCATTGATGATCGTCGTCGCACCGTCAGCTGCGATGCGTTTCGCGATTGCCATCCCGATTCCGCCCGAGGATGCGGTGATCAGTGCGGTTTTGTCGTTCAGTCGTAGGTCCATGAGTCTGCTTCTTTTCGTTTCATAGCTTCGGTTAGGTGACTCGAGTCACCTGTCAACGTGAGATGTTCGTTCAGCATGGACGTCCGCACGGTGTTCGCCATCCGGCTCGCACAAACAACTACGCGTGCGTCACAACCCGCCACATAGCAAAACGGTAGCCGGATTCGCCAAGAATTCGGACGCTCACCGCTTCGCATTCGTCGTAGGATTGCCGTGCTTCCAAGAAGAGATTTGAGATTTCTCTACAATCCTTGATGGAAATGTCAGCCGGACGACGCACTGATGTTCATCACAAATTCCAAGCCCAAGTGACGGGCTGACATCTATGGATTACGTAGAAGCACATGAAAACGGAAGAGTCAATCTTTGTCGATGCCATCGAGCGGCCTGCTGAGGAAAGGATTGCGTTCATTCAACAGGAATGTGGCGAAAATGAGGCCTTGCGCCGGCGAGTGGAAGCTCTGGTGGCGGCGCATGAGAAAGAAGACGGATTCCTCGATTTCGATCCCGCTGAGACCACGGACACGACGTGGAGCGTAGACGTCGGGCAAGACATTGGTCCCTATCGACTGCTACAGAAGCTGGGGAAAGGCGGGTTCGGCGTGGTCTTCATGGCCGAACAACGGCACCCGATTCGACGCAAAGTCGCTCTGAAAGTCATCAAGCCGGGGATGGATTCGAAGGTCGTCGTGGCGCGCTTTGAAGCCGAGCGGCAAGCTCTCGCGATGATGGACCATCCAAACATCGCGCGAGTGTTTGATGGCGGAGCGATCGCGGCGGGCGATCGGCCTTACTTCGTGATGGAGTTGGTCAAAGGCGTTCCGATCACGGAGTTCTGCGATGCAAATTCATTGTCCACTGCGGAGCGGTTGCGGTTGTTCATTTCGGTTTGCAACGCGGTTCATCACGCACACCAAAAAGGCATCATTCACCGCGATATCAAACCGTCCAACGTGATGGTCACGCTGCACGACGGCCAACCCGTGGTCAAGGTGATCGACTTCGGCGTCGCCAAAGCACTGCATCAACGACTGACAGAAAAAACGTTGTTCACGCAGTACGGGATGATGGTCGGCACGCCCCAATACATGAGCCCCGAGCAGGCGGAGATCAGCGGTCTGGACGTCGACACTCGCAGCGACGTGTACTCGCTCGCTGTGTTGCTGTACGAGTTGATGACGGGAACGACGCCGTTGCAGACGGAATCTCTGCGCGAAGCCGGGTACCAAGAACTGCAGCGAATGATTCGCGAGGAAGAGGCGGTGAAACCAAGCCAACGCCTCAGCTCGTCAGGGCAAAAGTTGACCGTGCTGGCGAAGCATCGAAGCATCAGCCCGGATCGCTTGCCCCGAGAAATTCGCGGCGATTTGGACTGGATCGTGATGAAAGGGTTGGAAAAGGATCGCCGCCGACGATACGACTCCGCCAACGATTTCGCGACCGATATTCAACGTGCACTCGATCAAGAACCCGTCAACGCGGGACCGCCGTCGCTGGTTTATCGCTCGAAGAAATTTGTGGTCCGCAACCGAAGTCGGGTTGGCTTTGCAGTGGCGGCAGCCACCGTTCTCGCGGTCGCTGCATTCGCGTTTGGTGCGCATCAATACCAAACGCTGGCGGTGCAGCAACAGGATGAAGCTCGTTTGATCAATGCGGTGGATGAAGCGACCTCCGCAATGGTTGCGGTCGTCGACGCGTCTCCCGCCGATGAGCGTTGGGCGAGCACCGATTTCCTGGTTTCTCGCGTGCAGGATTTGGTCAGCGAATCCAACGCGGGAAGACCGACGTTGAATCGGGCAACGTCGTTTCTCGATCGCTATGAAGCCGCTCGTCGCGACCGAATGTTCGCTCTCGCGATGGAAGACGTGCTGATCGAACGAGGCACGAATCGTGATCTCGAAAGCTGGGAAATGATGGAGCAAGAACTGCGTCGGATCCTGCGAGCACGCGGGTATGACGTCGATGTGCTGGATCCAGAGGTGATGGGGCAACAAGTCCATCAGGATCGCGCCAACGTTTTTGTCACCGATGCGTTGGAGCTTTGGATTTCCACCCGCAATCATCTGGCGGAACTGGGAGGCGAGGAATTGACGTCGGATGAACTGCAGGCGTGGACCGAGGCGATGTGCGTCGCGGATCCCGACCCGTTGCGAATCGCGATTCGCAAGGTGATCTACGCAACTCAACCACCCAGTAAATCAGAATTGGAACACGTGGTGGAGCAATGTGACTTGGCGGCGAAATGCCCGCGGAAACTGTCTTGGTTGGCTGAGTCGTTCAAAATGTTGGGGGATCGGGAAAGGGCCGACGAGATTCAGCGTTTTGCGTTGATGCAGCATCCCAGCGACTTGATGTTGAATTTCGACTACGCGACAACGCTGATGAATGAAGAACAATGGAACCTGGCGATTCGATACTACATGCGATGCACCGCAATTCGTCCGCAGGTTCCTGGTGTCTGGACTGGATTGGCAGAAGCCTATCGACGCAACGGCGAATTGGGAGCGGCCGAGAATGCCGTGAAAATCGCGATAGAATTGGAACGCAGTTAAAATGCGGAGCTCGCGGTCATTCATCATGTTAAACAAGGTGAATAGAATGCTTGGCCGCCGGTTTCCCACAGACGCGAGGGTTCCTTGAAACAGCTCACTGAAATTCTCGACGCGCTCGATTCAGGAGACACCGCCGCAGCGAGGGATCTGTTGCCGCTCGTGTACGACGAACTTCGCCGTTTGGCTGCTGCGAAGTTGAGCCATGAACGGCCGGACCATTCGCTGCAAGCAACCGCGTTGGTGCATGAGGCTTGGATGAGAGTGGCCGGCGACGGTCGCGACGACCAACGAAAGTGGAATTCGCGTGGTCATTTCTTTGGTGCCGCTGCGGAGGCGATGCGCCGAATCTTGATCGACCACGCCCGTGCGGCTCAGGCCGAAAAACGCGGTGGCGGACGTGCCAAGATCGAACTCGATACATGGAACCATCCCGCCGCCTCGCAGCCCGAGAAGCTGATCGCATTGGACGATGCGTTGGCCAAACTTCAGGAGCTCGATCCGGTCAAAGCGGAGTTGGTCAAACTGCGGTTCTTCGCCGGCTTGACCAATCAGAAAGCCGCCGCCGCACTGGAAATCTCGACGGCGACAGCCGAGCGTTACTGGGCCTACGCTCGAGCGTGGCTGCAAACGGAAATGCAGTAAAACGCTCGAACGCCAGCATCTTCTTGGGCGATTTGCGAACCCAAGGCAGATCGGTTTTGCGCAAGCACCTCGCTGTTGCGTTTAGCCTGTTCCGCCTGGCAACAGCCACGGGAAGCAGTTGCGATTCTCTTGCGCCGGAGGTCTGTCCCGTGATTTGCGGGCCAAATGGCGATTTTGATTTTCTTTGAGTTTTCTTGATGGAGTTGGGGCTGAGCCTACGCACTGGAGTGCAAACCCAGCCCACAAATCCTTTTGGAGAAAGCCTGATGTCCATTTTTCGTCATTCAAAGAACGTCGCTGCCTGCCTGTCGTTCACCTTCGTGTCTTTGGCACCTTTGTTTGCTTGGTCCATCGAGCCGATTGTGTCATCCAAAGTGACAACCCCGTCGAACACGACCACCGAAGTGGTGCTGGCGTCGGAAGTCCAGTGGCAATCACTCAATCCGCTGCGTGGTGACCAGGCACCTCAAGCAGGAACGCTTTGGGGCGACCAAAACAAAGACGAATCGTCAGGGTTCCTGGTCAAGTTCCGCGATGGATTTTCGTCGCCGCCACACATTCACAACATCACCTATCGAGGCGTCGTCATTGGCGGTGGGTTGTTCAACGACGATCCCAGTGCCGAACCCATGTGGATGCCCGCCGGTTCGTATTGGATGCAACCGGCAGGGGAAGTCCACATCACTGCGGCCCGTGGTGCCAGCATCGCTTTCTTGGAAATTCAATCGGGCCCGTATCTTGTGATGCCGCCCAAAGAAGCATTTGACGAAGGCGAGCGGCCGCTGAATCTCGACGCTTCCAACATGGTCTGGCTCGATTCTTCCACCACGAATTGGATTGACGCGTCGGCACAAACCATTTCTGGCGGTGGTCCGAAATTGTCTTTCCTCTGGGGCAACCCCGATGCCGGTCAAGTCAACGGAACGCTCGTCAAGCTGCCCGCAGGATTCGTTGGCAAGTTGACCAACGACAGCGAAACGTTTCGGGCGGTCGTGATCCAAGGCCAAGCCAAACTCTATGACGCAACGGCTTCCGACATCACACCGCTGACGACTGGCAGCTACTTCGGATCCAGGGGATCGGTCGAGCACACCATTTCGACAGACGAAGAAGCCCTGCTCTACATCCGCACTGAAGGCGACTTCGGAATCGTCTCCAAGTAGCTCCAATCGATCGTTCAATCTTTCTCCCAACCAAGACTTGTTGAAATCATGACAGACAAAATACGCAATAAGACCATGTTGATCACCGGAGCCAATCGGGGCATCGGAAGAGTGATCCTTGACGATGCCATTGAACGAGGGGCGAAGAAGGTCTACGCCGCGGTCCGCGATCCACGAACCGTTTCACCGCTCATCGAAATGCACGGGGACCGAGTCGTGCCGATTCGGCTGGATCTTGAAGAGCCGAATTCGATTGTCGAGGCAGCGGAAGTGGCGACGGATGTCGAAATCGTGATCAACAACGCCGGCGTGATGAACATGAAGAGCTCGCTGGAGCCAGATGCGATCGAAGCTCTGCAACAGGAAATGAACATCAACGTTTATGGATTGATGCGAGTGGCCCAAGCATTCGCGCCGGTCCTCCAGGCAAATGGCGGTGGTGTGCTCGTGCAGCTCAACAGTGTCGCATCGGTGAGAGCATCTGCCAGTTTCGCGACCTACTGCGCCTCGAAAGCGGCAGCGTACTCCATCACCCAAGGGCTGAAGGATTTGTTGGGGGAACAGGGGACTCGCGTGATCAGCGTTCATCCCGGTCCCACGCAGACGGACATGGGCTGTGCCGCCGGTTTCGGCGATTTCGCATCCTCCCCATCGCTCGTTTCCAATTCAATTTTTGATGCGATCAACGACGGCCAGTTCCACTCGTGGGTTGGTCCGCTCGCCGAATTGGTTCGCCAACCCTACCAGCCATTTTCTGACAACGTGATCGAAGGCGACATGAAAGCCTTGCGTGAACGTGCCTTCGAAAACGAATCAACCACCGCGCATTCAATAGAAAACCTTTCACGATGAATCTCTGCAAAATCTTGCTCGTGTTGTTGTCCTTGGCATTCGGTGCTGGGTTGGGTGACATGTCGCTCGCCGCGGCGGACGACTCAATCGGTCAACTAGCGAGCGATTCAGAATCCGTTGGCGGCGAGATCGGTTTCGATGAAGGCTGGATCGTCGTGATCGGTCTGGTGGCTGCCATCGCCTTTTCAGCAGGCTTTGTTCACAGCGGGATCGGTTTTGGGTTTGGAATTGTCGCCATTGGATTGATGCCCTTGGTCATCGACGCCCGGCACACTCATTTGCTGGTCAGCCTTTGTGCGGTTCCAGTTCAGATGGGGACTGTCTGGGCCTATCGTCGTGGTGTTGTTTGGCGTCCGCTGTTGTTTGCACTGGGAGGAGCTTTGGTTGGGTTGCCGCTGGGGCTTTGGTTGTTCAACTCAATCAATCTGGATTGGCTGACACGTGGCACCGGTGTCGCACTGCTGATGATGATCGCGTACTCGTTCTACAACCGAGGCGCGGCACGCAAGCGGACGGAGGAAACGACGGATGTGTTTGACGAAAGCGAAGTCGCTCCCTCGGAAGAAAAGGACGATGTTGCGGGCTCGACGACAATTGGGATCGCGTCGGGATTCCTGATGGGCGCCGTCACGATGCCCGGGCCTCCCGTCGTCGCGTTCGCGTTGCAGCAGGACTGGGATCAAGAACAATTCAAAGCCTTTGTGAATCAGTTTCTGTTGGCCTTGTCAGTATTCAAAGTGGTCGGACTTCTTGCGACCGCTGATATTTCCCAGCAATCAGCAATCGAGTCTGCATTGATCATTCCGGCCGCCCTTTTCGGAATCGCAGTGGGCAAACGATTCAGCACCCGACTTTCTGCCGGCGGATTCCGGACGTTGGTCGCAGTGGGTTTGGCCGTGGTCGCTGTGCTACTGGTTGTCAAAGGTTCCGGCTGACTCGGGCGGCATCACGGGGATGCGATTCCATCGAATCATTTGCCCAATGATTCGATGGTGTGTCCGGAATGGATCGCACCGCGAAGAAGGTTTGTGATTTGGGTGAGCGTTATCTTTCGATCCGCCGGGGCCGGCGCAAGCGTTGCTTCCATGATTTGGTGCAGAGCAGGCGGGACGCCGGTTGGCGGTCGAAAGAATCGTTCTTCCGAGTGGAGAGTTCGCGACATCATCTCCACCGCCGATGCACCGGACTGGGGCGGTTGCTTGAACAGATGCCAGTGGACTAAACCGCCGATCGCGTGGAGATCGGTGGGAATGCCGATCGCACCGAAAGACGGATCGATTTGTTCCGGGGCAGCAAAACCCAAAGTGCCACCGAGAACAGACGTCGGGCCAGAATCCGAGGCTTGTGAGAATCCAAAGTCGGTGATCGTGATTCGGTCGTGCGAGTCAACGAGAACGTTGCTCGGTGTGAGATCGCCATGAACCAGTCCGGCTTGATGCACCGCCTCGAGCGTCTCGCAGATTTGCAATAACCAGCCGATGAACTGCGCTGCCGTGACGCGATCGAGCGCGTGCACTGGCCGACCGTCGATCCATTCACTGATGACGTACGGACCACCGTGTGGAGATTCGCCGTGGGCGACGTATCGAATGATGCCGGGATGATGGATTTGCGAGGCGATGTTGATTTCGCGAAGGAACGAGTGCCGGGCAGGATCGTTTTGCCAGTACGTTTTTCGCAAGAATTTGACGGCAACGCCGCGATCGTCTGACTGCATCCTCGCGTGATAGACCTTTCCGAAACCGCCGCTGCCAATCAACTTTCCCAGCACGAACTCGTTGTAGCCCACGCGAGGCAAGGAAGAGGACGCGGCAACGGGGCTGTTCGCGACAGGCTCATGCCGAGATTTCCCTTCCAGCTTTTGGCGAATTCTCACGAGACGGCGGCGCACCGTCCGCTCGTCAATTCCGAGTGAGTTCGCGATGTCACGCTGCGACCGATCTGCTAGCAGGCCCTCCACAATCGCGAACAGATCACTGGAAAGTTCTGTGTTCAAGGAGCTGAGAAACGTGTCCACGTGCTCGCCCGCTTCAGATGTTTCTTCGCTGGCGAGATGTGTTGATGCTTCCTCCAGCGTCACACGGTTCTGGTTCCCACCTCGCTTGGCAGCAGAAAGCCTTTCGATCGATCGGGACATTTTCAGGCGAGCGAACGTTGCCAAGAGTCGCCAGAGCGAAACATTGCTGCTGACCTGCACGCGGCTGTGTTTTGCCGCGTCAAAGAAGCTTCCCATCGCCGACTGGACGACTTCGTCCGGATCAATGGAGGATCGGTAGCGACGGTTCAGGCGGCTGGCGACCAACGCGACCAATCGGATTGCGTAACGATCGAACAACACTTCGGCGGCTTGTTCGTTTCCAGATTTCCACTCACGCAGCAGCCATCCGTCGGGTCGATCCATGATCGACTCAAAGAGGTTCTGATTTTTTTCGCGACTGCTGTCCGGTTCCAACGTTGGTTTCTCACTTCCCTGGTGGCATAGGCATCCTGCCTGTGATCGACATTCATGACAGGCTGGAAGCCTATCCCACTGGAGGAGACACGAAAATGACGATGGTGGTTACACAACCTTGCATTGGTTGCAAAGACAAAGCGTGCTTGCCGGTTTGCCCGGTCGAATGCTTTCACGAAGACGACAGAATGGTTTACATCGACCCCGACGAGTGCATCGACTGCGGAGCCTGCGTGCCTGAATGCCCCACCGAAGCCATCTTCTACAAAGACGATGTCCCGGAACAGTGGAAGGGATTCATCGAGCTGAATGCAACGAAATCGCAAGAATGCCCGTCAGCACACGAGTGAAGTCGTTCACCCAAGCAATCGCTACGTTCGCAAGACGGTAGCCGGATTCGCCAAGAATTCGGAGGCCCACAACTCGCGCCTCTGAATTCTGGCGAATCCAGCTACCAAGTTCTGTAGGCCAGGTTCCACCTGGCACCGCGCCGATGCTTGGGAACCAAGCGAGGCGTCCAGACAACCTGCCGTGGCGAAGGCGATGTCCTCCGGCATAGCACCCGCGCCAGTTGGGACCTGGCCTACACAACAACGGGTCCGTCACAACCAGCCACGTTCGCAAGACGGTAGCCGGATTCGCCCAGAATTCGGAGGCCCACAACTCGCGCCTCTGAATTCTGGCGAATCCAGCTACCAAGTGCTGTAGGCCAGGTTCCACCTGGCACCGCGCCGATGCTTGGGAACCAAGCGAGGCGTCCAGACAACCTGCCGTGGCGAAGGCGATGTCCTCCGGCATAGCACCCGCGCCAGTTGGGACCTGGCCTACACAACAACGGGTCCGTCACAACCAGCCACGTTCGCAAGACGGTAGCCGGATTCGCCCAGAATTCGGAGGCCCACAACTCGCGCCTCTGAATTCTGGCGAATCCAGCTACCAAGTTCTGTAGGCCAGGTTCCACCTGGCATCGCGCCGATGCTTGACAGCCCACTTCATTCCTGTTCTCACCACGACGCCAATGATCAGTAAGGTGGTGCAAGTCGGCGGAAGCCGTGAAAGAGAACAACGATTAGAAAAAACGAATTGCGAAGCAAGACAGCGATCGGATTGATTGTCGGAGTTTCGACGGACGCCTCACCGGCAACGGAACGAGCCAGCGAATCACCGAGTCGCTCCATCCACGCTGTGCTGCGAGGCCATTCGCAAATGCCGTGGATCCATTCCGCTGGGATCCCTTCGCGACCAACCCCGGCACCGACAATGCCGCCAACGATCGCGGCGGTTGTGTCAGCGTCGCCTCCGCAGCGAATCATCTCAGTCACGGCTTGGCGAAAATCCTTCGGATGCGATAGCCACGCATGAATCGCAACCGGAACGGTGTGATACGTGTAGCCGGTGACTCCATTGCCGAGCCCCAGCGAATCGGCAAACGTGTTCGTGGACTCTCTCTCACCGACGCTCTCGATTGCTTTTCGAAGCAGTTCAACCAACTCGGTGCCGGCTTCTCCGACCGCATCGACGACTTGATCGAGCCATTGGTTTGCATTGATCGTTGGGTGTTGGCGCGAATGTTTCGCAGCCAACGCCACCGCGATCGCTCCGTATTCGGCTTTGGGATCGCTGTGTGTCAGCCGCGAGGAGGCTCGCACCATTTTCAACAGCGATGGCACATCGACGATCGCGGCACCGAAGATCGCAGCTCGCATTGCCGGTCCGTTTCCAGCAGAGAACACACCCGCGTTTTCTGGCTTGGCGCCCAACCACAGTTTGACTCCGGCCCGAGCCGTTGCTTTGCCAACTCCCGCTGGCAAGGCCAAGATCCACCAACGCAGCCGACTTGCAAAACGGTTGGTGAACACATTGACATCGCCGCGCGCTTTGATCAGCGACTGAGCCACCATGCACATGTGCTCCGTATCGTCCGAGATCATCCCCCGCCGAAAGAAAAACCGGTAGCGATCCGCCGGTCCAAGCAAACGCTCGGCTCTCTGCGGCGAAACACCTTCGTAGGGAAGCCCCAACGCATCGCCAACCGCGGTCCCCAAAAGGCATCCAACGATCGCGTCGCATGTCATTGCATTCGTGCTCATCTTGGAAACGCCAAGTATTTCGTCGGCACGGAATCGACCAGCCACACGCCGTTGGCGGAGAGGAAGAATTCCTGACCGTCTTCGTGCATCATCCCGGCAGCGACACGAAGGATGATCGGTTTGCCTCGCCGCGAACCAACTTTCGTGGCCGTCGTTTCATCGCCGGACAAATGAACGTGGTTTCGAGCACGCTTTTGCAATCCGCCTTCACGGATGCTGTCGAGAAACGCGGCCACAGTCCCATGATAAAGCGTTGCGGGAGGCGTCTGCTTCTCAAGCTTCAAATCCACGCCTGACACAGAGTGACCTTGGCTGGCGCGAATTCGCAAACCATCTTCGCTAAGTGCGAAACGTCGTTTGTCGTTCGTGGCAATGACTTCGTGCACCAATTCCAAAGTCAGCTTCTTGCCGCGGGCATTGGCACTCGCAATCAAATCATCGATCTCGAGCCAGCCTTCTTCGTCCAACTTCATTCCAATGACGTCCGGTTGGTGCCGCAGAACAAGGCTGAGGAACTTGCTGGTCGAGATGAGTGTTTGGCTGGCTTTCATAGCACCAATGTAGTGGATGAGGGAACGAATGGATTGCAGCGGGACTCGTTGCCTCATCCACTACGAACGAAAAATGCCCGCGACAGATCACTCCGCCGCGGGCACTCTTGTTTTACAGCAAATTCACAACGCGATCGGCGAGTCCTTTGTCGCCCAGCACGATGTTCATGTTGCCGGTGGAGGCAATCTTTTCAAGCACCTCCAATTCTCGCAGTCGCATCAGCGTTGGGTTGTCCGCCAGCAACTTTGCCGTGTTGGCTTGGCTGCGCATGGCAGCCGTTTCTTCACGACGTGCGATCAAGTTGGCCTCGGCCGCTTTCTTGGCCTCCGTCACCTTGTTCATCAAGTCCTTCATGTCGCCAGGCAGGATGACGTCGCGGATGCCAATCGAAATGACTTCCAACCCGAGCACGCTGGCTCGGTCTCGGACGTTGGTTTCGAGTTCTTCGATCAAATCATCCTTCTCGCTGCCTGCTTGTCCCGATAGGAACACATCCAGGTCTCGATTGCCAACCGCGGACCGCAACGCGAGTTGTGTTTCGCGGTAGATCGATTGACGCGCGTCTTCCGATGCACTCACGGCGCGGCGAGCATCCTTCACCACATAAGTGATCATCGCGTTGATTCGCAGGCTCACCTTGTCGGCGGTCAGCATTTCCTGGCCCGACACGTCGACCTGTGATTCACGCATGTCGATTTCGACAACACGAGCCTCACCAGCGTCCTTCCAAAACGCGTACAAACCTGGTTCGAGTTGATCGACATAGCGGCCGTCCAAGTACAGCACGCCCATATGATCTCGATCGACCTTGCACACGTCCAGAAAACGATTGGCGTCGCCGCCGCGAACAATCGACACGAGCTGCTTGTGCTCGAACCGGGCGTCTTGCACTGCAATCGTTTCGATGCGGACATCGCGAACGCCAACCCAGTGAGTGTGCAGGCCAGGACCAAGCACGCGGCTGAATCGACCATCGATCCAAACCAGCGCACGCTGGTGATCTTGCAAGTCGACCACATCGGCTTTGCCAGACAGTGCACCGGACTTTGCAATCACATCCAGTTGTTCGTGCTGGAGCCATGGATCTCGCTTGCTCACCACTTCGATGGTGATGTTGGAGAACGGCGCGAAGACGTAGTGCGTTCCTGAGTCGAGAAGTGCAACGAATTCACCGTCGCGGAACTTCAAGCCGACTTCGTAACTGCGGATAAGAATCTTCGTGATCATGGTAGGTGCTGTCACCTTCTAAGTTGGTACGCAGGTGTCTTCGGGTATGTGAGCCGTTTGGCGTTTGCCATGGTTCCCACGCACAACCGGGGCTAACGCCCAAACGGCTCACGTGACGAACCCCAATCATTCCTGCGTACCTACTTTGCCTGCGAGGAGAATTGAAATTGACAGGCGGGGTGCCTGTCCAATGAAAACGGAGGCTTTTGGGCACGCGGTTGTTCGCTGAATCACACGAAACATTCGCGGAAGTTGGCTCGAGAGCATCCGGCTTGACCGTCGTCTGCTGATTCGGGGATTTGGCTTGGATCAGCGTGGCTCGGCCTGGGCTTTGCGTTGCCAATCCAAGTTTCAAAGTCCGTCCTCAGCTTCCTTCGATGTTGCTGGATGATCCGTCTGCGAACTTGCAGGGCGAAACCATCGTGCTGCCAAACGAAGACTTGCGACCAAGGTCGTTCGTCTTCATCAGCCGATCCGACAAAGCAACCGAATGCCCGCCAGCTTCCATTGAGACGCCTGGCGCCCGACGCTCTGACTTTTTGGTCAAAGCGGTGATGCGTGACGGGAGTCGAACCCGCGACCGTCAGATCCGTAATCTGATGCTCTAACCAACTGAGCTACTTCGGTCGATGCCTGTTTAGAACCCGCCCCTTCACAGGGGATTTCGCGGAACACGGAAAGCCAATCGCAAACGCGCGAGGCCACCGCGCCGCTGGAACTCACACCGACCGATCGCACCCACCATGACACTGCATGTGGAAAGTGGTTCGCGATTGAACATTCGGAAAAGAAAACGCCCGCGACAGAAGGATCCGTCGCGGGCGTTTGTCATTGGTTGTGTCAAACGACGACGCGAGTCACAACACCCGAGCCGACTGTTTTGCCGCCTTCGCGGATGGCGAAACGGTCGCCATCACGAAGAGCGATTGGTTGCTTCAATGCGACGCGGAGGTGGACGCCGTCACCGGGCATTGCCATTTGCACTCCGTCCAACACCGATGCACTGCCAGTCACGTTCGTGGTTCGGAAAAAGAACTGCGGGGCATAGCCGTCAAAGAACGGCGTGTGCCGACCACCTTCCTCCTTCTTCAGCACGTACACTTCCGCTTCGAACTCGCGATGCGGAGTCACACTGCCGGTTTTCGCCAACACTTGTCCCTTCGTGATCGCGGTGTGAGCGGTCTTGCGAAGCAGCACGCCAACGTTGTCGCCGGCCTTGCCGTTTTCAAGCACTTCGCCAAACGATTCCACTTGCGTGATCACATCGCTCGGGGTTTCGTCAGCCAAGCCAACAATGTCGATCGAATCCCCCGCCGCAACGATGCCTTGCTCGATCTTTCCGGTCACCACCGTTCCACGGCCTGCGATTGAGTAGACGTTCTCAATGGGCATCAAGAACGGTTTATCGATCGAACGCTGCGGATCGGGAATCGAGTGGTCGAGTGCATCCAACAATTGTTCAATGCACCCGATGGTAATCGGGTTGGCGGGATCGTCATGAGCCTGCTTGGCCGAGCCGCGAATGACCGGCACGTCGTCGCCGGCGTATCCGTGCTGCGTCAGCATTTCTCGCAGATCCATTTCAACCAAGTCCAACAGTTCGGCGTCTTCGACCAAGTCGCACTTGTTCATGAACACGACCAAGTGAGGCACGCCGACTTGCCGAGCCAGCAGAATGTGCTCCCGCGTTTGCGGCATCGGACCATCGGCGGCCGAAACCAACAACACAGCACCGTCCATCTGAGCGGCGCCGGTGATCATGTTCTTGATGTAGTCAGCGTGGCCCGGGCAGTCGATGTGCGCGTAGCTGCGACCATCTGTTTCGTACTTCACATGCGAAGCGATCACGGTCACGGTTTTGTTCTTGTCGCGAACAATGCCGCCTTTCGCTATCGACTCGTACGATTTGTACTTCGCCAGCCCTTTCTCAGCTTGAACACGCAAGATTGCCGATGTCAGCGTTGTTTTACCGTGGTCGATGTGACCGATGGTGCCAACGTTGACGGAGACCTTTTGCGTCATTTCGGTTTGAACCATAGCTCGTGAACTCCCTTTTCAAAGGAAACATTTCGCACCGTTCGCCAGCCGTTGAGGTGAGCAGCCTCGGCAGCCTTTTCGCTCGCGTGAGCGCCAGAGGAACAGAAACGAAGAAACAAAAAGTGGGCCAGGCTTCACGCCTGTCGATTCACAAAACGCAGGCTGGCAGCCTACGTCACACACGAAAAAAGCCCGCCGAGTGAATCACATGGCGGGCTTGGTGGATCGGATTGAATTGCTTTTAAAGGATCATTCACGACGCACCAAACCAGCCTCTTCGTTCAATGACGAGGTGGATTCGGAGAAGGATGTTGTGAATGTCGTGAAGGTGTTCATTTCAAATTCCAGAGAGGTTGCTTCGAAGCAGAGACACGCGTCCGCCGTCAAGGTTCACGATTTAATTGTGACTGCGAGGTGCAGTCGCCTGGGAAAGCGGACGATGATTGGGCGAGACTGAGATGGCACAACGAGGCGGCAGGAAGCGGTCGTTGCTACGATGGTGCCAACCACTCACGCGAACGCCTGTCGCAGTTCCAGTGGAAGAAACGTTTTCAGAACTCGAGCCACGCAGCGAGTCCGCGTGCGTTTGCTTTCCTGAATGGCTACGGGCAATTCCGCCGGCAACGATTTTAAGTTCATTGGTGGAGACTGCGAGTTCGGATGGGACGCTGTCTGTGTTTTCGGGTTCACCAATGAGCGTGGTTGGCGGGTGAATTCCGACGGAATTCAAAGCAACGGATGAAACTCTCAAGAGGAAGGCCAGAATGAGAAGAAGCAACTGCATCGTACCAGCAATGGTTTTCGTTTCCGTGTGTTGCCTCGCGGGCTGTTGCATTGCGAATGCCGACGACACGCTTGCTTCGCCCGGCGAAGGTACTGAAACGGTCAATGACAGCGTCGCTTCGCCTCGGCCTCCATTCAGTTGGGATCATGTGCCTCTGTACATGCACATCCGAAAGGCGACCGATTTCACTCCCGACGAGTTGGATTATCTGGGCGGATTCCCGTTGATCACGCTGGAGAAGACCACGGGCAGCCGGACCCATGGCTCCACCGAGGCTGGGTCGCTTGCCGCAGCTAAGGCGATCAAATCCGTCAACGAAGACACGTGTGTTCTGTACTACCGAAATGTCATGTGCAACTATTCCGGGTACAAGACCAATGCCGGGCTGCGGGACATCCCCGGAGCCTTCTTGCAGGGCAAAGACGGGAACCGAAAGCTGCATCGTGGCGTTCGGGAAATCTACGACCTGTCCAATCCTGAGTTGCGTCGATGGTGGGTCGATCACTGCGTGGAAGTGGCCAGCCACGATGAGATCGACGGAATCTTTTTGGATGGCAACATCAAGGCCCTGGAGCCAGCGTACCTTCGTGGGGAAATCGGAGCCAAACGAAAGCAGGAAGTCACGGACGGCTACTCCCTGATGATGCAAGTCCTGAAGGACAGGATTCCAGCCAACAAGATGCTGTTGGCCAATGTCATCCGAGCAAGGTTGCCAGATTCTGGCTTGGACACCATGCGGTACTTTGACGGATCCTACTTGGAAGGCATCGAGAGCCAGACCAATGGCCTGACTCGGGTGGAGTATTTAGCGAAAGGGATCGACGCCGTTCAGAAAGCCGCACGTCAGGGGAAGATCATCGCGATGTCGATCGGCCTGGGCGACGCGGCGCTCACAGGACTGAAGATTGATGACAGTCGCAAGAAAGTGTCACGGGTAGCCAACATCCAGCCACGCCTGGAGTATTGCTTGGCGCTGTTTTTGATCTGCGTTTTTGATCTGCGCCGAAAAGTACAGCTACTTTCTGCCTCATGATGGATACAGCGTGAACAACAATGACAGTGCCGTATGGCTCACCCGTTTCCCAGAATACGACAAGCCATTGGGACCGCCCAAGGGACCTGCCGTGAAGGATGGCACCACCTACACGCGCGAGTTCGAATCAGCGAGTGTCTTTCTCGACATTCAAAAGCAGATAGGAAAGATCACTTGGACGGAACCGAAATGAACTCACCCTCGCAAGAACCTTCGTCTGTCTGATCACACCGTCGGCAATCGCGCGTTCCGAAACCTTGGTTTGTTGGAGGTGCATTGATGGGTCAGTGAACCGAGATGGGATCACTGACGGTGGGGTGGTTAGATGATGTGAGGTTAGAAAATGAAATGCATGGCGCCCGTGCTTGGTGATGGGCGCTGGACCATTTTTTACCCCCCATTTTCCAACCTACTGATCGCGTCGGAGATGCTGAAGACGGTTCGGCGAGATGTGGTTGGAGACTTGCCACAGGTCCAAAGAAAAAGCCGAGTTGCGATTGCTCACAACTCGGCTTTTGAAGTGGAGGCGGGGAGCTGGCACTTGCACCTTCGAAAACGCCGTGTTTTACGGGGTTTAGGGAGCCGGCTCGTTTCTTATTGGCCACCGGTTTGGCCACTTTCGGATTTCTGGCCACGAGAGTTTTTGCCGTGTTTTGGCAAGCTGTCGGAAGATCCACATTTCAAGTTTCCAGCATTCCAATTGTTCAACTGCGATCATTCGTTCTCGTTTGGCCGTGGATCAACTGCTGCTCGAACAAACAACGACTCCGTGATGGAAGGCATTTGCCGTCCGCCCAAACGCAATTGTGCCATTGGGTAGTTCAACTCTCAGGCTTTGAATCTCATTCCAATGTTGATTGAGTGAGTCAAGCACGAGAAACGCTATGTCTCTGGCTCATGCATCTCCGACTGCTTCAATTACTCAGTCGCTATCGTCAGTTCGTTTTACGAATACACGGTCGTCTTTGAGCGCATCGAGGCGTCTGCAAAAAAATGAAATAAAGTGCTCAGGTCGAATAATGGTTGTTCCCAACTGCCTAACTGCCCGGTCCCACAACTCAAGTAGTTCTTCAGTGGCTTCACGGAAGCACCCGTCGCCGAACTGGCTGCGAACGTATTCAGGCCACTGTGGATGCAGCGAAATCTCTTCGACAACCTGCTCGAAATTGTTCGCTAGGAAAGTTTGCTCGGTGCTTTCATCATCGACGTAAAACCGAATGAACAAATCGAGTATTTGTTCTGGTGACTGCGGGAGAAGCTTCAAGTCGTCAACCAACAGCATCAATCGATCCTTGACGTGTGCCTCAAGAACGTCTTCGTCTGAGATTCCTCGCTCTTCATATTCTTCCCAGAGTGATTCGAGAAACTCTTGCCATTTTGGGTGTTCGCTCGCACGGCTAACCACAAATGAATACAAGCCAAAAGGGTTCCCACGTTCGTCGCCAGAGATAACGTAGTTGTTGAACATCCATTCTTGAAAGAAACTATCAAAAGAAGAATCCAGTTCGTCAAAACTCAATCCATCAAGCGCCGGTCGTTCTGCTCCGAACTGTCTCGCAACAAGATCGGCAATCAGCAACTCCTCTTGAAAACCGTACTGTGCAAGCATCTTTCTCGTTGCTGCCGAGCTACGGATCTTCGCTTGTTGCAAAGATCGAAACTGATTGAGAATAAGCTTCACGGCGAATGACCATGAATCTCGATTGCCCAACAGATCGGATGGCCGAATTTCCACATTGGGTTGCCAGAACTCAGAAACGTCTCGTCCAAAAAAACCTGCAAGGCGTTGAAGTTTTGAACGAGTTCTTTTGTCCACACGAGCTAAGCCTGCTCGCCAAATACGCTGGACCCACTTCTTGTCGTCACCGGAAAACCCGAGCGAATTCGCAAGTGATTCAGGGCTCTCAATCTGTTTGGCAAGAGCGAATTTCTGCAAGTTGACCTGGAAAATTTCTGCTGGGCGCATTCTCAAATCCTTTGGCTTAAACAAGTTGCGCCAAGTTTTACCAAAGTTTTCCCATGCACGCTCGTTTCCAGGAAGGGTATAGCCGCTGATGAACCCCGGTGCGTGACCGGGCAGAGGCTTAATCGAGGCCTAACGCAGAGCTTCGCTTCCACACCTGTTCAAAGGAGAACGCCAAATGGCAAAGACAGATGCAGATCAAACCGAGCAATCTTACTTCCGCCACAACTTTCGTTGCTGGCTTGAGAAGAGCCCCAACGGGACGTTGGTGCAGCTTCGGAAATGGCTCGAAAGAGTTCACAACCAATGCAGGAAGTTTGTTGACGGAGATGATCCACCAATCGAGCAAACCAAAAAGATCCCTTCACCCCTGAGCGAGTACCTCAGCTATTGGGCAGAGCACGACGGCGAGTCGTTCTCGTACCGAGAGGCCAACATCGAGGAGGACATCATCAACCTCGAAGGATTTATCGAAGATCTCGGACCGAAGACCAAGCTCGCCAGTTTCCCGTTGTACGAGGTCACTTGATCATGGTCGCAAAAAAGTCACACACACAATCACACACTAGCAGGAAAAAAACACAGATGAAAACCAAACAATACCGACTGACCAAGGCCGAAAAGACTCTGTTGGACCGCATCCAAGAGCGGGGAAACGATGTTGTCTGCAATTTGATGGCGACGAAAATGTATCAAGAGCAAATGAGCGTGCATCGAGGAGCAATGTGGATCGATGATGAATTCCCCGAGGCCGAAGGTCAGTGCCTGATATTCGGCAACGATTCGTTTACTTCCGATGTGCGATCCCGAAAAGAAGTTGCCCAAGTTATAGCTCGGCTTGATAGTCTTGCGATTCGAGTTTTCGGGTTTGGGCTGGGGCCAGATGGGTACACATGGGCATTGCGGGTGGATTCTGACGACGAAGACTTACTCGACCTAATCGTCTGGGATGTCTGGTTCGACATCACTTGTGGCAAGGCGAATCCGATGAAGGATGAACTGAACGAGTACCTCGGCGAAATGGGATATGACGTGGCGGCGTAACCAATTCCGAAGACAACAGCGAGCAGCAGTGCCTTGGCCTCACGTCGAGGCACTGCTGCTGTTGTGACGCAAAAAGATAACGAAGCCTTTTTGCTTTATCGTCAAACGAACGTGTCATACAGTGTTTGTGAGTGAGTTAACGACGTACCGTTGTTGGCCTCTCAACAGTATCGAATGGCATTGCTAACGCCAGTTTGACAATCAATTCCGCACCGCTGCGGAGCCCCCGAAAAGATCAATGTGGAAGTATCTGGCTACCGGTATGCGCTGACCTCGTGCTCCGGTCGCTGTTCATCTCTACGGAGATCAGAGACGGGCTCTGTTTACGATTCAATTTCACTGCACTCATAGGAAACAAAATGAACAGCATCCAACTGACTTCACTTCACGAAACGCTTGATGCCTACTCAGATTTCATCACGCAGCGTTCAGCAGCCTCACCTGCATCCGCCGCCAAACGCATAAATGTCATCCGCCGATTGAAAGAGTTCCACACCGACTTGCCTCTTACCTCCTTAGGGCACGGTGAAATTCAGTCGATGGTCGATCACTGGCGATCCCGGCCAGCCGCCAAAACGTCTGGCAAGCCAATCGCATATTCGACAGCAGCGAAACACATTTCAGAACTTCGAAGATTCTTGATATGGCTGCATGAGAATCCCGAAGCGTCGTGGTCGATACCATCAAACCTTCTTCGATTAAATACGCAACCTGTGCGGATCGACTCGGACTTTCGGAACAAGGGTCAATCCCTTCGAAGATACAGCATTGATGAACTACGGGTCCTGTACCAACACGCTCGGGAGGATGAGCGGCTCATCTTCCTGTTTGGACTCAACTGTGGATTCGGCGCTGCTGAGATGGGACTACTGAAGGTCAAGGACTTTCACCTCAAAAGCCAGAATAGTCATCCGTTGAATGAGGAGAGGGGCTCCGTACTTATCTTGCACCGTCCGAATACGAATCACGTTGGCGTATGGCAATTGTGGCCCGAGACAGTACACGCATTCGAGGTCTTGATGGAAAGAGAAGGTCAGATTGGCGGCCATGTTTTCAATAGCCGAGATGGTGAATCGCTGTATCGTCAAACTTCACGAAACCCAAGTTCTGCATTTGCAAATCTTTGGCGACGTTTGACGAACAGAGTCAGCGAGCAACATCTCGAATTCCCGCTTCTGCCCATCAAGATGCTTCGAGGCACTGCGATGGAATTACTGATGCCAATTTGCCCTGGCGATGCGGTGCGTGCATACCTCGGGCACCGCCCAGACCATCGGGATCTTGTTTACGGAAAGCTCGATGGACGACTTGAAGCCGAAGCATGTCAGCTACTTCGTGAGATGCTCGAACCAGTCTTCGTAGATCGAACCAACTGACCATTCTTCATCGCTCCAAGCCTTTCTCCGTCAGTGACCTACGCACTTTGTGCGATGTCGTCTCATGAACTTGTCCAGTGTGGGCAAGACAGTTTCGTTCCTGTTTCGAAAGAGAATTTTATGGATACCCACAGCCGTATCAACGGCACCATTGCCCTTGGCCAACCTTCGCACGAGAAATTGCTTGAATCGTTCGAGCGTAAGGTGCAACTAATCCGTGACCGTGTAGCTTCAGTAGCCCATGGCTATCACTCGGGATGCTACATCGTCGGCAGGCCCGGAACCTCCAAGACTTTCACCGTCAAAGAGGAACTGGATCGAATGGAAGTACCCTCGACGGTTCAGAACGCTCGTATGACGCCAATGGGGTTGTTCAATTTTATCGCCGAACATCCTGAACACGTCATCGTGCTGGATGACATCCCATCGTTGTTCAAGAACGATCAGGCGATGCAAATCCTGATGGCCGCATTGGATGGCAAGCCCGGCCAACCACGGAGGGTCACGTACAAGTCGAAGGACCAGGACATCCACGTTCTGTTCTCGGGAGCCGTCATCGCCATCTCCAATCTTCCGCTTCGCCGTGACCCACTGGCGCAAGCTTTAGGCAGTCGTGTGGTGATGCTGGACCACGAACCCAAGGACGAAGAGATCGCTGCATTCATGCAGCACCTCGCATCCAAGGGTGATGGAGAATTGTCGTCGGAAGAGTGTCTCGAAGTTGTCAGCTTTTTGATTGCTGAGACACGATCCTGTGACATGCGATTGGACCTTCGGCATCTGGACAAGGCATGGCAAGACTACCGCCAAGACAGGCACGGAAGAACGAAGACGCCTTGGAAGGATCTCGTGCGCACCAGCCTTCAGAAAGTTGCCTCGGAGCCAATTCTTTCGATGTCCAAACGTGATGACATCGAACTCCAAAGGCAAAAAGTCCGGGACGCAATGCGGAAATTCCCAAATGATCGGCAAGCACAGTTGGAGATCAGTGGTCTCAAACAATCGACGTTTTACAACCGTCGAAAGGAGGTGCTGGCCGAAGCCGAATTCATTGCCGCATAAGACGCCGACCGCAGAACTCTCAACTGACTTTCAAACTCAAAAGCGACCCAAAGGAGGGCCGACTGCTATCGGTACGCACCGATCCAGAGGCCCTCCACTTTTCAAAAACCGAATAGGAAACACATATGAACAACAATGATCGCAACTGTATTCGCACCTATCATGCACCCGACCACCGTTGGTCGATCCACAACGGCAAAGTCGAGACTGTTTTGCCCACCTTGGGCAACTCACTCTACGACGGAGCAATATTTGATCCACCCTATGCCCTGAAATTCATGGGAAACGACTGGGACAAAGTTCTGCCGTCTACAGAAGTCTTCAAGCAGATACTCCGAGCCTGCAAACCGGGGGCGCACCTGTTGGCGTTTGGGCACCCAAAGACCTTCCATCGATTGATGCTCAGAATTGAAGAGGCCGGTTGGGAAATCCGTGACACGCTTTCATGGATTAATGGTGAGGGTTTTCCTAAGTCACACAACATCGGCAAAGCCATCACAAAGCGTATGCCCACTTCCGAGCAATCAAAAGCATGGGAGGGATTCGGGACCGCATTGAAGCCCGCATGGGAGCCGATCATTCTGGCACAGAAGCCTCGGGAGAAATCCTTTGCCGATAATGCTCTTCGGCATGGATGTGGTGGATTGGACATTGATGGTTGTCGAGTTGGGACGACTGGAGGAACGACCCGAAGCCACCAAGCAGCCTATCCACGATTGCCTGATGATACGGAAGATCGGTCAAATTGGGGGCGATCTGGCCATAGCGTCGAGCCAATCAACAAAGGACGATGGCCAGCAAACCTTCTTCTTGACGAAGTTGCCGCCGAGATGTTGGATCAACAAAGTGGTTTCAGCCGTTCAAGAAAAGGAACGCATCGCCCAACTGCCAGCAACGTCGGCAACGGAAGGACGATGAACCCATTCAAAACTCGTGTCGAGTGCATCGAAGGTTACGACGACATGGGCGGAGCGTCACGCTTTTTCTATGTCGCTAAGGCCAAGAAAGAACGTGAGGGTAACGAGCATCCAACGGTCAAACCGACTGATCTCTGTAGATACCTTGCCCAACTGATCCTTCCACCTGAACGAAAAACTCCTCGACGACTCCTGGTTCCTTACTCGGGGAGTGGATCGGAGATGGTCGGTGGATTGAATGCGGGCTGGGATCGTGTTGAGGGGATTGAAATGGAGGAGCGGTGGGTGAAGACGGCCCAGCGTCGGCTGAAGTCGATGGAAGTCCAAGTTCCCAATTCCTCGGAATCTGGAAACCGGGAACGTCGTCCTGCGATCTCGATCACGGAGGCGTTGCAACCTGCTCCCAAAGTGAACTCGGTTGAGGTTGGCAATTGTTGTGAGTTGATTTCCCGTCTCCCAGACGAATCGGTGAATTTGGCCGTAACATCGCCACCCTACGCCGATCAACGAAAGAGAATGTATCCCGGCATACCTGAAAAAGAATATCCAGATTTCACTGTCGAATGGATGGGAAAGCTTTGGAGTAAGCTTGCCGATGACGGTTCAGTGATGATCGTAATACGACCTCACCTCAAGAAAGGCGTGATCAGCGACTACGTTCTCAGGACTCGCCTGGCCCTACGAGATTATGGATGGAAGGAATGTGAAGAACTGATCTGGTTCAAGCCTGACGGTGGCAATGCCACTGGAAGTAACCGTCGCCCTCGTCGGTCGTTTGAGCACATTCTGTGGTTCAGCAAGACGCATGATCCGTACATCGATACCAAGGCGTGTGGCAAATGGTCGGATCGAATTGGGTTTGAGGGAAAAAACCGATTTGGAATGGGGCCGAACAAGCCGCACCACAAGGGGCATTTAACTGAGTTGAAGAGTGGGAACTCTCGTTCGGCAGATGTAATTGATGTGCCTGTGGCCAAAGTTACTAGGGGAGTGATGCACCCTGCAATGTTCCCCATCCCGTTGGCCGAGCATTTGATCAAGACGTTCAGCCCTGAAGGCGGCACAGTCCTTGACCCGTTTGCAGGTTCGGGAAGCACCTTGTTAGCCGCCAAACAACTTGGCTGTCAGTTCTACGGCTTCGATATCATGCCGCAATTTGTGGAACTTGCTCGCAAACGTCTCAACGACAGCAACGACGGTCCAAACCTAGCGGCCTAATAAGGAAAGTCCCGATGATTAATAGTCCCCAGCCAAGGAAGGCTGGTGACTTTTAACGCAGACTCCGACGTGCCAATACAAATTTTGGATCGCAAAGCGGTTCACTGGATAAACGCCTTGCTGGGCAGGGTCTTCCAGCTATTTGCAGCATGGCTGTTGGAGAAAATGGGAACGCTGGCCTGGTTGACGTTGTTGTTGACCACGATGATTGCGACCAAAACGCAGCAATTCAACTGATCTCACGTTATCAACGGATCTTCCTTGTCGAAATCAGGCAGCCAGCCGCATAAACTCCTCAAATGGAGTTATGAATCGAGCGATTTCATCAGGGTTGATCCGCAGAGAAGCCTCTGGATCAACTAAAACGGGCTTAATAGTCTCGGATTGGGGGTGTCTTGTTAGTGATTTGAAGAAGTTGAGAAGATTAGTTCGTATAAAGGATGTTCTCTCTTTCTCCCCCTCTTCAGCTTCGCAAATCTCAGGCAATTGGAGCATCGCCATCAGTTCGTCGCTTGCCTTCCATTTGCACGCTTTGCCTTTGCGGTATTCACCATTTTCATTGATGTAGCCCAGTCTGTACGATTCGTCTTCCCAAGCTATTAACCCCAGGCTCGACAAGTAGTCCCTAACAATTCCGAACCGCTGGCAGCAGAACGACCGATTAATATCCCCAGCCTGAAACAACGCTCGCCACATCTCTCGCCAGCGCTCAACTGGTAGCGACCCATCTCGGTTCATGTTCTCCGTGAAGAACTTGATCAACATGAGCCAGATCGCAACATCTTCCACGGTAACTTTCGTTCTCCCGCTAGTTTCCAGCAGGTGGGAATCGAGCAATGACTCAGCCACAGCACGATAGTGACCATCAATCTCACGAAGTTCTTCCTCGACAATGTGCTTGCCGGTGATCGATTCACTAGCAATCAACCCGGATGACTGCTTGGGTCGGCTTTGCTTCGGCTCGTGTCGTTCACCAACAACAGGCAGGGATCGTAGGTCATCCACGGAAACAAGCGTCGTCTCTCGGAGGGCCGCTTCATCTTCAGGCGTCGGTATTCTCGGGAGCTTGGCCAGCATCCCCGCCCTGTAGTCAAGCACTTCGTACTTTGACTCACCCCATTCGATAACAGGGAGGGTGCCTTTGATCTCGACATTTTCCACATCGAAATCATTTTCATTTAGAACTTGTCGCAACCACGCCTGAAGGCGGTGAAGCAGCAAGTCGTTGATGCAATCAGCACCCAGACCACATTTTTCGAGCACAAAGAATCCGTGGGCACCATTGCCGTTCGTTGAAACCTCGATGTAGAGACTTGGAAAGAAGTGTTTTTTAAGAAATTGAGCAAACGCCATCGCCCCTTCCAGAGTCCCGAAGCTTTTGCAGTCGATGTCGATCATCACCAGCGTTTCGGGATCATTGGGCCGAGAGCTTCCCGCAAAGAAAAACGTCGCTTGTGAGCTTCGGTGTGCTGCAAATTTTGGATTTGTCATCTTCTTCAGCCACGTCCTACGTCCGAACCGCAGATCTTCGAAGAAATTCAACACATTATCGTTACTGTTGACATGAATCGGATGCGTTTTGCCGTGTTTGTCCGTAATTTGGACCCCAAAGTCGAGGCTCGATGTCCGGTTCCGCAGCCACTTGTTAATTGACCGTTCTTTCTTTGTGCCACAAAGACTGAGTTCTGCCCGATCTTTGTGACACAAAGATTCGTTTCCAATTTCCAGCTTTCCAAATTTATGATTATTTGGACCGTAAAAACGTCGTTGCGAATCGAAATCATCAACAGAAATACTGTCAATTAACTTTGAAAACTCGTCGTAGTCTGAATAGATAGTTGTAGTTGAGTTGGGCATGAGAGTGTCCTTCATTGCGGGCCGGTCAGTTCCATGAGTTGGCCCGTTTTTTATGCGCTGTTGATTATCCAGTTTTCGGCTTATAAGTCAAATTCTTGTTCTTGCGTTGTCCAGTGACAATCACTTTGATGGCCAGTGCTTGCTCCGGTGAAAAATATGCTCGCTTGTGTAGCTGGACTTCAGGCTTCGGAACCCGTCCGTTCGTGATCCAAGAACGTAACGTCTCGTAAGGAACACCAAGCTCGGCAGCGAGGTCTGCTATCGAACGCAATTGCAAAGCTCGTTTAACATGCTCTTGAGGCAAAGAGTTCAAGAGGAATTCTATACCAAGCGTCTGTTCTAGCTGTCGCAATGCTCGTCGTGATTCGTCGTCATTCATATTCGCCCCTACTCTTATGTAGTAAGGTAATCATGATTTTGAGATGAGATCCACGAACTTCTTGACATTATTTTTCAACTCGGCTATCTTCTTCACTACGACATGAATTCTGTCGCACGAAGAGTCTCAATGAGCTTACTTGGACGCATCATCTGTGTCCCCCACCTGCTCCTCTCGTGCAACATGTCGGACCAGACTTCGTGAGCGATTGCTATGCAATCGCCCGTTGATCGTCTGGTTTCACTCAGGCTCTTAAGAGCCATTCAAATCCCATTGGCGATCACGGTGCGTTGCTGCGTTGATGATGCGCCGATAAGAGCAGGTGGATTCAATGAAGACTAAGAAAGACGCATCCAATCAAAACTGGTGGTGGATCGCCATCAACGGTGCATCCTGTGCAGCCTCTCCAGTGGACTCAAAGCATGTCCCTACGGTCGTTCCGACGCCAGCGCAATTGATCGGATACCGCACCCAATATGAGCAACTGGCGGCGCAACGCTTGATCTTGCAGGCACCGGAGGAAAAGGTCAAAAGATATCTGGAGTCGCTACCACGTCGCATTCAATCAGGTGAGGTTCAATACGTTCGCCCTGACGACCCAGAGCCACCGACCCACGGGCAAACCCAGTGGATTCTCTCAGGAGGATCAAGTGTCCAAAAGGATCTTCCACCGCAACTCCAGAACTCCACAACAACTCCGACGTTACTAAGTCTTATTCCGAGGGAATTCATTGAGCCACTTAAGAAACTAGGGAACACGGACTGGCTGAACATTGTGACTGAGCCTCACGGCCACCGGCTAGAGCTTGACGAGAGCGTTTTGCGCACACTGGAGGAGCATCCTCGCTTTTGCGATGTAATCTTGCGTCTGGCCGAGTCAATGCCAATGGAATTGCTTCAGCTCCTTGCACATTCAAAGATACTTGCGACCGGCCCAAAAATCGTGCAGCCGACGCCTGAGCAGTGCGAAGCGTTGGCTCATGTAGACCTCAACCTAGATTTTCGAGAATACGAACAGCCATTTCCAGCGTTCGTCGTTGAGTTGCCAATAGAGATTCAGCGTCAGTTGACGAGAGATTATTCTGTTCCCTGCCCACGTTTTGCGATCCCTTATCATGACAGGGCAAGTCACTTTTTAACGGTGCTGTGCGATCACGGACGGAGAGAATCCAATGAAGGGATATGCACCGTTTTCTCAAAGCATTCGCTCGACGAAACGATGGAGTCCACGCTCCAGAAACACTCGGGAGAAGCTGGCAGAGACTATGAGCAGGCGATAACGATTGAACGAATTGCATTGAACCTATCACTCCTCCTCACTCGCTACGGCTTCCAAGAGAACGGCCCGCTCGACAAAAAAGCCTTCTTGAAGCAATCGAGGTTGGCAAAAAGTAAGTCACAACGAAAGCAACAGCGGGCAAACCTGCTTCTAAATTCCAGCTTCCAATCGGTAGCACTCAGTCAGAATGTTCAGCTTGTGAACAAAGCCGAAACCACCGCACCAATTGTCGGGAGCGAAGGCTCGCTGAAGGCACCTCATTGGAGGCGTGGTCACTTCCGCAGGGTACGAGTAGGTGCTGGCCGACTTGAGACACGACTTGTGTTCGTCAGGCCGTCATTCATCAACGCTCAAAACTTTGGGGGCGATTTCGCCGACACAGAGTACCGGATTCGGACTGACAAAGCTGTGCTGACAGATGCAAGTCACGACCATATCAGCATTTCAAATGAGGTTGAAGTATGACGAGTCCAATTGAACAGGGTCTCGAAGCCGAAATGGAGTTGCGACGACGGCTGTTACGACACCTAATCGCAAACTGGGACGAAGCCCTCATCCATACGGCAACAGATGGATTCCAAGATTTACTTTTTGACGCTCACGATGGAATGCTGGAGGCTTTGCTTCAGCCACTTGTCGAATGGCCGGACTTCTGGCCGCAACGCATGGCGGCAGAAGTCTTGGGACTGGACCTCGATGAGGAATACGACACCCGAGAGCTGTTGGATCTGTTCGATAGGCGGACTGAAGTATCAGGCCCAGAGGCATCGTCGGAGTCAAGTTGGAAAGAAGCGGGATTTCGATTTACACCGATCTGTTTTGCTTCTTTTGTTCAGCGACTTCTGAACTCAACGACAACTATTTCCAACGACGATTCCAACTTTTGTAATTCGCCAATCATGATCTCTTTCGCCTTCTCCTGATCGAAGCTACCTGAACCGGCTCCAATCAGCGGAAAGGCGATGGATTGGAAGCCGTTTTCTTCGGCGACCTTTGTTGCATTGCGAACAGAACTGCGAATCGACCGTTCTGACGCTCGCCAGAGCATATTGATCCCGGCGACATGGATGATTCCTTTGAACGGGAGCTTCGCTGCTGACGTGAGCACTGCTGATCCAAGGGGCATCGGGCCGTGTTTGGCGATTTCCTTGAATGGACCAGTGCCGCCACGTTTCTTGATCGCACCTGAGACACCTTGGGGAAGTAGCAGCCACCACGGGATGATGTTGCGATTCCAGGCATTGACGATCACATCAACGTCTTGGTCAAGCAGATCGCATTGAACAACGGTGCAATTCATCGCTCGTCCCATACGCCCAAGCATCGACGTAGAAAAACAAGCTGCCCCAGATGATAAGCGTTATGGTCGGCAACGAGCAATGCCTCCCGCAAGATGGTTTGGCCGTCACCATGGCGGATAGGTGCAAAGAGATCCGTGTCTGGATTGGCAACCAGATCGATCATTGCTTGCAAGTCATCACGAAAATGCTGCACGCTTTGATCCCACGATGCTGAATCGGATGGGGCGTCTTCCTTCGGCCAGTAACCGTCTGGGAATTCGGGTGAAACGTGATCTGAATTGCGACAGAATTCCAGAATGTCCCACTGACAAATTCGCATATGCTCCAGCAAACGCCATGGCGTGTGAGGAACGCCGTCAACCTTTGCTCCTCGCAACTCTTCTGGCAGATCGGCAATTGCTTGCTCGAAATGAAGATGGGCACCGCCACCCTTGAGCAGATCAAGGACATGTTCTCGAACAGATTGATCAGACATCGTTTCTACTCAAATCTCTTGGATCGCACGAATGTATCGGTCAGCCGACCGCTTCACCGCTGACTTGGCGTCAGTGCCGACCACCTTACCCCACCAAGCTCCGTAGATGCGGTCGAACTCGAACGGCTCAATGGCATCAACGATCTGGCGAACGGTCGAGACCGGAAGGGGAATCAGGTTTGGATAGGAGTACATGAAACTGACCCAACGACGGTCCTGAACGACTTGCAAGATATCGCCGCTCAGAATGACGCCTTTGTCGTCAGCGCCATCAGGCCAGTACATCACGGTTCCGCCGTCGAAGTGACCTCCGCAGCGGATCAGGGTCAGACCAAAGCCGATCTCTTTGGTTTCACCTTTCCAGAATTCGATGGCCGGATCTGGCCGCATCACCCACTGACGGTCGGCGGCGTGAAGGTAGATCGGACAGTCAAAGGCTCGACTCCACTCCACCATGCTGGTGTAATAGTGAGGGTGACTGATGGCGATTGCTGAGATCCCGCCAATCCCCTGGATCATCTCGACTAAACTGTCGTCGATCAGGGCAATGCAGTCCCAGAGGACGTTTCCTTCCGGGTGCGTGACAAGCAACGCACGTTGCCCGATGGCGAATGATGGCTCCATTCCAATCCCGTACAGACCGAGTTCTTCGAGCCTGACGACGCTTCGATTGGTCTGCCTCAATCCGTCGAGAGTCGTCCACTGCTGGCCACTCCAATCGACGTACTGCCGTTCGTCAGTGCAAATATTGCATTCTTCGGGTGGTTGATCGGTCTTGGCGAATTGAGTGGCACAGGTTGAACAAATGAAGTTTGGCATGGCGACTCCTTCAGGACCAATTCTATGCGCCCCACGACGGACCCAGTAAAATGTACCGAGAAGCTTCGAAGACGATCAAAATCCGATAATAGATCATACGTCAACGTGCAAACACGCCCATACCTCCGAAGGATTTGCGCAAGCAGAAAGCCACGGTCAAACAGCGACCCCAAGAATGAGGTGAGGCTGCATTTAGGGTAGCTGCTGATCACCTCCTCGAACCGTAACCGATGTAGAAATCCTTCGACATGGAGCCATCAATGTCAGAGTCCACCGACGAGAAAATCGCCGACATCGAGCGTTACGTTAACGAGCGCCAGCTTGCGATTGCCGGGTTTCTTGCGAAAGAATTCGAAAACGATGGCAGCGAGAGCCCATTGAAGCAATCTGGGTACGCAATTCTGGCAATTGTCGTGCCTTACTTTGAGATGTACCAGCAGTTCAAGACTGCCACAGAAAGTGTAGGCGGAAAGAGTGGGAATATGTTTGACGAAGGATTCGAAGCTGTCGTCGCCAAGTTCATTCAGAACAGTCACCTTCTTGAGTTTCTGTTGGGGACTGGTGATGCCGTGCTGGTTGAAGCAAGTCCGTATGACCGAATTTGGGGCATCGGATTGAAGGCCGATGATGAGAGGGCAAAAGATCCGGTAACTTGGCAAGGGCAGAACTTGCTTGGGTTTGCGTTGATGGATGTTCGTGAAGAGTTAGCTTAATTGATCTTCAGCAATTTGATCTGCTGCCTCCGAAGCGAATTGGATAACTTTCCGATGCTACAGGTCGAATTGTGTTTCCCAAAATCGTTTTGATGCAAACTTTAGTTGGTGCCCATATTTTTCAGCGTACTGCTCAAAAAATCGGTCATCGACTTCATGAGATCCGATTTGTCCTTCCGCAAACTCTGCAGCCTTGTTAACCGCACTAATGCAGAACGACACGGTTGGGTCTTCTCGATTCAACAATATTTCGCCATTCGAGTCGATCTCTAAGAAGTCTTCTTGCTCGGCCTCTCTGACGGAATCACCGGACGTGCGGTCTCCCCAAGAGTCAGGAACTCGGTATTCCCTATTCGTAAGTTCGTGATAGGCTACTTCCCTAACGATCAATGGGAGTTTATTCAGACAAGACTTGGCCTCTTGGCATAATATTGCAAATGTGTCCCAATCGTCTGACTCTTCAATTTCGAATTCAGCGACTTCTTCCGCATCCTTGAGCTTCTTGACGGCTTCTAGCTGCCGCTTCAGATCATCAAGTTGATCATATGCCTGAGTAAGCTCGTTCACACCGTCTTCATACTGCGATTGAAGTTCTTCGTACCGAGCGGAATCGACCATTTTCGGATTTGGTAGTTCATCAAGAAGCATTGGGAGTTTTTCTATAAACTGGCGTTTCTTCGCTTCCCATCTTGCGGTTTTTTGTTCGAGACCCAACGTCACTACAAGTTCATCACGAATCTCGGACAAATCTGAGTTTTCTGCGATTCGTCTTCCTTGGACGCCGCTGAGGACCGCTTTCATGTCATGAAAATCGGATGGGGGAATCAAAATAGGTATGACGGCGTGAGCCAAGATCCAAGCCGCACCCAACTCGCAAAGACAAAACTGACTGGCGAAATAGTTAGGCGACAGCATCAGTATTACTACTTTGGGCGACTCAATTTCGGTGCGGATGTAATCCTTGAAGTTCTTTCCCGATGGAATGCCCATTCCATCTAAGGAGCTACAGAAAATGCGGTCTGCTCTGAGTCCTAGTCCCGTTTCAAGCAAATCAACGAAGGCATCGACCAACAGTTCGTCTGCTGCCGCATGGCTAACAAAGACTTCCTTTGTCGATGCTTTTATCTTTCTTGATGCTTTAGCCATCGTTTGTTTATCCCTCATCCTCATCGAAGAAGTCGTTTGAGACCTCTTTCAGTTCATAGATTTTCGTTTTGCTGATGCCAACATTATGTTCGATCATGAAATCTGCGAGCTTTGGGCCATCGATCAAGACAATCTTTTTCCCGACGATCCGATCAACAAACTCATTGGCATCTTTGCTGAACTGTGAGGTTGTGATGATCACCCCCTTGTTCGCCTGAACGAAATCCATACTCCCAACAAACTGCTGGACAATGGGCCTACCCACGCTTAGATCCGAATACCGTTTTGCTTGGATGCAGACAACATCAAGTCCTAACTTGTCTTCTTTGATAATTCCGTCGATCCCGCCGTCGCCACTCTTGCCTGTTACAGAACCATCGCCTGTTACACCACCGTAGCCCATTGCTCTCAAAAGTAGCACGACAACACGCTCAAAAAACGCAGGGCTACAAGTCTTCAATTTGGTTAGAAGTTCTTCGGCAGTCGCCTTATGGAGTGCCTCAAACGACGACTCGATGAGCTCCAGCGGAGTCTTTGTGTTTTCGGCTTCACCTTCGTCAGCATCATCTGAAGTATCCACTGTGTCATCATCTGATTTCTTGGCACCGATGAATTTCAAGTACGAAGGAAACTGTTTCAAAACCTTACAGTTGATGATTGTGGGTTTTTGATTCAATATTCTAAGGCCAGCATCCGCTATGTTTACCTTTCCTCGACTTGGATTGAGGATCAAGCCTGCGTTTTTCAAATGCGTCTTTGCCCAAGCGACTCTGTTTGTAAAGATCGCTTGCTGTCCGCTCGGGAGCAATTGATGGCGTTCTGCTTCTGAAAGTTTGAAATGAACGGCAAGTTGTTCCGTCAACTCTTTTGTTGTCCACGTTTTTTCATCGCTGAGAACTTGCATGAACGGGAGCATGATCGATTGGAAATCTGGAATTGCCATTACTTGAACCTGCATTCTCTTTGGACTTCATTATTGATTCGGTACGACTTGAGCCTCATGCTCGGCTAAGTAGCTGATCGGACTCAAAACGATCATCAGCTTGTCACGAATCTCCGTGATGCGTGACTCGGATATATTTGTCAGTAGATGCTCAACAAGTTCAGCTTGGCGGGGTTGGCCAAAGGCAAGGCGGTAGAGGGCCAAGGTTTTTAGGAGTGTGGACAACTTGGCTCGGTCTCGACTGAACGGGTAGAAAGGAATGATCCGCTCGATTTGGAAGTGATCGGCTTCCACATGCCAGAATGGAATCAACTCACATTTTCCTGTTTCCTTGCGCTCATGATCGTCCGCAAGTTCGAACAACGCATCCCATACTCGAAAATCTTTCAGCAACCCTTCGGTCAAGAGGCCGCCGTATTTGGCGGCGATTTGCTGACGTATCACCAGTCCCTTGAAACGGTTGATGCGACCCTCACGCTGCTCCAAGTCGATTGGGTTTGTTGGCAAATTCCAGTGAACGATCTTGCGGCAATAGGCGTGGAAGTCGAGTCCCTCCTGACCGATTGAGGTCGTCGCCAACACGAATGGACGGAACGGCGAATTGAAGTTCTGGCGAATCCCCCTGATTCGCTTTTTCCCATCGTCTGTTTCGACCCTTTGGTTGCCCAGATCCACGGCATAGTGGCAACGCATGTTTCGACGCTTGCCATTGAGGAAGCTCTTGAGATCATCCACTTTGATCGAGGCGGTTCCAAGATTCATGGAATCAACAAGTCGGTGAAAAAGATCCCAGATTGTCGGGCAGTCTGCCTTCAGCACATGAAAGAACTCGTCCAAAACTGATTGCAGGCCACCATCCACGCAATATTCAAGGACTCGTCGCCAGTAGACCGCCCGGTTGGTACTCAATCGAACCGCTGCAATGGATTCGGGCTTGTTGAATAGACTCAGGAACTCGTTAGCGATGTCGAAAGCGAACAGCGTTCGGAAGTAGTATTCGTCTCCGAAGTTCCGGGACACGCCTCGCAGCGCCGTGATCGCTGGACTTGCAATCGCCATGTCCGCAAGCACCTGAGATAGATCGGATGGCAAAGGGCCAAGACCAGCTTCAAGCGGATTTTCAAAGCACTGTGTAAACTCCTCAAAGTGCTTTTCCTTGGAGCTACTTTCTTCCTTCTGCTGGCTGTCTTCTTTTTTCGAACCGAAGAACAATGAATCGTCGGTCTCGTAGACGCCCTTTAGCCACTCCTTGAGATCTTTATTGATCGACGGAGTTCGACGATCAAGCAATAGCGGAGCCGCCCAATACCATCGGTCAGATTCACCGGTCGTGTTCCCGAATCGCTTGAGTTCTGCATCCTCGATCAACTGATCTATTTTGGCTGCGATCTCATTCCGAATTTCGTTCAGTGATCGGTTCTCAAGCAACTCCGCATCAGGATCAAACAAACCAGCCAAGGTTTGCGAGGGATAAAGCAATGCGAAGTTCGACAGGTTGTTCGCCGATTCGCCAGCATCGGATTTCTTCTGTGAGAATACCAATTGTGGAATCGGATGCCGTCGCTCATTCTTCGCATGGAAATATTTTCGGTCTCGTTGCTCTTGGGCGTCTATCGACTCTTCGTTACCGATAGTCCGCCTCTCGATCTCGTAGGAGATCAGCGACGACAGCATTCGGGGAACCATCAACCATGCGGAGAAAATAAGCGTCTTCGAGAACCCAACAGAATCAGCAAACACGCCTTCAAGCGGATAGCAAGGTAAGCTCGGTGGAACCCACAGCAATTGCTCACCATTCCTGCCGAGCACCTCCTCAAGTACCTGACTGAGTTTGGCATTGTTAGCGATGGAGCCGTTTCCGTTGAACTCCAATGCGTAGCGATTCACGTTCCGGTGATTGATCCATGCTGCGGGATTGGCTCGCAACTGAGTTCGAACCTCTGGCTCCTGCTTTCTCGCTCGAATCTGATGCTTCAACTTGTAATCATCGAGAAAGGAGAGTGGGAACGGTGCTGATTTACAAAACTCGACCGGTGCATGTAGCGGCTGAATGGCTCGATCCTCTGTTTCGTTGAGGTAGCGGACGACATTATCGGTAGCAATGAAGTTCTGAATATCACCTGCCGAAACCTGCAAGGGATGCGACTGCCACTTGTCCACGGTCATCGCATTGAAGTCATCCGATACGCTGAGCCGTTCAGTTCGACATATCACTCGTCGCAGGACGTTCTGTACTGAGTCTCGGTGGCTCGTGTCGATCTCTCCTGTCTTGGCCCCCAATTCAAGCAACTGTTTGAACAACGCTTGTCGGTGTTCCTCGTAGTCATCCAAAGCAGTTTCATCGCCGTCGAACAAGAACCCAAGGATCGTGCGGAATTCCTTGTAGTGTTCTTCGCCGCTCTCCCAAGGAGAATCACCCGTGTAGGCTTTGAAGGGAGTCGCAGACAGCAAAAGAATCCGGGCTTCAGCTTTGCCAAAAATTCGCCGAGCGATATCGGCGGCGTCAGACTCACTTTCACGATTTACAAGCTCTTTGAATCGCTGGAACTCATCGAGAATGTAAATGTCGGCATCGATGTAATCGACACAGACTTCGGACAAAGCGTCCTTCAGTTCTTGAACAAGATGATCAGAACCCTCACGGTACTGGCCCAAGTTCTTCAATGTCAAAAGCTTGGAGAATTCAACAACGGCATCGTAAAGAGAAATGGATCTGAAGATGCCGAGATGCTCGAACAGCGGGCACTCGACATACTTCAACACCCGATTCTTGATTGCTTTAAGAAAACGCTCGTGGCAACAAGGTCGGAGAGCGTAACCACACGGTTTGTCTCGTTCGGAATCAAGCTCATCAAACCAAACACTAGCGGCTTTCTGGACACTTGCACGCAGCATTGCAGACAACGGTTTGCCACATTGACCGAGTTGATCGTCTTGCATCAAAAGAGAATACAAAATTCTCCGTTCGCCTTGCTGCCCCGTGCTGCTTCCTTTATTAAAGGACGTTCCCGGTGTCAGCGTGTTGAGTCGAAGAACGCCTTCTTCACCGCCTTCGGGCTCAAATGCCAAGTAGGTTAGTCTGCTGGCGAAACGATCATGTGACCGCTGATCAGGGAAGATGTCCAACTTGCCAACATTTTCATGAGCGATGATCTGATTTGAGCAGATGTACGTCACCTTGAGTGGTGTGTCATCACCAGCCTCAATCTTCTCTTTGATTCGTTGAGCAATCACTCCCTTGGCAACGATGGTCTTTCCAAGGCCGACCTCATCAGCAACCAGCATCCGCTGCTGCCCGTTCTTGAAGAGATTGTCGTAGACAACTTTGACGGTGGCACGCTGAAAATCCTTCAATGAATCAATACTTCGTTTGACGAATTCGTCAGCAGGAGTCGGCGTGTTCATCGCTTCCTCCGTGATGACTGAGGAACGATCTGCTTAAACGCCGCCCAGAACTCCAAGAACTCATGCGGAATGACGTTGCTGTCGGACTCTTCTCCCTCCTCCTTACGAAGCTGCTGAAGCACTTCATCTATTGCCTGCAAACGCTGAGGAGAACGAGACGCTGCCAGCAACAGTTGCTCAAAGATCGGGATGGAAGTGTCCCAGACACTCTCGCCGTCGCTGTTTGTATTTCCCCCGTCATCACCGGGATCTGCGCCAACCGGATCTTTGTTCAGGTCGTCTGCCAACAAAAACCGCAGGTACTCGAAAAAGCGATCTCGACTGTTGATGATGCTCTTCAATATTCGGCTGACTCGGCTTTCAGGAATCCCATCGATCTCAACTTTCATCAAGAAGGCCCTCAATCGTTCAGAGCCCTGCCAAATTTCAAACCGCAGGAATCGACTGAGATTACTTTCGTTAATGTTTCCGAAGACGAGTTTGCTGATACGTCCGGGACTCAGTTCCTCGGGACCAATCCCATCCGAGTTGAAGGGAGATAGTCTGACCGATAGACCCGGCCACTTTCGAGAGCCCGGATCAAGGACCAAATGAAGGTCGTAGTTGGCCTCATTCTCGGACGGCCTGACTTCTGCGGTGTTGATTTCCAAATGTTTCAGGAGATCAAACTCCAAGAGCCGAAGTTTCTCTTCGAGCTTCTTGATCTCGGTGTCGTCAACAGGCTCGTCAGGTGGTTCGTATTGTTGGAAAATTCCGCCTTGCTCGTCCTTGCCCAGCAACTCGTCTTTCAGTTGATCAAGCTGTACCGCTGCGCCCGTGCCACGAAGCTCCAGAATGAACTCGATGTTTCGTTCAAGAGCAGCTTTCGTTGCGTTCGCCGAGCCAAGGAACCACTGGTTGCGGCTTGATTCTCCTTGATACACATACAGCTTGGCATGGAGGTTTTGCTCCAATTGTTCGCCTTCGCCGTCTTCCCCTTGCTCAACACTTTCTCCGTCAACGATCAAATCCGAAATGCAAAACGCCCGGACATCTTCCAGAGTCTCTGGCTTGAGTCGTCTGAGTTCTTCCCGGCATCCGAAAAGCAACAACTCGTCGGACACGTTCTCCCAAAGGGTATGAATCGCTTCGTCGTGAACGAATGGGCTAATGCAAAGGGCACGACTTCCGGTTTGCGTAGTAATCGGGTTCTCGTAGCCATTGACGCCAACCGGATGAAAAAAGAAATTCTGATTGAATCCATTTGGCGTCTTGAACTGGACCTTTCGCAGATCAGCGACAAACTTGCGGTCACCGTCGAACCCTTCGTAGGAGATCAGATGCTTGACGAAGGAAACTAAAGGCGCATTCTTGCTTTGTCGCTCTTCGGTCACTTCACCATCGAGGTGCGCAGCAATGTCCCAGCTTCGGTCGTAAGTCAAATTGCGACTGAGAACGATCACCCGGTACATCGTGGGTTCGTGATCGTGTTCGTAACGAAGCACCCAGACCTTCGGGTGAAAGGCGGTGTAGGCGTCATCAGGCAGAATTCCAACCACACAAGGCTCAAGCAGTCCGTAGAGACGATTGTGCTTTCGGGGAACGTGGATCTTGCCTCGCTGATGGTAGATCCGCAGCACATCGGGACACCGCTGAATAGCTTCGAGAAGTTGTACTCGCTCCGCATCGAAGTTTCCTTCAAGCGTTTGCGAAAAGAATAGTGCAACCGGAATCGAGAGCAGCGTGTTCAGGTCCAGTGTGTATGTGGCTGCAACGGCCTTGGCGAGACGGTAGCCGGGCGGCGGGATCAGCATCGCACCGTAATCCAGTCGGTGCTTTTTAATGTCAAGCATCGTCGCCCTCCGATGCTGTCAGGCCCCGATGTATGTCACTGATAATCGTCCTTGCCTGACTCAATCGATAGTTTAGGTCAGCGATGCCGACCCATTTCCCAACGCTCTCTTCGGCGGTTGGATTCAAACGAGCACGGGACTTTTTGTTGAACCGCTCTTGACGAGTCACAAGCTCATCCAGTGTGGCAACTGGCTGATCGTCACGAATGCCTTCGATCCATGACTCCACGAAGCGGATCGTATGCTCCCGCACTCGGCGATGGTGATGTTTGGCTAACTCCCACAAGAATCCGGTATCCCAACGGTCCCAGTCGAAAGAAGCCAATTCAGCCTTCCATTCGTCCCATTCACCTTCAAATTCTTCCCGCAAAGCGCTCGTTCCATGCCGCCCTTGCAGCAGGCAGTTGTAACGGATGTGAGCGCCACACATGAGTTGCCAAAAGTCCCGTGCAGCGGCAATGATCATCTGAAGGTCGCCGGGGAATTGACTGAGAAACGGAGCTTCGTCCGCCAGTGTCGTGAAATTCCAGTCGTTCGGAAGATCGAGGAACTGTTTTCGCACGTCGCTGTCCAGCAGAATTTGCCCCAGCAGACACATCGGTACACGAGCTTCGATTTGTCTCGAAAGAAATGATGCCTCTTCTTGCGACAAGTGGACCGTCAGATTCTCGATCCAGTCCTCGTCGTAGGCGGGGCCGTTGATTGTTGCGTTCGCCTGTTCGGTGGCGTCAGGGTCATCGCCTTTGGTTTTGTCGGTTCCCTGTACCAAGTCCAGTAGAGGTTGATCCGGGTTGGCGAACTTGCGACTGAAAACCTGAAGCGACAGGTTGGTCTTGATCAATCCAAATTGCCGGATTCCCGTCCAGTAGGCGGACGAAGGTTTCCGCTGAACCTCGCCCTGTTTGTTGGCGAATGATTCACCGATGATCCCATCCTGCGGATCGTCCTGATGATTGCCGACCATTGCTTCCATGCAGAGGTTTTCGTGCTCATTCAGATAGTCTGCTAACTTCCGACGCCGCCTCTTGTGGGCCGGAAGTCTTTCGTAATCCTTGAAGATCCGGGGAACGGTCAGGAAGTATTTGGCCCGTGTCTGGATCGTGGAAACGCCGGGGAAGAGAGAGTCCGAAAAGGAATCTCGGACTACGCCGATTCCAAGTTCATCAATCACACCGGGAGTGGAGAGCAGGTCGATAACCGACTTGACCTTATCACGATGTTCTGATGAAAAATCGACCCATCCAATTGCTGACACGCTTAGCCTCTAGTTTCCAATTCACTGACACTTGCATCCGAAATTGGTGAAGAGCCTTGCGGTTCACTGCCATCGTCATTCTTCATCGCTTGATCCCATGGTTGAGGGGCTGTTTTAAGCAAAGCAATATGTGCCAATCCTCCGCCAAGCGAATCGCCAAGGCGTCCGATGCCAACCCGTTCGACAAACTCTGCCTGCTGCTCAATTCCCTTTTCGCTTTTCAAGATCAGCTTGGTCGAAGTTTCCAACTCACGCATACCTCTATGCTCGTGAAAAAATCCAGCGAGGGATGGGTTGCGAAAGTCTCGCTTCAACGATTCAAGTGCAACTTGATGGAAATAGTCTTGATGAAATCGGTCAATAGATTGATTCGACGTGGCCTGTTGCCTCCCGGTTACGATCATTTGCATCGGATGCAATGACTGAGCAACCGCAGAAGGTGACAACCGGAACAAGGTCAAGATCTCTTCGATCTCCGCTTCCGTGAGATAAAGTTCAGCTTGTATCTTGCATACTTCGTTAATGAAGGCTGGGTTTAGATGACGCTGATAGAACTCCGAATGAAGAACACTTACCGGGAATCGATCCGCAAAAAGAATGCGAAATATCTCAGGTGCGATCAGATCACCATCTTCCATTTTTCGAATCGGTATCGAGCATTTACCATCATCATCGGTCTTCAAATGTCCCTCATCGATGAGCTTCTGTGCTGCGTCCTTCAACTCGGATGATGAAAAGTCATCGATCTGCGAAAAGTCGTCAATTCCATTGATCGAGCCATCGTTCTCGAAGAGCGTTGCAACCACGAAGATTTGCGCCAAAGTCGATCTGTGTCGTGCCTGTGCTTCTTGTTGAATATCGATGTAGGATGAGACATCAAGCTCGGTCTCGACCATCGCTGCGAACCCAGCAGCAAGTGCAGCCTCAATCGCCACACCCTCCGCTGACAGTATTGTGAATTCTCCACCTGAGAAGACGATGATCCAAAACATTTGACCGTTGTGATATGCAGGCTCAAACCTAGATGCCGTGCGATCAGTCAGCGTTCTCGCCCGGCGACTTATTTCAGCCAAAGCGATAAATGGGATTATCTCAGCAATGAGCTTCAGCAATTCGTCGCCGTGCAACAGAGAGATGTTCTTTCTGTGGCCTGACAGTTCGTCGTAATTGCCCTGAACGTGTCCGTTCACGCCCGATAACGAGACGAAACATCCCGCAACTTCCGATTCCGTACACGCCTCTTGGTGGAATACTTTTCCCAAAAACTTGCACCATTGGGTCATGTCCATGACTGATTTGTGGGCTTTGCACTCACAAATCAATTTCTGGTGTCGTGTTGTACCGAGGCCGGGCAATGGCAGTTCGCCTCGGACATCGATCTCGGCACCATTGGCCATCACATTTGTCGTGCAGTTTTCATATCCACGGTGGCGCAAAAGATTCATAGTCAACGTCTCAAGTTGCTTTCCTTTGTCATTCGATGTGGCAGCGAGAATAATCATCAATCAACCTAACCTTCAAAACACTGAGTCGTATTTGGGTTGCCAGAACGGAAACCGGTGACACGTTAGAAACCGTACTTATCCTGCCGCATGAGGAAGGCTGTTTTACCGCCCTCCATGACTTGAGTGATCTCGCTACGAATGTCAGGAATGTCAATCGCACCCTCGCACTTAATTTTGCCACCGGACTGATCACTGGTTGTGCGATAATCACAACACACAACCAGATCTGCATCTCCGTTGACGACCACGTTGGCGTTATGGCTTGAGAAAATGATTTGTCGGTTCTTCTTTGCTGCCCAAATCTCCTCGACGATTTCAAGGATCACTTGATTGTCGAGATCGTCTTCCGGCTGGTCTATAACCAGTGGTGGTCCAACTTGATTGAGAAGAACACGAAGCAGTGCGGTTGCTTGTTGTCCAGCGGAAGCGTCAACAAACGGAACGTACTCACCCTCTCGAACTCGATACTGAAACGTCGGCGTGTCCTCCAACTCAAGCAACGACAAATCAAGCCAGTTGTCGGTTGTTAGCTTTTTCGCAACTTTCTCAATATCGGAGTTGCTGAAGCCTGCCGCAGAAAGTGTGGGACAAGCGGGAATATCTGGATCGGAAGCATCATCAAAATCAATTTCAGACAGCAATTGGAGATCATGCAGCACCGCCTGCCACTGGCCCGGACAATCTTCAGCTTCCGAGACTGCACTACAGAGGTCTTCGAGTTTCTTGGCCTGCGTGCGAATCCCTGTGCCTTCCAATAGCGTCTGAAGTTTTTCAAGGACGACTTTGACACCACCACCTCGCTTTAACGTGGCAAGAATCATCTCTCCAGAAAGTTCCGTTAGTTCCCGGCATCTTTCGTCAAGCAATTCGGCCTTCTGGCGGAAGAGATCCATCCACTGGCTTCGGGCGGACTCGTATTCGACTTCGGGAGTTCCATGGCTTTCCAAGTCGGTTTTTCGATGAGAAATCGTTTCCTTGAGCGTCTTCAATCGACCCTCAACTGACGAAATTTGCTTTAGCAGAGATTCGTGCTCAACCGCTCGTTCCTTAACCGCCTCGTATTGCTTCTCATGGGCGTCAAACTTAGCTTGCCAGTCTCGCTTAAAGGATGTGTATCGTCTCCAGTCGTCCTCTCCTTCAGCGAACAAATTCTCCGCTTCATCGAGTTTTTGCCTTGCCGATGAGAAGAGACTGGACAAGACAGTGTGTGAATTCGACAAATCATCCTTGTTCGGCATCGCATCCTCATCTCCAATGCTGGACGGCAACGCACTCAATTCGCTTTTTGCAGCGCTTACAACTTGTCGCAGCTTCTCGATATTGCGGCCCCAAGTCTCGAAAGTGCTTTTTTCATTTAGATAGAGTTTGTGATCATCGAGCACCTTTCTGTCATCATCGGATAGCCCCTTCAGCCCTTTCTGAAGTTGACTAAGTTGCTTCTCCAACGATGCCAGTTCGACCTCTTGCCGTGCGATGTCTTGGGAAAGCGACTTTTTCCTTCGTACTTGCGAATAGCTGTTTCGAATTCGAGCAACATGGTCACCGCCGAGACTCTTAATTTCGTTCAAACGACTTCGTATCGGAGACTCAACGAATCGCAGAAGTTCTTCGTTCCTCACACCGACAGCGCTTAACTGCTTTTGACTGTATGCGTGAAGGGGAAGTAGTTCCCTCACATCCTTTTCTCGCACGTCCTTGAAGCCATCATCGCCTACCTTAAGCGATACGTCACCACTTTCAGCTTTGCGCCGCACAATGTGCTTTACGCCGTTAATGCTAAAGTGAACGTCCACCGTTGCGTTGTATGGCTTGAGCGTGTTGTTGATCAGTGTGTTTCTCTTCGTCTGGTAATCCGGCACATCATCAAGATCCGTCACTTTGATCGGTTGGTCGCATAGTCCCCAGCGGACATATTCCAGTAGTGTTGATTTACCAGTACCTCGACCTCCGATGAGGCAATTGAATTGGGCGTTAAAGTAGAGATCAATCGGTCCCATGAACTTGCTGTTCGAGACGTGAAGTGACTCAATCACAAGGGAGGGCAGTTGAGGTGCCTCATGCAGAATGCGAGTAGAACGAGCAAGACACGCTTGCCGAAGTGCCTCAGCCGTAGGCTGAGCCCATTTCACCCATGCGGTATGGTCGCCGAGGACACCGAAGTCATGCTGGCGGTTGTCCGACGTGGGGAAAATGCCGAGAGGCTTGTTGTCGTATTCTGAAACCAATCCATCCAAAATCCGCCGATCACCGACCCCCAGTTGTTTAACAGGTCCATCCAAGTAGCCACCGACACAGGGCATCGACTTATAATGCGCCAGAAACCCTTCACGTTGCAGAGTGTGCTTACCGCCCGAACTTATATTTGGGAGGATGATATAGCGCCTACGAATAAAGTCATGCTCATCGAGCCGTGCATGTAGTTCTCTGAGGTCACGAAAATTGTCGAGTCGTTGTATTTGAGCGTGCTTTATCTCTGCCGCATCATTGGGCGTGATCGTCAATGCGTTGCAAACGGCGGCAAGCAAGTTGACCGGAAAGTCAGCATCGAGAATCAATAGGGCTTGGCAAGGGATGCCCAGTGTTAACTCCATGCCGGGGAACACGGTGATGCGATCTTCCTCCGGTACTGGGGCTCCCGCCTCATCAACTTCATTTCGTGAAGCCTTTCGAATATGCGGAAAGAAGCCAAAATCATGATGGTCAGTAATGGCTACCGCATCCAATCCCTTATCACGACAAGCTTTGATGAAACGCTTGGCATAATCTGACCGTTCCTCTTCGGTCACAGGACGTTCGCCATCCCAATTTAGGTCTCTTGGCGTATGAACCTGAAAGTCGCAGTGCCGGAAGTGTGCCCCTCTGTCCATGTCGTTATGTCTCGTTTAAGTAGATGTTGTGTTTACTGGGGATGAACCGTGTACTGTGCCGCCAAGCTTGCTAGGGACTTGGTTTCGTCAACTGCGGTGTGCGGGATTAGCAGGTAGTGCCATGGCTCGGCCGCAACCGTGCTGGCGTGTTTGCACCATTCGGCAGCCGCTCGGGCCTTCGTCTGGACTACTTCGTCGTTGACTTCCCTTTCATCCTTCGGCTCGCAGAGATAGTAGCCATCGTCGGTTTGGGCAACGAAGTCGGGTTCATAGTTCGCATCACCGCTGTAGTGGATTTGGAACGTGCCTTTGTTGGGTTTAACCCACTTGCTGACTGTCTTGTCGTTTTCAAGAACGACCGCAAAACGACGTTCGGTGTCTGAATCGAACTTCTGCACGGGGAACAGACACTTATCGAAATCGCCGAAGAGCATCGAACGGATGTTCTTCTTTTCGTCAACAGGCTGCCGAAATGGCCGAGGGGTTTCATCTTCGGGTGCGTTGAAGGCACTCATTCGCAGGACGTTGAAACCAGCGCTGACGTGGACCTCGTAATCGGTTGCTTCCTCGACGAAGTGTTCCTGCATCTGAGCGTGGATCAGACGAACGTATTGTGGATTGTAGGCCAGTAACACGTTGCGGATATCTGCTTCGTCAGTCAGGTACGTTCGAAGCTTGTCGATCAGTTGACCACTCAGCTTGTACAGCAACTTGGCGTCGTCGTCGTAACTGATGTCGTTGTAGTCGATCAGGCCCCGGACCAAATAGTCTTCAAGCTTCTTTTCCGTGTCAGATGCGAGGCTGAGTAAGCGAGTTTGCTTATTCTCACGCAGTGTTTGAATCAGAATGTTGTTCGCCATCGGCTGCTGGTTGATGCTGCCGGCGTCGAGGTCAAAGTCCTTGTAACCGCAGGTTTTATCGCCGGTCGGGACAAGTGTGATGCGAGGAATGTCAATCGTCATGGCGACGTAGGTTTCCGTCGTCTTCGTAATGACTTCCTCAACTCGCTTGTCCTCAAGCTTGTCTTCCATTCCTTCAAATTGTGCCTGTGGCACTTTGATCTTTTCCTTGACCTTGGCAACCAACTCTTTTCGCACTTCCGGTGAGTTCAAATCCGATGATCTTGGCAGCCGTTCAAATTCCTGTTTGATAATGTCCAGCGTTGTCGTGGCCACTTCGACCTCACGCTTGTCAGTGAAGAGTGGCTTCTGCTTCGTTGTGTCTGATCCGGTGCCCGTTTGGCCCGTAATGACTTGCACGGCCTTGGAGACGACTTCGACAACCTTCGACTTCTTTTCCGGGATGTCCTTGCCGATGACCACTCCCGTCACGAGGATCGAATCACCCCGGTTAGCTTCATCCACGATCTCTTGGAACTTGTCGTGGGCCACAATGGTCAGTCGATCTACCGCTGCGTTGCCGGTTCGCTTGCCGTAAGGCAGGCGCAATCCACGACCAATGGATTGTTCGACCAACGTGCGGGAATCGGCTTTGCGAAGCGGGACGATGGTGTAGAGATTGGTAACGTCCCAACCTTCTTTCAGCATGTTGACGTGGACGACAATCTCGACCGGGTTGGCGGGGTCTTCGACCGTCAGTAGTTGCTCGACGACTTCATCTTTCTCGTCACCTTTGGTCTTGGAATGAACCGTGATGACTTTTCCTTTGTAGGCACCATCGAAGAAGTCCTTCGATTCAATTGTCGCCATCAATGCGTTGGCGTGCTCGGTGTCCTTGGCGACGACCAGCATGAACGGCTTGACTCGTCGGACACCGTTTTCACGAGCGTAGACTTCCAGTTGCACTTTGGTCTCTTCGTGAACGATGATGCCATCCTTCAGCTTGAGGCTCTCCAGTCCGTCCTCGTCGTAACTGCTGGCGTTGAAGTTCTCTCGGGTGGCGACGGATGGCTGTTTAATAAACCCATCTGTCAAAGCCGACGCCAACGGATAGCTGTAGATGGCGTTCTTGAACTTTTCAGTCTTCGTCCCTCTCTCGACTTGAGGTGTGGCCGTCAATTCGAGTCCCAGAATCGGCTTGAGTTCGTTGATGGCGTTGACACCGGCACTCGCCCTATAGCGGTGTGATTCGTCCATCAACAACACAAGGTCATCCAAACCAGCCAGATATGCAAAATAGCTGTCGCCGATGTACTCGTTCAGTCGCTTGATTCGGGGCGAATTTCCTCCACGGACCTCCGAGTTGATCTTGGAAATATTGAAGATATTGATGTGAATAGGGGAATCATCAAACATCAGGCGTTGCCCACGAGCATCGACACCATCGTTGCGAACACCGACACCGCTCTCGTAGTTGTCGCTGGTAATGATTTGCGGCGGGCGAGTGGCAAACTCGTGGATACCTTGAAAAACATATTTTGGCGTGCCGGGTGTGAAGTCGGCAATCAACTTGCGATAGATCGTCAGGTTGGGTGCCAATACAAAGAAGTGTTGAACTTTCTCGGCTCGATGCAGATAGGCGATAAAGGCACCCATCAAACGAGTCTTGCCAACACCCGTAGCCAGTGCGAAGCACAAGGACGGGAAGTCACGTTCGAAGTCTTCAACCGTGGGAAACTCAGACTTGATGATTTCAAGCTGTTGTGCGACATCGGCGGATTTGTCGAGGTCGATGATCTCACAGATACGGGCCAGAATCTCCAGCGAATCACGCTGAGGTTGGCGGAGGCTAAGTCGATTGGCGATTGCATTGGTGTGCTGGTTCATTCTGCATCCTCCAACGCAAACAGAGATGCTTGCTGGTCCAACACTTTGCGTGCCTTTCGTTTGTTCTTGGGTAAATCTTGGAGGACTTCTTCGAACTCATCCGGTTCAGGTTCGGGAGCATCGGGAAGTGCCTTGATTTCAAGGCTGTAGTCGTCCTTGCCCCATTCACACTTCGACATGACTGCGAGTGGAATCTTTTTGAGCGTCAGATTCGGGAAATCCTCCACCTTGCGAATGCGATAGGCACCGCAACAAATGAGCAGGGAACGGTTCGGGCCAACTTCATCGCTGAGCTTCACCAACTGCTCACGGGTCAGTGTTTGGGTGGTGACATAAATGAAGTCCGTTTCAGTCGAATGACCGTGTTGCCAGTAGAAGTCCGTGCTCGGGGCGTAAGTAAATCCCTCTAGCTTGCACATCGCCTCGGCAAGCATTTCGGGGTTGTACTTTTTGTTGATGATCCAATTGCCGAATTCATCTTCTTCAAGGAGTGAAGGGCCGAGAGTGTAGTAGCGGAATCCGCCTCCGCCCTTCCACTGATTAGCTGAGGATACTCCACCTTGGTCATTTCCGTCGATGACTTCTCTCAGGCGTGGAATCAAGTGTGTATGACAGTGTTCACCTAGCTCCACCATTACCCATCTACGGCCCATCTTATGGGCAACAGCCCCAGTGGTTCCAGAACCAGCAAAGCTGTCCAAAACGCAATCGCCCGGATTCGTCGAGATATGAATGACCCTTTCTAAAAGCTTCTCAGGCTTGGGTGTTCCAAATGCAACTTCCTTTGGAAGCAGCTTTTTTACTTCAGCCTTCGACGTTCGATTGCTCCCCACATCCTCGTGAAACCAAATTGTTTCGGGTGGTCGCTCTCGACGATTTTCGGCATAAATTCGGTAGTACGGCGTCCATCCATTGCGCCCATCAACCCACTCGATGCGATCTGCTTCGTTCTTGACCTTCTCTTCACCCCAACGCCACGCACCATCTGTTCCATCCTGCTTCTTCGGATAGATCATTGATCCATCTGGCGCCTCAATCCCGAAATAAAGATTCGGACGAGCCTTTCTTGTGTCACCTTGGCCACCCATTGCCCGGAGTGGCTTCGTGTAATATCGGCGGTTCGAATCATCCGTTCGGTTGTAGTGCTCCGGGATATCGTCATCGTCCGCAGGAAAGCGATTGATAGTGGCTGTGTCTCGATTCTTTGCAAATACGAGAATCGTGTCGTGCCGAGACGAGAAGAAATCCGCATCCATCCGTGGGCTGTCTGATTTCTCCCATATCACAGAACTGATGAATTGATCTGGTCCAAAAATTTCATCACAAACACATTTGCACCTATGAACTTGATTGTCGTCAAGATGAATCCAAATCAACCCGTCTTCCGAGAGAAGGCCCCGCAAAATGTGAAGTCTCTCCGCCATAAGCGTGAGCCATAAGGAATTCTCCAAGCAGTCGTCGTAATGCTCGAATGCTTGTTGCGTGTTAAATGGAGGATCGATGTAAATGCACTTCACCTTTCCCGAAAACTCTTGCTCTAGCGCTTTCAACGCCAGCAGGTTGTCGCCGAATATTAACCGATTGTCGAATAGGTCGCTGTCACCGACTCGGTGCGAAGCGTGATACGACCAGCCTGAGTCTTCAAGAAAAATGCGTGGCTCCAACTTGGGTCGGGTTTCTTTGCCGATCCACGTCAGTTCAAGTTTTTGTTTCCGTGCCATTAAATTCCGTCCTGTCGGTGAATTCAGTTCAATGCCCAACGAATCGTGAACAGATTTGAGACAGACTTCTGTTGGCCAAGCTGAACCTCGATCTGTCCGATCAGTTCGTCTCGGCGATTGTCGATCTCGTCCTGTGCTTCGTAAAGCCGTTTGCGTTTCTCTTTGCGATTCGATTCGAGTGATTTAATTTGTTTCTGTGCTTCCAGCTTCTCTGCCAACGAAGCCGCCAATGCGGCCACCTTGCGAGCTTCACGGATCTCTTTGTCGAGTTCCTTGATTTCCCGTTCCAAGCCCTGCTTCAAGTCGTCCGACCAGTGATCAAGCTTCAGCACCTCTTCGTCGAAGTGCTTCATGTTACGTTGTTCTACTTCCCTGACACGTTTGGTCATTTCCGTGTCACGACTGGCAGATAAATCAGGCAACGATCCTGCAACGGAATCCTCAACCGTAGCGGGAATCGACAATAGCTTGCCGCACACATCGGCATCCAGCACGGTCCCATCATCGGTCACGCCAGTTAGCAGCAGGAATTCTTCCACGTCGAGCGAGTTGATCGTCAGCTTTGACAATTCCAACCAACCGGATTGACCAAGTAACGGCTCCAGAACACTCACGACCGATCCGTAAGCCGAATAGTTAAAGTTCAACGTGGCAGAATCCAACTTTCGCTGAATCGCACTTTCAATGATGGCGGTCGCCAACGGATGCCCTTGCCGATAGAAGGCGTCACCGTTTTCGTTCGCCTTCCTCCAGTCGAAGTGGTAGTAACCGGAATGGGCAACCTTGCCTTGATATTTGAACCGAGGTTCATTGGGATCAAAGGTGGCGTCCCCGTTCAGTTCGCTGCGAGTCAAATTCAGCAGCCATCGTTCTCGTTCTCCAAGACTCTCCAGTGTCTTGTCTCGATGAACTTTCAGACGTGCTGCCACTTCTTCATCGAAATTTTCCAGCAAAACTTGGCGAGTGTCGTCCATGCGAACTTGAATCTGAGCATCAAGATCTGATTGCAACTGATCAAACGCCGCCGCAATTTGAGCCGGGTTTCGGCATGTCTGGTAGACAGCGGCAATTCGTCGTTCGATATCGACACCCGATTCCAGTGCCCCCAAGACCTGATCACTTGCTCCGAACACACCATCGAAAAGCGTGAACTTTTCACTGAGGATTTCGAAGACTCGCTCGTCTGCTTGATTGCGACGGTTCAGGAAGTTAACGACCACTACGTCATGCTTCTGGCCATAGCGGTGACAACGACCAATGCGTTGTTCAATCCTCTGCGGATTCCACGGCAAATCAAAGTTGACGACCAATGAGCAGAATTGAAGGTTAACACCCTCAGCAGCAGCTTCCGTGGCAATCAGGATCGATGCCCGGTCCTTGAACTCTTCAACAATCGCCGCTTTGATGTCTACTGCCTTTGAGCCGCTGACACACTCCTGACCGGCGTGCCGTTTCAACCAGTCTTCGTAGACCTGCTTGGACAACGGGTCAGCGTTTGATCCGTTCATCAGGACAAGCTCGCCCTCGTAGCCTTTCTTTGACAGCAGATCGAAAAGATAGGTTTGGGTTCGGCGAGATTCTGTGAAGATGACTGCCTTGCGTTCGGCTCCCAGTTCAGCGGCCCGGCGAAGGGCAATTTCCAGCGCCGGTATCAACGCTTCGCCCTTTGCATTGATCGTGATTCGACTTGCCAGTTTCGAGAAGCCAAGCAGTTCTTGAAGCTCTTCTTCAAGTAGCTTGGGGTCGATGTAATCTTGCTCAGTGTTTGCTGGCGTCTTTTGAGGTTGAGTCGTTGTAACAGGCTCGGCTGATGTTACCTGCTCGGCAACACCATCGGTTTCCTCATCTGGTTCCCACTCGTCTTGGAGTTCGCAAATCGACTCGAAATCGGATTCGTCGATCAGCAGTGAATCGTCGTCGGCGTAATTCTCCTCGACTGCTTCAATCACGAGAGCAGTTTGATTCTGTTGTTTCGGCAGGTCTTTCTGCATTGCACGAAGTCGGCCAACCAACCCCTGCAATGTACCGGCGATGGCGAATGTCGATGAAGCCAGTAGCTTCCTCAAAACCAACGTGATGAGATGGCGTTGGCTGGCAGGAAGGGAGACGAGGTTTTCTCGCTGGAGAAAGGCCGAAACGCTCTCGTATAGCTGATGTTCGTCGTCACTCGGCGTGAAGTCTTGAGTAATGGGAATGCGTTTCGTGTAGGAAACGTATTCGACCACTTGCTTTCTGAGAGTCCGAATGCAGACCGGATTCAGTCGATTACGCAACTGGCTGTTGCGCTCGGCTTCACTTCCGGTACGAACAAATTGATCACGGAAGGATGCCGCATCTCCGAAGACATGTTCATCGATGATACTGACGAGCCCATAAAGTTCCATCAACGAGTTTTGGAGCGGGGTGGCCGTCAGGAGGAGCTTGTGTGCCGGTCCAATGGAGTCGGCAATGCGGCGAGCCATCTTGCTTTGCGGTTTGAAAACATTTCGCAAGCGATGAGCTTCATCAATCACAACCAAGTCCCATGGCACTCCCTGAACACTGGGGGCCTTGGCTGAAATGAAGTGGTAGGAACAAATGACGATTTTGTCGTCTTGCATGAAGGGGTTTGTTTCGCCCTGCTTCCGCAAGCGATTAAACATGGCACCGTCCAAAACGAGCGACGGGAGGTAGAACTTTTCGTCAAGTTCCTGTTGCCATTGTTTTCGAAGCGTAGCGGGAACGATCAGCAGGATACGCCGTTTTCGCTCGGCCCATCGTTGGGAAAGGACGATTCCCGCCTCGATGGTTTTCCCTAGACCTACCTCATCGGCAAGGATGGCTCCCTTGGATAGCGGTGAGCGCAGCGCAAACAGGGCCGCATCGATTTGATGCGGATTGAGGTCAACCCGAGCGTTCGAGATCGAACGGGTCAGGTTCTCAATGGTCCCACCGGCTCCCTTGAGGGTCAGCAGGTGCGCCCAATATTGGCTGTGGTACGGTGTCATCGGGACGGTGCTATTTTCTCCGGACTCTCTAGTTCACGACGAGTTGACTGAAAAGTACCGGTAGCATACGATGTCGGTGCGTTGCAAGCAATCAGGGGGGCAGGCTTCCCAGCAGGAGAAGAACACAGTGACGATGCAATTTGGCGAACGTGTCCGCACGCTTCGTGAGGCTCGGCAGTTCACCCAGCGTGTTCTCGCTGAACGAGTGGGCGTCAGCGTGTCGTACATCAGCAAAGTTGAGAACGAGCGGTTGCACTTCGGCGACTACCCGTCCGAAAAGTTCATCCATAAGTTGGCAGCCGAGCTTGAGGCCGACGAGGATGAACTGCTATTGCTGGCGGATAAAGTGCCTTCGGCAATACGCAAACGAATTCGAGAACGACCCGAAGCTTTCCGAGCCTTCGCTGATCTCGATAATAAATCCATGGATGACCTACTGTCGAAATCTGGAGCGACAAAACGCAAACGGTAGGTTGTGGCCATGTCCGACGATGATTACGAACTTGATGACGACCCGCTCGAAGATACCTTCGAATTGGCCCGATTTCCGATTCGACTTAATCTGCCTGATGCCGATGAGGCTCTCTTCGACGATGCCAAGGAAGCTGTTCGTCGTGAGTACCGTGATTCCGTCAAATGGAAACGGTTACGCTGCCGGTCAGTGAAGTTGCTTTCGGAATCCGAAACCGGCACCGTCTTTATCTTGGAGGTCGGTCACGCCGTAGAGTTCGATTGGACGTGGGAAGGTGCGGTTGCGTTTCGGCCTCTGCTGCTGAAGGAGTTTGCGGACGATCAGAAGACATTTTTTGAAGAGAAAAGTGACGATCTCGAAATCGAAGATTCGATTCTTTGGTCGGGAGAGATTCTGGAAGTTGATGAAGCCGCAGGCCGGATCTTTGTTTGTGTCTCCAACCCGGAGCATCCACCAACAACGGGCTCCTTCTACGTTAGACCCTTCGAGTTTCTTGCTTTCCTGAATGCCGTCTTTCACGAGCCATCGTTCGATCAGATTCAGGAGATGTTGCCAAGTCGTCTCGCCGCTGCGGAAGGCGGAATTCACCCGGATGTTAATTCTTATCGAGATGTCGGACTTCCCAAGCTGAAGCCGTGGTGGGGCAAGTCATGGAGCATTCTTTGGGGACCACCGGGGACCGGCAAGACTTACACGACTGGTCATCAAGTTGCCAATGTCCTGACTGATCCGAGTGAGCGAATCCTTGTTGTTTCAACGACTAATCGAGCAACCGACGCTGCGGCCATTGCCATCGGTCGTGCAGCGAAAGATGTGGCCCCCGGTGAACTTGCCAGCGGTTCCCTGCTGCGGATTGGCAAAGGAGCGTCATTGCAGAAGTTTGAATCCGAAGACCTGACAGCAATGTTGAAAGGGACGGAGACAGAGTTTCTTGCTCAGATCGAAGAACTTTCGGTTGAATTGGCTCGGTCAACAAGCTCTGAAGAAAAGGCAATGATCCGCAAGCAGATCAAAGAGCTTAGAGAGAAAATGCGTGACGCTGCCCAACGCAATTTTCTGGACAAGGATGTTCGGGCAGTGGTCAGCACCGCATTCCGAGCGACCACTTTCCTCAAGTGCGAGGATGTCAAGGACAACATCGAATATGGTCATGCTCCGTTTACCACGGTGTTCATTGACGAAGCGGGTTTGATTTCACGAGCCGCAATTGCTGCCTTGTCGCTGCTCGCTAGTCGTAGAGTTGTATTGGTAGGTGACTCGAAACAATTAGCACCGATCAGCCGGATCAGCCGCATTCTGCCCACCAGCCAGATGACGTGGCTGGCAAATAGCGGCCTAAGTCATTTAGAGACGATCACAACAGATGAAGTCGGCGTCCATGTGCTGCAAGAACAACGGCGAATGCACAGCGATGTCTGCAATGTCGTTTCCACCTACCAGTACGACGGTTTTCTCATCACGGCACCGGAGGTCAACGACCGCCCATTTCGTTTGCCGGATGTTCTTAATGAACAACCAAGAACCATCTGGTATGTCTTGGATGACGACGGAGAGGAACTGCCAACAATTCGTGCTGAACGTGGGCCGGGGAATCGAAGCTGGATAAGGATGGCTACGTCGAAGATTTTGAAACGTCTCTTCTCTGATCCAACGCTGCGAGAATCGAATGGCTTGTTCATTTCGCCGTTCAAAGCTCAAGCTAAAGATATCGCCTCCTTCTTTGCGACCAACGAGTTGCATTCTTGGTCAGCATCCACGGTTCATAGCCAACAGGGATCGGAAGCGGATGTCATCATTTTTGACACGGTGAATGCTGGCAGCTATAGCTGGCCGTATGACGAGTGGAAACGACTGGTCAACGTGGCACTCAGTCGATCTCGTGAAGCCATTATCGTCTTGTCTAGTCGAGCGGAGATGGACGAGCCTTACCTGCGACCGCTGCTGCGTCATCTTTCGCCTCGGGTCTTGCGGAAACGAGGAACAAAGCTGATTTGGGAAGAGGTGCCAGTAAAGACACAGTATGTTCCACCGAATGGATCTGTCGTAAAGGAAACCAATTCTGTCGGCTACCAGATTTCAAAACGCAAAGAACTGCGGCCTGTACTGTCCCACGAGCAACAACGACTTTGCGGTCTGGAACTTGACGGAAAACCGAGGCTTGTGCGAGGCGTGGCAGGCAGCGGCAAGACCGTTGTGTTGGCCAATTGGCTGATGCAGACCGTAAAGCTTCTTGGAGATCAACCAAATATTCGCATCTGGGCAGTGTTTGCGAATCGCTCTTTACAATCACTGATTGGTGACTCGATTGAATCCGCATGGGAAAGCGAGACTGGCGGCAAACCCTTCCCATGGGATCGAGTTTCTTTGCGTCATATCCGGGAGATTCTGGATGTCCTGCTGCCAGAGGCTCGACTGTCCGCAGAGAGTTTCAAATTCGATTACGACGCTGCCGCCGCTGCATTTCTGGACCGAAAGTCGGTCGAAGACATCGAGCCACGGTGTGACGCTCTGTTCATTGACGAAGCACAAGACATGGGGCCAAACACGCTAAAGCTGCTGACCTCAATCGTTCGTCAATCTGACAATGATGACGAAAACAGTCGGTCGGTTAACATTTTCTACGACAACGCTCAGAACATTTACGGACGAGGAACACCCACATGGTCCGATCTCGGCTTGGACATGCGTGGACGCTCGACCGTGATGAAAGAGAGTTTCCGCAGCACCAAGCCAATCACTGAGTTTGCTCTCAATGTTCTTTATCGACTGCAACCACCGGAGAACAATTCAGACCACAAGGAACTTGTTACCCGAGGATTGATCGAACGCACCGAGCGAAATGGGAGCGAATGGTGGACGGTCAGATTCAATCAGATTGATGGTCCAAAACCATCTTTCCGCCAGTACATGAATCTGGAGCAAGAGTTCGAGGCGATTGGTGAATACATCCGGGAGTTGATTCAGGAAGAGGGGGTTCAGCCCTCCGACATTTGCCTGCTCTACAACGGATCAAACATTCCATTTCACCTCAACAAACACGTTGTTCCCGTTCTCGATGAACTTGGCGTTGAGTTGTCGGTACAAACCAACAAGCCGTATGCACGCAGCAGTAACATGCTGCTGGCGACCACTTCACACTCGTTCAAAGGGTATGACTCCGAAGTCATCATTATTCCCGGTGTGGATCAGTACAGAGCCAACGAGCGAGGAATTCTCGCCAACAATTTGTATGTCGCCATGACTCGGGCAAGATCGATTCTGACGCTCTTCTCGCAGAAAATGGGCAACCGAGACGCAAAGCAGCTTTACGCCGTAATCGAAGACTGTCTGGACAACATTCACGAGCGTCCACAAATCGACTCTGAGATCAGCCCTCAAGATGATCTCGTTGACATCCTAGATATCATCGGCGGCGAACATCGCAAGTGGTTGGTCAGTTTGTGGAGTGGGCATCGTGTGTCGCAAGAACCATTGCTTACCAAGGGCGGCGAAGTGATTGCGGAACCGTTGTTCTGGTTCAAGGCTGACGGCAAGGCGTATGCTTGCTTCGGCCTTGAAACACCGAGGCAGAGGGTTGTCCAAAAACTTGAGGACTTTGGTGTATCGCTTTTGGAAGTCGGTCAGGACATTCCGGGAGCAGCCAAAGTATGAAAATCCTCTTCCTCCACGGCTGGCACAGCATCGTCGGTGGTGTCAAACCGACTTTCCTGAAGAATGCTGGGAACGAAATCATTAACCCTGCACTGGACGATGACGATTTCGATCTGGCCGTTCACACCGCCCAAGCCGAATACGATCAACATCAACCTGACGTGATCGTCGGTTCATCACGAGGCGGCGCAGTTGCCTTGAACCTCGACAGCGGAGACACGCCGCTCGTCTTGCTCTGCCCCGCATGGCGAAACTGGGGGACGGCCAAGTTTTTGAAAACGAACTCGGCAATCCTCCACTCACGCAAAGACGATGTGATCCCGTTCACTGACTCGGAAGAACTTTTGGCCAACAGTGGCCTGCCATCTGAAATGCTCATCGAAGTCGGGGACGATCATCGCTTGGCCGATCCAGAGCCACTTAAGGCGATGTTGGATGCGTGCGAACGTGTACTGTCCGGTGTTCTGATTCGTGAAATGTGGACCGAGGTTAAGCAACACGGTGATCTTTCAAGTGCTGCCACTAACATGGACTTGGATCGCTACTTTAAAGCGTGCGGAACTATCAGGAAAGCTTACAGCCAAAACAAAAAAAGCGGAGAAACAGGATTGAGAAGAATCTTAGATACATTGCTCGGCTGTCACGATGACTGGAGAATATGTTGCCACGAGGCAGGTCATGCAGTTGTTGCCGTCAAGCTTCGAATACCAGTAAATAAAATCACTAGAGGCGAGGGAACATTTGGAGAAGTACAGCCCATTCACGATGCAAGCGACAATTGCGATCAGAAGTCCCTAGTGAGATATCAATTGTTCTATGCCGCTGGCGCTGCTGCTGAGCGGATCGTCTTTGGAACCGAAAAACGGACGTTCGATGAGTTGGTTGATCCGTTGGAGGGCGACAGGCAGCAGCACGAGCAATTGGAATCCCATGAGAGACTGAATGCGTTCGGAATTGATATTGAGGAAACAATTGCTTGTTTTGGCGGCGAAGACGGTAAGAAAATTATTGAGCGAGTTGCCGCTTTGCTGAAGGAACGGAGAGACAAAGATGGACGAAAAGGCCAAATAACCCAAGAGGAAGTAGCCGAAATTATTGGCGACAAGCTCTGGTGAACAGGCAACCACGGCAACGATCACCGGCTTGCCGACTCTGAATCGCTTCGAGCGATTCAGGGTGCGTGTGAACGGCTCAAGAAGTCACCTTCAAAGCAATTCAATACATGACTCACTCAGAAGACGAAATCAACGACGCAATCAAAACGCAAAAGCTGCTTTGCCAAAAGTTGCTGGAGATCATGGACTTGCAGGGAGACATCGATGCCCTGTTGCGGGAAAATCACCCTTCTCCATTTGGATCGGAGAAGTTCAAGAACGCTCGACCCGAGGAGCTTCAAAGACTGGTGGTGATGACTGCCATTCAGTTTGTGTTGTTCGAACCGGACGAATGGGTCGAAGGAAATGATGAGTTCAAAGTCGCTGCTGAGAAGTTGATCGAGGTCACTTCATCTCAGTTGAAGTGGCTCAAAGAAAAGCATCACTGAAAATAGGATTGACCGATGAGGCATTGCGAATACCAAATCCGGCAACTCGCCGACGAAATTCAGCCGCCTGAATCCGGCAAACAAAGCATCGTCCTGAACGACGACGACAATACAAAAGTTGTATTGTTTGCCTTTGCGGCTGGCGACGGTCTCAAAGAACACATCGCCCCGCTGCCAGCAATCATTCAAATTATCAAGGGTGAAGCCGGGTTGACTGTCGGTGAAGAATCGGTGGCAGGCAAGCCGGGGATTTGGATTCACTTGGCAGCCAAGACGCCCCACAGCATCAAGGCAACGACTCCACTGGTCATGCTGCTGACGTTGTTGAAGTAAAACCTGCTCCTGCTCGTATTGGAAATACAGGAGAAGCAAAAATGCCGTGCCAACTCTGCGGTAGCAACGAGGTTCACAGCAAGCATCATTTGATTCCCCGCCACTGTCATCGAAAGAACTGGTGGAAGCGGCACTTCACCAAGGAACAAATGCAGCACACGATCCTCTTATGTAAAATGTGCCATCATTCGGTGCATGAGTTGATCCCAGATGAGAAGGAGTTGGGGCGGGAGTATTACACGATTGAGAAATTGAATTCGCATCCCGGCATCGCCAAGTACCTTGATTGGAAGCGAAAACGATTGAATTGATCAAGGTTGCTGCCGACAAGAATCATGATCGAACCGTTAAGCAGTCCGAAATCGACACCCCTGGAACCGATACCGGCAGCGAACACCTGCAGAACCATTGCAACGAACGGTAGACCTGCCCTCATGAAAGTCCTCTTCCTCCACGGTTGGAAAAGTGTTGTTGGTGGCGTCAAGCCGACTTGCCTGATGGATGCTGGCCACGAAGTCATTAACCCTGCACTGGACGACGACGATTTCGATCTAGCCGTCCGCACCGCTCAAGCCGAATATGATCAACACAAGCCAGATGTGATCGTAGGCAGTTCCCGTGGCGGTGCGGTCGCCGTGAGCATCAAGAGCGGTGACACGCCACTCGTTCTGCTCTGCCCGGCGTGGAAGAATTGGGGAACTGCGACGACCATCAATCCGAATACAATCATCCTTCACTCACGCCAAGACGATGTGATTCCGTTTACCGACTCTGAGAAACTTGTCGCCAACAGTGGCCTGCCATCTGAAACGCTCATCGAAGTCGGCAACGATCACCGACTTGCCGATCCAGAGCCACTCAAGGCGATGTTGGAAGCGTGCGAGGAACTGGCTTGGACGGAGACCGAGCGAAAACTTCTTGAAGGTGACTGGAGCGGGCTTTGCTATACGGCTGCCAAGCGATGGGCAAAGGACGCAAGGGAACCAGGCTGTCGGCTCGTCCACGGTACGGTTTTCAGCGGAGCGATGGGCAAGCGAATCGAACACGCTTGGTGTGAACGTCGTGGCACGGTGATTGATCTGACGATGCCCGTTGGTTCCCGAGTCATTTCCAGAGCGACCTTCTACAAAACCATCCAACCAGAAGTTGCAAACAATTATTCCTCCGACGATGCGTTGTTCTTGTCCATCAGGACGAGACATGACGGTCCTTGGGATGAATCCGAACGGCAAGGATATGCAGAAGTGAAAAGCATTCTCGACGATCCAGCGATTAGCGGTCGCTACCTGTTTCCGCAAGATCGAACTGTTGACGATCCGTTCATGGTCAAAGTCGATGGTGCCGTGTTGGCGTGCTACCGGAAGATCCTCGATCCCGAAGCCTTGACGATGATCCACTTTCACGGGAACGGCGAAGCAGTCGCCGACTACGTTCCGTCCATGGCTGATACCTTCGCTGACATGGGGCTGAACTCTCTTTTTGTCGAGTACCGAGACTACGGAGGTTCGAGCGGAGAAGCGAAGCTCGTCGCAATGCTCGGTGATGGCGAAGCGGCGATGACCGCTGCCGATATTTCGCCTGAGAGGGCCATTGTCTTCGGTCGGTCCATCGGATCGCTTTACGCCATCGAGTTAGCTCATCGTCAGCCGAACATTGCCGGATTAATCATCGAAAGCGGTATCGCCAATCCTGCCGAGCGTTTTCTGACTTATGCTGATCCGGACTCAAAAGGCTTCGGTGAAGCCGACGTTCACGCCGAGGTCAAGCGATTCTTCAATCACAAGAAGAAACTGTCGGAATACACGCAGCCTTTGTTGACGCTTCACACCGAGAATGACGGACTGATCGACATCTCCAACGCTGAACGCAATCACAAATGGGCTGGTTCACGTCAAAAGCAACTCGTTCGATTCCGAAAAGGCAACCACAACACCATCCTTGGAGCGAACGAGAAAGAGTACCTTGATGCCGTTGGCAGTTTCGTAAGGAGCGCCCAGAGATGACTGATCAACAAGCGAGCGAGACGCATATGGAATTCAATTGCTGGAAGAAGTCTTACAACTCGTTTGGAGGGAGTTCGCTCTTTTCCCCGATAGCTGGCCTGCTGACAGTCAAACTGGCGGATTCAAGCTACGGTGATGCTGTCCAAGAGATCGACATCACTGCCAACCTGCGGAGCAGAACGGGGAAACCACGCCGCACACTCGAAAACCTATTCAAGCAATTCCATGAATTCATAGAGACGTTGCCTCTTGTTACCTTTCGGAGGAAGAAGCAGAAGCTAGAGATCCAGTTCTTGAGCGAGCACTTTTCAGACCAGGATGACATTCATTCGAATGCCAGTCCAGACAACCTTCACTCGGCGGCCCAAGAGGTTGCGACTGCGCTAATCTTGGTTCGCAAGCGAGTTAAGAAATCCGATAATTTTGACGTGGATCGATTTCTTGCTGATGCAACAAGTTTGCTTGAATCCAAAATTGAAACGGAGGACGAATGGAATCGGATCAAGGAGCAGGCAAAAGCGATTGACGAAGCAGTGATGGCAATGAAGAGCCCATGGGAACTGCTGGAGATTGAAGGGACAAGTTCCATCCGCAAGCTCGTGAAATACTCGACGAGCCGTTTTACTGGGAGTGTACCGACGACTTTGCCCCGAACGGCAATGACACGGGAGCGGACTTGCTTGAAGACTTCCGGCGATGGAACAAACGATCCCCCAAAACTTCGCCACTAAAGTTCCTTGATGCGTTGATGCAGCGATGGGGAATCGAGCCAATTGACTGGCTTGCCAGCGATTCTGGATTTCGTGGAAAGCTAAGTCAGGATAAGTCAATCTCCCTTCAGGTCTGTAATGAAGCAGCAATCGGCCTTGCTTTCGCAACCATCAAGATGCGGGCGGAATGTCGTTCAGACGTAGCCGAGTATGGCTTGGCGGCCTTGAAACGAACTGGAAGGCTCATTGATAGCAGCACTCTGTCTGAAGCACTCAAATCAGAATGGAAGGCTGCTGAAAAAAAGATGGTGGCGAAGCTGAAAGCACATCAGACCTAAGTTTGTTTAGCAAAGCAATCACACCAACGACCTATTGATCAGGCGTTTTCGATGACAGCCAAATGGACGGAATTGGCGAACCAGTTTGCCTCGGAGAAGAAGACAGAGGTTGTTAAGGTCGCTCGCCGGATTTTGCAATCCCCAGATGCTTCTGATTGGCAGTGGCTCTCCGAATCGTTAACCGACAACCATCGGAAATGGTTCGTGGCGGCGATCTTTCGTGGATACCCGGTTCCCAAAAGGCTGTTCGAACCTTTTCTCCAAGCCGCAGTTAGCGAGCCGAACCCAAGTCTAAATCAGCAGTTCGTCGAGCCGTGTGTCAAGTCGTATGGCCATCGCTCTGTGAACGAGTATCTGCTGGAAGTTGTTGAAAGTGGAGACAACTCCAACATTGCGGGGGCCGTGGCATCACTCTACTGGGCGAAAATGCAGATATCGTTCTCTGGAAAGGTTGCGGCCTACACTCTGGAGCACGCAACTCCTGAATCCAGGCGGGCATTTGAATTACTGAACGATGTGTGGGAGCGAAAACGTGCAACCTTCTTGAGGGTGTTCGTTTCGAATGCGAATCTGGATGTCAGGCGTCAGATCATTCCGTCTCTCAAGCTGGAGGAGAATGCCTACCCCGAATCTCTGAAGCCGCTGGTGCAGCAGGCCATCGACATCGCAAAGAACCATTCAGACGAATACATCCGCCATCGATTGGACGTGCAACTTGGAAATGAACGTCTGCTGCAACCTCTCCCGGAAAGACGGCACACAGATTGAGCCATCCTTCCCGCAAACTCCTGAATTCCCAACGGAAAGAAGTGTTCACCAGACCTGGAATGCCCAAGTAATTCCGCAGACACCGGCACCAGGATACACAGCCATCCGAAAACCATTCCGCAGATCGCAATGTCTTGCGTCCCACCAAGCCCATCTCGCTCTCTTCGCTTGCGGTCAACTATTGCCCGAAGGATTTCGGTGACGACGACGCTTAGGATGCCAGCCGTGACAAAGATGAGCGTGGCTATCTTCCCCATGAATCAATTGTCCGCTTACTTGTCCACGAGATTCGCAAACACGTCTTTGGGATAGCCGTATTTGCGACCATCAGGCCCGTTCAGTGCTGACATCGGCGTTTCATTCAGTCGATAGCCGATATCGCTCGGGGCCATGCCGTCCTCCAACATGAATTTGGCCGCATGGATGTGGTCATTCATTGAACCCGTAACTGAGCGGTTCAACGCTTTTGCAAAACTCAGCGTTCCATTCGATGGTGCGATGAATCTGCGATAAATGAATTGCTTGCCGTCATCAGCCGTGAATTCTCGAATCGTATCCAAAGCTCGGGCAATGAAGGTGCTGTCGTCAGTGATTCCTCGTCCATGCATGACGCAAGCGTACAACGAAGCCGTATTCATCAGGATGATGTATTGGGTGCGGTCGAAGATGAAGAGATGACTCGACCAATCGGCGTAGGGATTCTCGTCTGCTGGAAGGGATTCCAGTTTTCCAACTTTCAGCTTGGTTGCGAGTTTTTGGGAAAGTCGGAAAATCATTTTTTCCAGCGGCTCGCTGCGGGTACATCGGATGCAGGTTGAAGAGTCATGGCTTGACTGCACGAGTCGCAATGAACGTGTCAAGAAACGCTGACAGAGGATCGTGGTCGGAGTCAGCATATCGATCTTCGTAGAACCCAGTCAGCATCAGACCGGCCCTCAACTGTCCGCCGATCTGGTCTTCCAAAGTGTGACCGAATTCCAACGGCTTTCCCGTCTGGATCATTTCCCGAATGTGGTCCTCATCGACGTGATCTGAATCGGAATAGGGCAGAGCGTACCGGACCTCCAGATTGCCGTTCTCTTTCCGTTCGTCGTCGAAGATGTACCGCATCGGATTGGTGAAGCCAGTCATTAAGACGCCCCCGCTTCTCAAAACACGAAAGCATTCCTGCCAGACCGGGATTACCTTCGACGAAAACATGTTCGAGCAAGGATGAAAGATGAAGTCGAACGAATCGTCGAAAAGCATGGACAAGTCGGCCATGTCGCCTTCGACGAACTTCATTTCGAGCCCATCTCGGTCGGCTACAAATCGATCTTGGTCCAACTGCTTTGGCGAATTGTCGAACACCGTGACTCTCGCACCGGCTGCCGCAAGAATCGGAGCTTGCTGGCCACCGGCTGAAGCGAGGCAAAGAGTTTCCGTTCCTTGGAGCGACGGAAACCAGTCTTTGGGAACCGGTTTGGTGGGAGTCAGGACAATGGCGAAATCACCATTTCTGGCTCGTTGAATCGTCTCTCGATCAACCGGGGTAGTCCAACGATTGCTCTGATCGACTTGGTTGTCCCAAGCATCTTGGTTGTGCTTGCGAACATCTGATTGAAGCATTTTGAGATCGCTTTTATGCGGGATTTGCATCCAGAAAGCGAAGTTGCGTTCTGGTAGAGGATCGTCGCTGCTTGGATTTCGGAACCACAAGCAAGGATGGATTGGAAAACACTTCACGGCAGAGCCAACAGTCCGCCCTGCCAAACCGTCACAGCTTGTCCGCCGAGACACACACGATCCCCGAGAACACGGACCTGAACGACGCCTCCTCGGGCGGATGCCTGAAACGCAGTCATCTCCGTTTTGCCCAGCACCTCCGCCCAGTAAGGTCCGAGACAGCAATGGGCCGCTCCGGTTACGGGGTCTTCGTCGATCCCCAAGGCGGGAGCGAAGAATCGAGACACGAAATCGTAGTGAGCGTCATCTGAGCGGCTTGTGACGATTACGCCCCGAGTGGGGATGTCTGTTAATCTGCGGAAGTCGGGTGACATCGAACGCACGGTTTCAGCATCCTCGACGACGACCATATGATCGAACTGCGTCTTACCAATATCAGTGGACGAGACTCCCAGTACCGTTAATAGGTCGTGCGGGGGATCGACCTTTTGTACCGGGATCGTCGGAAAATCCATTTCAATGAACCCGTTACTCTGCTGACAGGCCAGAACGCCGCTCTTGGTGTGGAACCGGATCGGTTCGGCTTGCGGATGGATCCCTGCCGACCAAATCGCATGAGCCGAGGCGAGCGTAGCGTGGCCGCAAAGTGGGACTTCGACCTGTGGAGTGAACCACCGCAAGCTGTAACCATCGTGGCTCCGTCTTAAAAACGCCGTCTCCGAGAGGTTCATCTCGGCAGCCACGGCTTGCATCCATTCGTCGGGGGCTTCCTGTTCTAAAAAACAGACGGCGGCAGAATTGCCGCCGAACGGTCGATCCGTGAAGGCGTCCACCTGCCAGCATTTGATCGAGGACATACTAAGCCTAATCTGGTTGAAGGTATCTATCAGCGCACATTATGACGTAGAAGCACGACACGAAGTCCGTCAAAATGGTTCACCACGAACCAATAGCCTGCCTCTAACCATACACTGGAACCAGTTACTTGAAAGCAATCGACTTAATTCATCGTCTTCACGCACATCGCATGTGGGTGAACCGCAGACTACGGGAAGCCGTGCGTCCCCTCTCTGAAGAACAGCTTCGGAAGCCACTGGCCATCGGTCAGGGTTCGGTCTGGCGGACGCTAACACACCTTCTGGCCGCTGAATACGTCTGGCTGGAAGCCCTGCTCGGGAACGAGTCGCCACTGTTGCCTGGAGACGTGCCGGGCAAACTGCCGGGAAACCAAGAAGGCGAAGAAGCGATTATTTCGCTTGACGAACTGGTCTCCAAGTGGGAGCAACTTGACGAGCGTTGGGGAAAATATTTCGACTCGCTGACGGACAACGATCTCGATGAGTTGGTGTACAAGACCAGCACCAGTTCAGGACGGGGGAAGAGGCTTGGAACAAGGCGAGCCGACATTCTGCTCCACGTCTGCACCCACGCTCAGTACACGACCGCACAACTCATGAACATGCTGCGGCAGCTCGGTGTATCGACGCTTCCTGATACAATGCTGATTTCGCTGGCCCGAAACGAGGCCAGCATATGAAACCGAACTTCCGTAACATCCGATGGTCGATACCTACCTGGTACCAAGGGAACGTGATGTCTCCAAGTGACCCGCATCGAAAAGCCGAAGATACCGCTGATCAAGAGCAGCTTAAGCTGATGTCTGCTGCTATCTATGAAATGCGGATATTGCTTTCCAGCTACAGCGGTAATGATCCGAGCATTCGGCTGGCCGAGCGTCTGGCATACGCCCTGCACAATGATGCCCTTGCTGTTCTGGAAGGGGATGGAACTTTCAATGTAGCGAACGCACGAGAACGAATTGCCATCGCCGAAGAACTCGCTGGTGAAACACTCGGCGACGGTTATGGCGTGCTCAAGAGATGATGCGAAGGTTTCCAAGTTGCTCTTTTCCTGCACCGGCGCTTTGCTTACCACAAAACCACTTCGAACAAAGGCTGCCCATTTTGAATGTACCTGATGAATTGACAAGTGATGAGATCCGCAAGAAACACAATCAAACCATGAATCAATCACCACTTTATGCCGAAACGCTTCAAAAGATTGGAAGAAATGTCGTCGAATTCCAGAAGATGGAGGGGATGCTCAAGATCCTGCTTGCTTCCATCGATTCCGACACAGTATCAGGCGAGCCAAAGACTCTACCTGCCAATAGGCACGAACTCGTCTCCAAAAAAACATTGGGAACCGTCAGCAGAGATCTGCTTGAGAAAATCTTCTCGGAGCCACTTGAGCCCGGCCAGTTGTCGCATGGAGAAAAACACCGGCTTTCGTATCAATTTAGAATTGGAGGCAGTAGCGAATTCGTTAGTCAAATCAAAGAATCGTTCGATAAAATCGTGAAAGAAAGGAACGAACTCATCCATCATCGGCTGGTTGATTTCAAGCCAAGTTTCGATGAATCATGCGAGAGACTGATCAGTTATCTGGATTCTCAGTATGGGCGTTTGGAGCCGCTGCTTGATTTTCTCAGGAAAGAAATGGAAGCAATGTGTGAAATGCAGGCCATGGGCGTTGACCTTCTGAAGCAAGTGACTGAAAAAAATGTCCAAAGTGAAAGAACATGTTGCGATTTGCCAGGATGAGTTTATGCGGTTTCATTTGCGATGTTTCCTGGATGCTGCTTCAAACAGCGAATTGCATTTGTCCTCAAGTATCCCACCAATCACCGTGCATTTGCTGAACGGGGTTCGCTGAGCAACCTCTTGTGCCAAGATGTCGATTTGTTTCCAGCCAAGCTGTTGAAGAAATCGAATGGACGTACCAAAAATGACCGTTTCGATTCCCGTCCAATGAATTGCTCCCTGACACATCGGACAAGGTTCGGCGGTGGTGTAGAGGGCGAGTGGCGGGACTTTCCAATCATAACCTGCCTCGACCATTTGGTTGATGGCGTCGATCTCACCGTGCCAAGTTGGATTCACCGATGACTTGTTCCACCCTTCGGAGATCACATCTCCGGTATCTTGATTGACGATCACAGCGGCAAACGGAAGTTTCGGCACTTTGCCTGCCAGTTCAATCGCCCGACGCATGTATTTGTCGTGGTCAAGCATCACCGCCCCCAGTTCCAAAACGTCATCGACAACTGCAACACCGAGGCAATCGACACCCAAGCAAAGTACGGCACCTGCGCCACAGCAACCCATTTGTGGTGTTTCCAGATCGTCACCATCATCCAAATGGTCGTGATCCAAACGATCACGATGTCAACGGCAGCCAGTGGCAAGTTCCTCATCCCAAACTGGATTGGCGTGAAGATCAAATTGGAAACGAGATTGATCCCAAACGGCAAGGCCACCATCCAAGGCAACTTCTTTCGCAGCGCCTGCACGAATACGAAGCCGAACGTGACCAGAATGATCGGATAGAGACACTGCCAGACAAATCCGATTGTGGACGGCTTCGGTGTCCAGCTTGGCTTCTCCAGCGAGCTGTACCAGTCGATCCAAGTCATTCGTTTGCCTTCGGCTGATCGTACACCTTGTTCGCTAAATCCGTCGCTCTTGCTTCCATTTCCGTCAGGACGGCGGCGAAATCACGGTATGCAGCATCAACGGTGACTGTCCGGTTCCCCTTGCGTATCCGTGCAAACGACCCAATGGAGCGATCCTCTCCGACTTCCAGTGTGCCACCAGATCGCAACAAGGCGGCAAGGTGCGGGTAGGTCGCTTCCTCACGTAGTTGATCGCTGGCTCTTTTCATCGTTCGCTTTATTGGCATTATCGTTCATTGTTCAGCAAAGTTGGATTCATCATGCCATCGTTCAATCCAAGTTCTCTTCGCAGTAGTCCAGAGCGATGGTTGCCTGTTCTTGATCAACCAGATCAAGGACATAATGTGCCGCAATGTAGCACATGGCAAACGCCATCAGCGGTCTCTGATCGAGGCCATGGTCGATTCCGTCAGGACTGGAGTTAGCGACGTAGTTTGCCAGTGCCCCTTCGGTAACACGAGTCCGAAGTGCTTCGTCTCGATAGTCCAGCCCACGGAACTTCATGCACACCAACGGGGCCAGATGAAACAAATTGGCATCGGTGATCCGCTGGCCGGTCAGCAATCCAAACGGCTTGGATTCTCTGGCATCGGCGATTGCAAGCTTGATCTCGTTAAACCATTCGTTGGGATTCTGTGGTTGTTTTCTATTCATGATCCAGTCCATGAACGCAGTGCCCATTCGTCGTCGCCGATTTTCACGAATAACGACTGCCCACCACGCAGTTCAATGTCGTTCTCAAGTGCGGCACGCACATCGTGCTCGCTGGCCCGCCACATCTTCATTTCCATCATCTGTGATGCCAACCAGTACGGGCTCTGGGGATCACCCTCCATCTCAAGAACTTCCCGGCAAGCAGCAAGGATGCTGTCGATGATCGGCATTTTTAGACTCCCGAAAAGATCCGCCACGAATTTTTTGCCAGCGACACTACTATAGCTTGGACATCATTCTAGGAGCGAATCTTTGAACGTCACAGAGGATCGACGAAGACAATTGCTTGGCCCCTTCAATGTGTCGGAAGCGGCACACAGAGTGGGTCAGCCAATCCAAAATTTGCACCGAGAGATCCGGCCAGGCAATCTTGCCCATCTCGGACCCACTAAAATTTTGAAACGCTCGATCAATGAGACATGTCGATGGATAATCCGTATCAGTCGCCTTCTTCATCCAGCGGGAAAGAACTGTCCGAAAGTGGGGCATCGGCAAGCCACTTCTGGGAGCAACCTCGCTCGTGTTTTGGTCCCTCTTGTTCGTTCGAGTTCTGTTTCCACCAACCTTCAAGAATGTCGCAACACCCATTCCAACCGGTCCCGAGGAATGGGTGCTCTTAGCGACGGCCTCCGCCATCGGGCTTTTGCTGACTTGGTCAGACGTGAGGCAAAAGTGAGCATAATCTGGTTCTTGGGAGCCCCAACTTATCGACCAAGTTTTGGACGCAAAGCAGCAATTCCAAATAATTTTTGACCTAAAAAGTCAGAACTGATAAGCTGCCGCCACAGTTACCGAAAATTTACTTTCACTTCTACTCGCACGCCCCCTGTGTCCGTTCAACGGACCTCTTTGGCGTCGTCTGACCGGTCAGTTTGATCCGGCTTTTTCCGCCTCTCCATCACATGGAGAAACTCAGAAATTCCCACAGGTTTCATGTAAAAACCGGTGGGAAATTACTACATAAAAGGAGACGGTTTTTTACGGAGGAAACATGAACGTAACCGCAGCGGAAAGACGGGAGAAACTTAACCTGTTCAACGTGGCCGAGGCCGCACGATGGCTTGATCTGAGTGGCCTGCGAATTTACCGAGACATTAGGGCGGGATACATCCCGAAGCCCAAAGTGCAACTTGGCAAACGTCACTACTACCGAGAATCCGAACTCCAAAACTTAAACAACTACTACAGAAGGGAATCGAAAAATGAACATGAAAACAAAAAGAATGGAAATTGAGATTTGTGGTGACGAGACGACCCGTCACTGTCGTCGGCTGTGTATCGAAGTACCAGCGGAGATGAGCAATGACGAGATCGAATTGATCGATGCAGAGATATTCAATGATGTTGCTGAAACCACCGAATGGGAGGCCGAAGAGTCAGATGGGATCTGCGCTGATGGACATCTTTATTTAGTCGGTCCTGCCAAAACCGACGCTGAGGTCGAGTTGACCATCAGCCTTGACGATCTCAATCGACTCGGGCTCAACGTGACAAACTGAGCAGTAGAAAACAAAACCGCCAGCGTTCTGAAAACGCTGGCGGTTTCTGGTGTGCCGTATTTCCAACAACAATGACACAAATGTATTTAAGTAACACAGAATCGATTTTCGAACAGAAATTTCAGATTTCCGAGAATGAATCCGCAGAGATTGAAAAACTCGCTGCGGATACGTTTGCTGCGTTTCATCCGTACATCAACATCAGAGATTGTGGAAAGAAGCTTTGGGATGAAGAGCAGGGAGCGTTCATTCCCAAACACATGATCACAAAGGAAGCGTTCAGATTTGGAACAATCTACGACAATTTAAGCAAGACGCAACGGAAAGCTTACAAGCCAATTTTTACTGAAGGGAAGCGTAAAGGAAAACCGTTCCACTATTGGGCACATTATCGCCGGGGCATTATGTCGTCGGAGAAGATGGCCGAGCACATACAGGGCGAAGAGAAGTATTACTACACCGGTTCGCCCCGTCACCGAGCCTTGCCCTATCTGGACATCGACGCTCACAACGGCGAAACAGATGAACTGAGGGCGAAGGAGCTACTTGCTGATATCTGTTCGACTTCGCTTTGGACCCCTTCTGATCGTGGGCAGAACGGACATTTCAAACTTTACTACGGACCAATCCGCACACCTGATTTGTCTCATCCGCATTTTCAATCGTTGCCTAAAACTGAGAGATCTGCCCTGATCGAGCGGATTCGAGTTGGACTTTCGCCAAAGCAAGTCAACGGGCTTTTTAAGCGTGCTCAAACTGCGTATTCACGCTATCTGGCCTTCCATCGAATCGAATGTGATTTTGAAGTGAAGGGACATGTCACTGAATACAGCCATCCCACCGGCAGTATGAAGATTGTCAGTGGGCTGCTGGGGAAATTTCCGTTTGCTGTCTGGAATCGTCAGCGACTCGAAGAATTCAAGAGCCTGCCAGAGATCAGTTGGTTTGTCTGGGAACGCCAGATCCAACTACTCGAAAAGATGTTGGAAGAGAAAGAGGACAAAACAAAGATCAACGAGACAGCGACCGACCAAGTTGCAGCAGAACAGTCTGGGAAACCAAAATCACGAGCAAAGAATGAACGGTCGCCAGATCCCGAAACATGTGCGTTTACCAAGAATCGGCTAGAGTGCCTGTCGTTTGTGCGAAGCTATTATCGTGATCACAAGAGCATTCCCAGTCACGACGACTTTCTTACGCATCTGAAGATCAATAGGCTCTACACCGGTGACTGGGACGATCCCCAAACAGATCGTCCCCACAGAACAGCACGCATCCTCGATTTTACGTTACAAAACTTTGACCCAGAAAAGCTGGGCCGTGGTGAGGGCCGCTGGGGAAATTTTCCCGTTCTGGACTGGTTGCGAGATTACGCCAAGCACAATTTTGGCGGTTTGACTGGGACCGTCTTAAAGTACAAAGACAAATTGATCTTTTGCGATGACGGAACCATCGAAAGTGGTCGCCATTGTCAGAGATGCAACGTGTCACCCGCCTTTGTTCATCACTGCATCCGAGTCGTCCTGACTTGCATGGAAGATTTGGCTGAGAACGATGGTCTCCCGGAGGACCGAATTGTCAAAGCGTGGAATTTGTTGTCGGGTGCCCCTGCTTGGAATCGTGATCACTACGCCATTGTTCGCAACTTTTTGGAAGACCGTGGTGTTGTCGATATCTACGACAAGAATCATGGCCCAAACAAATGTTGGCGTTGGCGAAAAGGCAGAAACTACCCGACTTCACCGGAAGAATTGCAGCGAAAGCTGAAGAAGTGCCGGGGAATTGACCTCGGATATCTTTTTCCCAGAGAAACAATGAACAGCAACAAAGACAAGATAACTCCCTACTGTAAAGTAATAGAGACAAATCCCCCTATGACTGCCGGTGAAGACGTTTTTGAACATCCTCCTCCCTGAGATAGCGATATTTTGTGCGAACTATCTCAAAAAACTCTTTCTTTTACAACTTTTGGAATTCAACTGCGGGGAAGGTCTGTCCAGACATCATTTTAAGTGATCGCTTGGGAAGCATCGACCGTGCTTTGCTGTGAAGATGCGAACGGAGTCGTCACTAATCACTGACTCTCGTGTTGCCGCCCGTCTTCATTGAACAAGCGGGGGTTAGCCGTCTGATATCTGATGCTGGTCCACTCCCAACCGAGATTCTCAAGCACTGAGACAACTCCGCTTCTTTACACCCGTCCCATTGTCGCTTTACCAAATCGAGATAACACCCGCTTGATCGCCGTTCAAATCAACCTCCTCACAGGAACGACGACATGCCAAACGCAAACGAAATTCGCCAGCAGATCACCAACGACATCATCGCCGCTCTTTCGAGCAACGAGTTGCCGCCATGGCGAAAGCCGTGGGCAAACGATCCCAACGCTCCCGGACTTCACACGAGTTTGAGTACCGGTAACTCTTACCGGGGAATCAACCAAATGATCCTGCAGCTCTCGGCTTGGAAACGCAATTTCACTTCCAAATGGTGGGGAACATTCCGGCAGATTCAAAGCAATGGGGGCTGCGTCAACAAAGGCCAAAAAGCAACGAAAATCATTCTCTGGAAACCAGTTGATCGAAAGCGAACAAGCGAGCAAGGCGAATCAATTGACGACAAGTTTTTCGTCATGCGAGAATTCGCCGTTTTCAATGCTGATCAGACATCAGGCATGGACCGTTTTCAGGTCGGCTATTCGCAAGCTGAAGTCAGTAACGAACTTCGATACAGCGAAGCCGATGACGTGATCGAAGCCACTGGTGCCGATATCCACTTCGGCGGCAATCAAGCGTTCTACTCGATTTTGGGTGACTACATTCAGATGCCGTTTCGTCGGCAGTTCGTCACACCTGAATCCTATTACGAAACTTGTTTTCACGAACTGTGCCACTATTCGGAAAGCCGAACCGGTTTCGACCGAGCAAAGCCGGAGAACGACTATGGTTTCGGTGAATTGGTTGCCGAAATTGGTGCGTGTTTCCTCATGGGCGAACTAAACATGCCCACGACGGAGAATCTGGAAAATCACGCTGCTTACTTGAAGTCGTGGCTTAAGGGGATGAACGACGACCCGAAATTTATCTTCCGGGCGGCGGCTCAATCAAGCAAAGCGACTGACTACATCCTCAGTTTCAGCCGCCAAGACGAAACGATTGCGGAAACGGTCGAAGAGCCTGTTTGTGCTTGATCGCCTTTTTGCACCAGGGCAGTTGGGACTCCCATCTGCCCTGTTTGCTTTAACACCCGCTTGACCATTGTCCTGATCGGGACAGCCACTCGGAACACCGGGGATGATCGCAAGACGACTCAGCTTCGGCACTTCAACGAGCAGCGTGAGCCACCGCAACAACTCTGGCCAGTGAGCGATGGAGTTCTGCTGCAACTGCGAAGCCTGAAGTCACTGATGATCCATCCTCGGTGTATCCGATTGGCCTTTTCCATTTTCCATGCTTTCAAAAATCAATTTTCATGGCTGATGACAAATACCTTCCTGGCAGCCCCAGCCGACGACGAGTTAAAGAAGTCCGTTCACATCTTTGGCGATACGGTATTCGACCCAAAGGCGATGCGTGGCGTTTGGCTTGGACTTGGGCCAGTGCCATCGCCAGTTCCTATTACCACTTTCGCTGGCCTTTGCCATCGGAGATCGCAAGCCAGTACATGGTTCTTTTGCTGTGCGAGATGAAAGAGGGGCGGTCACTCAGGCTGCCATTTCGGGCTGACCAAGTTCAACCAGAACCGGTTCAAAACATGTTTCCAAACGAATCATTGCTAGAAATTCCACGTCTCAAATCAGAGGCCAAGTAACACCCGCTTGTTCGTCAGCGAACCGGGGCGATCCCTGACAGGCGTTTTGTGTGGCTGGGGCAAGGAGGCCCCATTTTTAATCCAACTTTTGTAACACCCGCTTGGAAGGCATCAGTCAATCCAACTTTTGTAACGGAGCAATCGATGTCACGAACCCCGCTGATCACCGACGAAGAACGCAATCAACTCCATCCACTGCTGTCGCTCATCCGAGATCCCGACCAACTTTACGCCTGCACGACGGCTGGCGAATTCTTCGACTGTGACGACCACGCCCTGATGGCGTTTCAGATTTGGCGACGAATGGGCCGTAGCAACGAAGCCACCGGAGCGGCTTGGCGGCGACTGATGGAGAGCGATTGCCCAACGCATGACGTGATGGCACTGGTCGCTTTCCATGTCTTTCACGAGTTGGACAAGGATTAACACCCGCTTGTCAATCAAATCAACCACCACGGAGCAATGAAGTGAAAGAGACCGAACCGATCATCACGAGCCTCAGTCAAGTTGTGGGGCAAGCCCGAGCCGTGCGAGTGCTGCAAACGGCACTCGATGCCTATTGGCATGAACGAAGCAAACATGGCGAAGACAACGTGTCGTTCCCACACTTGCTGATGGCAGGTCCAGGAGGAACCGGCAAGACGATGCTGAGTGAACTTGTCGCTCGTGAGCTTTGCACCGAAGTCCACGTTGAATTGGCTCAGAACATCAGCAACATCGGGCAGATGCAAGGTCTTTTGATGATGCTCGATAAGCCGGGCCAAATCTTGTTTTTAGACGAAATACATCAACTCAACGAGTCGGTTCAAGTATGCCTCTATCGGGCTTTGGAAGAACGAAAGCTGTTCCTTGGCGGAAATAAAAAGCCGGTGACGTTGCCACCGTTCACGCTGATCGGTGCCACAACTCACGAATATATGCTCACGACAAGCTCAAGAGATCGATATCAGATTTTGATTCGTCTGTCCCACTACGACACTGATGAAATGACGGTGCTGATCGAACAACGAGCCAAACGTCTTGGTTGGGGCCTCGATCCAAAGTCAATCCGTGAACTCGCCAAGCGAAGCCGTGGCGTCCCCAGACTCGCCGTTCGAATGTTGGAAGCAGCCAAGCGATCCTGTTCCGCCAACGGTTGTGATTTCATCGAAGCCAGTCACGTTGCCGAAATGCTGGAAATGGAAGGCATTGATGCCCTCGGATTCGATCCGGTGGAGCAAAGCTATCTTCACCTGCTGAAGCAACATCAAGGAGCGGTAAGGCTCAACGTATTGGCCACGCATCTGGGCTTGCCCCGTCAGTCCATCGAGATGTTTGAAAGCGATTTCATCCGGTTGGGACTGATCACGAAGAACGAAAAGGGACGCTGTTTAACACCCGCTGGACACGAGCATTTGAAGGCCAGCAACGGCTGATTTTTCTGTGCTTCCACTGTCCGAATTCTGCAAGGCAACTGAACGATGACCGTAAAAACAACGAACGATAATCAACCGAAAGCCGCAATCACCGTGAGCCGGATGTGTTCGAAACTGGGAATGTCACGCAGCCAATTCTACTGGCATGTGAAGCGAGGGACGTTCCATGCTCCCCTTCGATTGTCCAATGGTCGTCCCTATTTTAATGCTTCTCAAGTCGAGGACAACCTGAAGGCGAGAGAGCTTGGGATCGGTGTCAACGGTGAATACGTCCTGTTCTATGAGCGATCCGAAACTCCGACTCATCCGAAGGCAACACCCGCTTCTAAAGCAGATCACTCGGGGCTGTTGGAGAGCCTTCAGACGCTCGGCCTCAACGGCCTGACGACCAAGCAAGTTGCTGAAGCAGTTGATGCTTGCTACCCGAAGGGCACCAGCGGCGAGGACGAAAACGACATTCTCCGAACAGTTTTCCGACATCTGAAGCGTTCGGGAATTGGCTGATTCGTGGTCAGTGAATGCTTGAGGACTGTTTGGAACTCCTGCGAACTTCGTTTGATGTCCGTCAACTTCCGCAAGAACTTGGCAAGAAGTGTGTTGAGAAACTGTTCGATTTACCAACGAAAGCTGTACCAAAGATGAACGAAAACCAATCCGAAAAGTGTTCGGAATTAAGCACGACAAGTCACGTTATCTTGCGTTCGCCTGATTCACCGGGCCAGATCACACGACAGGCCGACAACGACGAACAGTTGATCGAACTGTGGCTCCACGGTCGGCCCAAGAACACCCAGCGTGGCTATCGGAAGGAGGTGGATTGCTTCGCCGACTTTGTGGGCAAGCCGTTGCGTTCCGTAAAACTGATTGACCTCCAGTCATTCGCTGATCGCCTCGGCCAGAATCTCAAGCCTTCATCAATTCATCGAGCCATGAGCGCCGTCAAAAGTCTCTTGGCGTTTGGACATCGACTGGGCTATCTCCCGTTTGATGTGGGCAGTGCATTGAAACTACCCGGCTTCAGGGATGAGTTGTCTGAACGAATCATTAGCGAAGCTGAAGTCCTGCGGATCATTGCCCTTGAGCCAAATCCACGCAACAGAGCAATCTTGTTGACGTTCTACGCTGGCGGTTTCCGAGTCTCGGAGATCTGTGCAATGAAGTGGCGGCATTTGCAAGAGCGTGAATCAACCGGACAGATTACTGTCTTCGCCAAGGGAGAGAAAACGAGATCCGTTTTGATGCCCAAATCGGTTTGGGACACGCTGATAACTTTACGTGGCGATGCCCCAACGGACACCCCCGTGTTCCGCAGTCGCAAAAAAGGCCATCTGTGCGAATCGGCGGTTTGGCGAGTTGTGAAAAAGGCGACTAAACGTGCTGGCATCCCGAAGGAAGTCAGTTGTCACTGGTTCCGGCACGCTCATGCCTCCCATGCACTAGATCGTGGTGCCGGGATTCACTTGGTCCAAGCAACATTGGGACATTGCTCGATTGCGACCACCGGTCGTTATCTTCATGCTCGACCAAGTGATTCCAGTGGAAGCTACTTGCCTATCTCATGAGAGCAAACTATAGACACTTCACGCCATCTCTCTTGCGGTGTCACGCAGCCTTTGGAAATCTCGCTCTAGATCGTGCCGATGTTTCGGTATCTCGGTGTCAATGCACGGTCTTCTTCTGTGCTGAATGTTGAAGTCTTGGTGCCACTGGGAAACCGGTTGTACGATCACCGAGTCCATTCCTTCAAATTGATCAGCAGAAATGTCAATGATTAAACCGTCGTGTTCAATCCACGCATGATGCTGGACACCCTTTACACCAGCAACGTATTCAACATCAACACCTAGAGATTCTTCCAAATAAAGACCAAGAAGAGTGCTGCCATCACCACATGCACCTTGTGGGAAATCGGACAGGGAAATGGCACTGAAACATCCAGCATTTAAGTCAATGGCCTTACGAAAACGCAATGCCGCTTTATTAAATCCGTCAATGTCCATCGCTAATCATTTCGGAGGCAAGGGCAAGGAGACACAAACCCAGCAATCTAAACTTCAGTTTTTGAAGTCGATTCGTCGGAACCGCTGGGAAGTAGACAGGATGCGATGGCTTTTGCGACTTGGTGTGCTGGCGTAGCGACGACGTACTCAATCGAACCGTTTCGCACAAACTCAGCGATCTGTTGACCCGCAAATTTAAAGCTGGTTGGATTTGCAGGATCGGCAACAACAATTGGACTGCCACTCATCCCGGTTAGTGTTGGCAGGTTATTCCGACACAACTTAAAATGGAGTTTCAAGCTTTCTTGTAAGACAGCCTTGATCGGGATAATTCGATTGCACATTTTGCCAATCCCGATGACATCATGAGTGTACTGTTCATTGTTTTCGATGGTATGTATGCGAGACTTCAGGACAGTGGTTGTTTCGTGTGAGCTATAGCCAATAAGTAGACCCAATACTTGCGAATCGTCTTGTTCACCGAAATGGAGTCCGTACCTAATGGAGGGTATTCGATTCTCCTCAAAGGATTTGCCAATATCTTTGGTGATCTTGCAAACAGATAAGTCTGTGTCACCCTTCGCCAGTGAAAAAAGCTCGTCAATCTTGCTGAGAGGTATATCGACTTCAATGTTGTGGCTCTCGCTCGAAAGAGAACGATGGACAACGCTAAGAGACGTGACTGTTCCTTGCTTGTTTCGCTGGACTAGAGACTCGACAAAGTGCTTGACTGTCACTATTACTCGAAAGTCACTTGCATCTTCCGATGCAAATACGAATCCTGAAGCCATGTGAAAGGGCTTGCCCTCGTACTTCTTGGAAGTCGAATAGATGAAGCTAACGGCGTAGGAAGAGAGAGTTACACGGTCCACATCGGAAATCTCGTGCATTGGTTGAACACCTAAACGCAAGGCTGAAAAAGATCGAACGCAATCATGCCGCAGATTGTGGCAAAGCTGCGGCGACGCTACGGAGTTGCGGGTGCAGTGATGCCTGAATCCACTCATCCAGCTTGCTTCTTACTTTGTGCTGAACTGTGAGACAGCGAATGTTGGGTTGATCATACCGCTCTCTACTTGAAATTTGCTAGAACGAACCGGCGATTCAATGGCTGCGGAAACCTGGCAGGCTTTTTTAGATAGGGCATAAGCTTTGAGAGTTCTGCCTTGGGGATCGTTTTCGGTTCCCGGAGGATGACCCAGCTTACATTTTCGTCGTACTTCGGCGTGGTCAGTGAGCCTTCGTAGCGGTAGTATTCATCTCGATTGCCTGGTAGCCACTCAAGCGGGTTTGTGGGGATGATTGAGTTGCTACCATCGCCTTGTGACGCATAAAACCCTTGCATTTGGGCGACGAGTCCCGGCGTCGATTCTGCTTCGCCGTTTGGTTCGATGAAGATTCCCAGGACTGCACGAGTGCCATCATCGACGTTCTGATGAACGACGTGCAATTCCATCGTCTGCTGGGAACCGCCGACCCAGTGTTCGCTTGGGTGGTGAAAGTGGAATTCGACGAGATGGAATCTCTTTCGGTCTAACTCAATATATTGCCGATGGTCAGCAACAAATTTGACGTGAATTCCGTGTCCGTCGTCCTCGATGGTCCCTGTTGCTGACTTCTTCCACTTGATCGACAGTTTGTCCTTGCCGAAGTCGGTCAGATAGTGACCGTTCAAGTTGATTGGCGATTGTTGAGCGTTTCCCACGAGGTTCTCCCAAAACGGCGTTTGCGAATTTCCCAAATTGTATCCGAATGCTCTCCTATATGCTGTTCATTCGTGAAAACCCCGTCCAGCAGTAACACCCGCTTCGAATCCAGAACAATTCAACCCCTTTCTGGAGATCACGATGAATCAAACGACTTCCATTGCTGACGGCAATGATCCAACCGTCAAATCAGCCGCTCAGGATGCCAATGCCGTTCAGGATGCGGTTAATCTGATCGCAATCGTTGGCTGTTTTCATCGCCATCTGATGGCTCTTCGTCAAACCGGCCTGTGCAGTGATGATCTGAACAATCATCCCGCCTCGCTCGCATTCGTGAGCAAGTTGAACAGCCTTTGTCGGATGACGACCGAACGGGAGATGGCGGCATTCTCAGCAATTGATTGCATGGAGCGAGGTGAAACGGCGGAGTACGAAGTTATTCCGTTGTAGCGAACACCCGCTTGTTACTCGTCGCAGTTGGCTCCCACGGAACAATTCGTTCCGACCGCCTGTGACGAGGAATCAAGCGAGAACAAAAATGCAAACCAATTGTGTTCGATCAGGGCAAATTGAAGTCGGAATCATCACTCACGAAGGAAAAGATTTTTCCTCCATCGGAGCAAGCGTTGTCGGTCGTACTCTCACCGCATACACCCGATGCACTCACGGTGAAATCCATCTCACATCGTGGTGCGGCCAAACGATTCTCGCCTGCCGATCCGAAGTTGTGCAGCGGTATGCGGACGACTCAATGGCGATCATGTTTCGGCTTACAGCCAATCGATTCATCGTTGGTTATGCACTCGCCGACGATGGAATGCTCTTCCATGGTGAATTGCTCCGTCACGGCGATGAAGACGACGCTCGATACCTTGCACGCCAGTTAGCCGATGATTTCGCCCAACTCGATGCGGATGACGAGGAAGCCTTCGCCTTCAACGAAGAACATTGACCTTGGCTTGAGAGCTCGCAGCTCAAATGTCAGTTCTTACCACTGCGATTGAAAAGCTTGGCTGCGGCTACACACATCCGGCCTCACTGTTTCGCAAAAACCTTTGGAACTGGCTGAACTAAGAGAAAGAACCGGGTTTAATTTTTCGATTTGCTTTACCGAGTTGAAACCGAGTCATAAAGTAATGTTGGCCATCAATCATTGTGCGACATGGCAACTCGTTACTGACCCGTTTATGTGTTTGGGAAGAAAAAATGAATGAACTGAACCGATTGCTCACGGACATTGAAGCTTTCGACATCGATGAAATCAACAAGCTGATTTCCGATCTGGGCGAAACTTTCGCTGATTGCGAAAACAAGCGTTTCACCAGCGATAGCATTCGTATCGCCGGAAGAACAGTTGTGTTGTCTCGTGATGAACTTATGATCCTTCAAGAGAAACTGAAAAACGCTAAGTTTGATCTTCAGGACACGGAGAAGACTATCGCACATATGTACGACGGTGTTCCGCCCTCAAACTAGAGGCTTACAACAGTCGAAGCCGCCATGATCATGATCATGGCGGCTCTTTTCAATCCAAAATAGCTAGATGATTCCGGTCTGCCCCGTGTTTCTCTTGGCGAACAGGACCAGCAACGAATAACACCCGCTTGCTCTGCATCAAACCCAATACAACTTTTGGAATGGAGCAAATGATGAGTGAGATTAAAGCGAATGGTAATTTACACGGCCACGAACTGACCGACCTTCCCGTACTGAATCCCGGCGATTGGTTCGGAAAGACATGGCTGATCGAAATTGGTGGCAGCTATTCATCGCTGTTTCTGATCGTCGAAGCGAATAGCTTGTCAGACGCAATCGATGAACTGGCTGACAACGAAAAATATGGTCATCTGATCGTCGTCGAAGACGAGTATCTCGGTGACTATCCCGAGGATGATCGACACTACGGCCCAAGTGGACAAGTTCTGGATCTCGATCACCTGATGGCATATGGCCAAGAGGGAGTCGAGATCCCATTCCCTTGTCGCTATCACGGTGAGGGCCTTCCCGATGAAGGAGTTCTCCCAACTGAGTTTGAGCACGTTGATTCGGAGTAACACCCGCTTGATCGACATCAATCAAACTCACTCACAAGGAGAAACAAAAATGGGCTGGCTTTTTCGTGAAGACATCACACGCAAAGAACTGATCGCTGAACGCACCGAATCATGGGAGCGGCAATCGGGTGAAACAATCGTGCAAAGCGAATGTTTGGCCCACTGCTTTCGTGGCTGCGGATTTAGCGGTGTGCTTTGGGCCGTCTGGGAGCGTCGATTCATCAAGGATGGCGAAGACACCGAACCAACACAACGATGGATCACTTGCGATCTGATTCAGTATCGCAGGGATGCTGGCTTTGGCTACAAGGACATGGACGAATCAATGGGACCGTACTATTACTCGTGTCCCATGAAGTATCTGAACATGGTGCCAATTGATCGCTTTGGCGGAAACTCTGGATGGCGAGAAATGGTCATCGACCATCACCAGCGCCAACGTGAAAAACGCAAATCACGAGCAATCATCGTGTGATTGCGGGCGATCAGTAACACCCGCTTGTGGATTGTTCGAGCCGACAAGACTGGCTCACAACGATCCACAAGCGAGGTAGATCAACAATGACACCAATGGAAGCATACGAATACGCAGCAAGCTGGGGATCGTTTTTGAGAAGTGGCGACCCCGGTGCTTGCATGTACGGATTCGACTCAGACTGTCGCCCTCAGTCTGAAGAACATCGGCAAGCCGTTATCGAATGGATGAAACAATGCCGATTGAACGTCATCGAACGCTCCGAAGATTTTGGCGACGATGAACTCGAAAAGCTCGATGCCTTCGTTGAATTCATCACCAAAAGAAACATCAAAGGCCAAGCCGGTGGATCGTTCATCATCGAAATCAGCCTTTGCGGATCGGTCACTTGCTGTACCACTTACGGCCAAGAACTTGAAGGCGAAATGCGGTCGGATATGAATGATTGCAACGGTTCAGGCGATGCCGAACCCGCTTGTCAATATATCCTCGACAACTACAAGCCCGAATTCCGAATCGTGCGCCGAATAGGTGACGTTTGTCAAAACGTCGTTGCCTGCAAAGAGGAAAAGCTTCAAGTGTGCCGTGAGATCTACGGTGGAAGCGACACGAATTTCAACGATAAAGATAACGCAAATCTCTATCTCGTCTGGGCTGCTGCCTCCAGTTTGGAAGCAATGCAAGAGGCAGGGTAACACCCGCTTGTTAGACATCAACAGAGCCAAGGCAACACGTCTTGGTTCTTTCTTTGACACACACAACGGAGAACGTCATGAGCAAGCGATTGTTCAATTTAGGTCAGATTGTTGCCACTCCCGGAGCCTTGGAATTCTTGGAGCGTCACTCGATGACTTCAATGCAGCTTTTGCAAAGGCATGTCACGGGAGATTTCGGGGATCTTGGCGATGAGGACAAGGAGTCCAACAACGAGGCAATTTGGAATGAAGAGCGAATCCTTTCCTCGTACAAGATCGGCGATGACAAGATCTGGATCATCACCGAGGCCGACAGGTCGAGCACTTGTTGCCTGCTACCCGAAGAGTATTGAGCGATGGACACAGTTCAAACCAGCGTCTTCGACACGCTGTACACGATTGTTTTCACGAACACCACGTTGGGCCGCTCCGCTGAAGAGGGGCTCAACGTCTGGGTGTGTGAAAACGTCGAAGCTTTCCGTCAATCACTAAATGTGCTGAAAACCAAACCGCATTGCCGAGTGATCAGCGCCGGTCCCAGCGTGGTCAAGCGAGAGATGTAACACCCGCTTGATGACTGTCGAGCCCGGCAGTCGAGAGGATCTGACGGAACGCTATGGCGACGTTTGGGACACATCGCAACTGCAAGAGCACTTCAGTGTTCTTGCCTTCTCTGCCCCTTTCGGCATCGTCTCCCGCAAGTCCGATGGGGTCAGGGGCAGCGTCCTCTTCCAGCACAGCCCCCGGTTCTATCACTCATTCAAACCCGAGTGATTCGCACCAAGCCAAGAGGGACCATCGACAAGTTCGGTGGTCCCTTTGGCCATGCGCCGACCAACACCCGCTTGTTGGTTGTAGCACGCATCAACACTTAAACGGAGAACGACGATGGCATGGTCTTGGTCACACACGAACGAAGCATACGCAGCAGTTGAAGAACAACTCAACGACAAAGCGAACGCCGCCAACAACGGCGACACCGAAGTTGCCGAGTGGCTTGAAATCGTCTGGTCTGAATGGATCGCAAGCGATTGGCGGGAGGATCGAGTGACTACCGATCTCGATCTTCAGAAGTACGAGCGGTCATTGGCACGAGCCAAGCGGCAAGGAAACGAACTCGGCTATGAAAAGCTGGCCGCCGACATCTGGAACTGGAGCAGCGAGCTTTCCACTTGCACCAACGGCGGCTGGGATGCGTGGGTCTGCCCGTTCGGTTGCCATTTGATTCCTTTCACCGTCGAAGTCGAGTGACAATCAAGCGAGTTGCAACGTCGATGTTCTTCAGTTTGAAGCATCGATGTTGCACTTTTTTTAATTGAAAAACTTTTCATGGAACCTGGTAACACCCAGTACCCGGATCGCCCTTGCCAGGGATAGTGCGTTGTCGCTTTCTATTGCTCTCGCACTTTTTCCGTCCCGGAGAGGTTGTTGCAAAAATTGAATTTCCCAGAGTTTTGAACTGGACTTCCACTGCTCAAAGTTGTTGCCAGAAGCGTTGGCCCGTAGAAAACGGCGGCTGAAAATAGTTGTTCTGGCTTTGTTTCGACGCAGCCCAATTACGGGCTAATTGTTGCACCATCCAGCCAAATCTTTGAGCAGGTCATCTTGCTTTTGGATGAATTGCTGTGGTCGATAGCGAAGCCAACGCCGAAGTTTTTGTTGTACTCCATGTAGATCGTCGTCACATTCGAGAGCGTGTCATGGTTGTTGGTAGAAGTGGCTCGCAGTGGAAGCAAGTCAGCTCTCCCCGCTGCCCGGACTGCCTCTTCAAGTCCTAAGTGAAATCCGTTGGGCGTCATGCTAGACCAAAGATTTTCATTCTTAATTCTGTACGCTACTCCTCGTGCGATATCATTTAGGTCGGTGTCACTTTTAGAACCACTGGGATTTGTCGATTCCGAATCAGACGATCTTGTTGATGTTGCACCCTTAGCCTTCAAATCAGCGATTTTTTCGTCGGAGAGTCCTTCGGTTGAGATCTTGTTCCCGTTGTACTCCAACCACTCTCGATCTGGTTTGCTTTTGGACTGTCCGATGATCCCCAGCAACAGAAAGCATCCAAGAGATGCGCCGGCCCACTTTAGCTTTGCGTCTTTGCTCCAAGTGGGATGTCGCCAAATTAGGAACAAACCAATGGGCGCACATAGACATGCGAAGGATGCGACAACTGCTGTCGATGCCATGAGCGATTTCCCAGCCGCAGATGCCTCTTTTCTTAGGGCATCGATTTCGCTCTGCAATATCCCTGATCGCTCCAGCAAGCCTCCGATATTTTCTTGTTCGTTCAGACAAGCCTGTGGCACATTGCCAATAGCACAGGCCGATTTTCCGAGTGCAATCAGCTTTTGACGACGTTGGAAGTGGGCAGTCTTGAGTTTGCCAGCAATGACAGCTTGGTTGCCAAGCGACTTGGCTTTGTCGGTGAATGTCTTGGCTTCGGGTGAAGTCGCTTCAGCCGATTCAAGTTCGGCAATGTTTTGGTTCAGTTTTTCGATTTCACTGAACTGCGATTCATGCGTCTCACGTTCAAATTGCGTTTCAAATGTCCGCTGGCCGATGATGTGATACTCCTTGGGAAGAAGCACCTGATGAATTTTTGTGAACTCCGTTTGCTTAGCAGCCAATTGACTTGCAAGTTTTGCTGATCCGCCAAACGACACTGTTTCCTCTCGGTTGTTGTAAATCTGGGGAGGAACATCGTTCTCAACAACTCCTGGCTTATGACGAAGTGGTGACGCTGCGGATTGTGGGAAGAGACCTTTGACAGAGCCAGCGGTTCGCCATTTGGCCATTCCCTCTTTCCAGATTTGATCATCTGGCTTCAGCACACCATCTACCGCCATTTTTCGAAGGTCGCTGTCACCGAATGGACCAAACTTTTCATTTTCTCGACTGTAGTACCACTGATTTGCCATCAAGTGTTTTCCTCTATTATCGATTACGACCAGTGAATTGCCCGTGATCCACCTGAGCGGTGAAGTTCTTTCGGCAAGCGTTGCAGGTGATGACTTGTCCGCCTTGCTGCATCCGAATTGGATAGGTGCCGACTGAACCGCACTTCGGACACTGGGTTACACCTGAGTTTTGAGCCATCGTCGGGATTCCTGAGCTAGTTGAACTGGATATGCTTGCGTCTGTTGGGATGAGCGGAACCCGGATCACAACCGGCTCAAAATTTTTTCGATCCCAATTTCTGAGCCTGTTTTGAACCCGCCTACGCTTATCCCGGTAGAGCCAAGGCCCAATCCGAAATCGCTTCAGCTAAACTGGCCGTCTTTGAGATTCGACGGCGGAACCGGTTGATGGAACTTGGCCACACACAACGACTTGGGCAATGGCTCACCCTAGCTCGGCAGGGTCAGGTTGACGCACGCAACGAGATCATCGCTCATGCCTGCGAACGGCTGAGGCTGCTGACCAGAAAGATGCTGAAGAATTACCCGAAGGTGAAACGCTGGTCCGAAACAGATGATGTGCTGCAAAACGCTATGATCCGGCTGCATCGTTCGCTGGCCGAGATTCAACCCGAAACACCGAGGCAGTTTTATGGACTGGCGACGACACAAATTCGCCGTGAACTCATCGATCTAGCCAGACATCACTTTGGAGCCCATGGAAATGGTGCAAACCATCTCACCGATGGCGGTGAGGCAGCGAATCAAGAGATTGATGGGCGAGAACCTGAGTCATTGGACTCTTGGAGCAAATTTCACGAAGCAGTTGAAGGGCTGCCGGAAGACCAACGAGAGGTTGTGAACTTGCTTTGGTACGAAGGCATCTCACAACCTGATGCCGCAAAACTGCTGGGGATCTCGCTGGCTACATTAAAACGTCGCTGGCAATCGGCACGAATCACACTTGGAAAACTGATCGAGGAAATCCAGCTTGGCGAATGATGACGAAGATCGATTGTCCGCACTACTGCTGAAGTGGGAAGAGGCTTGGGATCTCGACGAAGACATCTCGGTGGCCGACCTGTGCGCTAACCATCCTGAACTAGAGCAGGCACTTGCCGATCAGATCAAGCTGCTCAAGTCCATGAGTTGGATGAAGCAGGATGCTGCTGACGACGATCAGGATGACGATGAGGAAATCGATTCTCTGATTGGTGAGACTTTGGCCGGTCGCTACCAAATTGACTCCATTGTTGGCTTCGGTGGCCACGGAAAGGTTTACAAGGCGTTTGATCCCGAGCTTGAACGACATGTTGCGGTTAAAGTTTCCAAGTCAATCGCCAGCGAAAATCAGACCGATGAACTACTTGAAGAGGCACGTCGTGCGGCCAAGCTGAAGCACTCGAACATCGTTGCCGTCTACGATGTCGGTCGCCATGAGGGTCAATTGTTCTTCGTGACAGAACTGGTCGAAGGCCAAAACCTTGCCGATCTGATTGCAGGCGGGCGAGTCAAACCGTCCGAAGCAACGAGAATCGTCTCTGCTTTGGCGGATGCACTCCAGTTTGCTCATCAGCAAGGTTTTTTGCATCGAGACATCAAGCCCGCAAACATCTTGTTGGATCACCAGGGGCGTGTACTTGTAACCGACTTTGGGATCGCAACGACGATTGACAAGATCGAGGATCATCGAGGCGGTACTCCCGGCACCCTTCCTTACATGGCACCCGAGCAAATTGCGGGACAGGTCCAACTGATCGACGGTCGTACCGACATTCATGCTCTCGGCGTCGTCCTCTACGAATTGTTGACTGGTGAGTTGCCGTACCTGGGACGAACACCCACTGCCGTCCGTGAACAGATTCTTTTACGGCAACCTAAGCCACTGTCTTCACTGAATCGGTTAGTGCCAAAAAAACTGGAAGCGATTTGTCTGAAGTGCTTGGCAAAGCATCCGGCTGATCGCTACAGGACGGCGATGGAGGTCAAGCAAGCGTTTGAGACTCCTGATTCGACCAGCATTGCAAAAATTGGACTGGTTGTATTAGGCATTTCACTCATCGCCTTGTCATTGATCGCTTGGCGACCTTGGAATGGAGAGAATACCTCTGCGGAAAGTAAGGTTGCCGCACCTTTGGTCGAAGGAGGGATCATGTTTGACGGCATACGGCGGATTTTGACTCCGGTAATGAACTCGACTCTCCCGCTAACGATTGAAGCATGGATTGCCCCTAGCGATGTGAACAACTCAGAGAATCAGTTCATCGTTGGCAGTGATGTTCCGGGGCACTTCGGCATTGGCATGGGGATTGGCAAAGGCGGTCATCCAATGGCTGAGACGGTGCGTGGAGGTATTGACGCAACCCGATTTCGTTTATCGACAAATCGCTGGAGCCACTTAGCGGCGGTTTTCGCCTCCGATGAAACTCGGATTTACCTCGATGGGAAGCTGGCAGCAACTTGTGAAGCGACCAACGTGCCAGAGGTCGAATCACCATTTGTCATCGGGAATCTCGGTGAGCAGCAAGGAAACATGCGTTTCACCGGCAAGCTGAGGTCAGTGAGGATTTCATCGGGAGAAAAATTCAAAGGTGAGTTCATCTCAGACGAGAGCTTCACAACCAGTGACCACTCTGAGGCACTATTGATCTACGACGAAAGCAGCTTCGGCGGCGACCAGATCAAGGATCTAAGCGGCAGTGGAAACGACGGAAGCTGGGAATCAATCGTCAACTGATCGCATTCTCCGGTTCTAACACCCGCTTGGTTTTCGGTGCATCTTTGCCCGTATCCATCGTCTAGTCAGGAGCGAGAACATGATTTTAAGAGCAGAACCAATTGGCCAACCGCCATCCCGGCGATGGGTCGTTCAAAATACTCACGACGACACCGCATGGGACGGTGAGAAGTTCGTCGAAGATTGGGAAGCCGCTAGGAAGTACGCTCATCCCAGCGATGCTTGCGGCGACATGGCCGAGATTCTCAAGGACTTTTATGGAGACTTGGAAAAGCGAACATTCATTGTTCCTGTCGAGATCGAAGTGTACGGATCAGCCACCAAGAGCAAGATTGCTCGCTACCTGTACCAAGCGTCTGTGCTTCACATGCGAACTCAAGAATACGGCAACGGTCCTTGCGAGTGTTTGGTTCTTCCGACAATTCATTGGGGAAGAATCCGAGAGTCAAAAGAGTAGGTTCGCAGTTTTCTTCCAAATTCCACAAGTCAAACAAGAGGAGAGGCAGATGTTCTTGAAGCCGCTAGACCTCAGTGATGGTATCGTTATTACAAGGCTCAACGACGATACGTTCTTTGACGGCTACAGATTTGTCAGCGATATCACATCAGCAAAACGCTATGAGTTTTTGTCTGAAGCGCTTTTTGAGATCTCTGAAATTGAAGACCAATATGGCGAATCCGCCAAGCAGCGAACTTACATCCTTCCCGTCACAGTCCAAGTAGCCGGAGATGTGACACGCCAAGAGGTCGGTGAGTATCTCGAATCGGCGATCAAGCTGATCATGAATCGAGAAGATTTTGGAAACGGTCCTACTCCCGAAAGCTACGTCGAGTCAGAGGCTCATTGGCACTTGATTAAAGAGATGCCCAATCGCCTGGATGAAGATCCCGACGAGCCAGACTTCTCCTTGGGCTATTACATAGATCCCGAGGATATTTAATGGTTATTTACCACGGAGTTCAACTTTGCGCACCTCAAGATTCATGATCTTCGGCCGATCCATCGTGATCGTTTTTGTCATTTACATGACTATGGAGTGGGCCTGGAACACAGCAACCGGGACAAGCTTTTGGAAGCCTTGGGAAATGGCGATCAGTGCGGTGTTGTCCGTGGCGTTTTTCGGTGGACTGGCCTGGCTGATTACAAATGTTGGAATGGGTTTGCTGTTCGGCGGAAACCCCGAGTATCGAGCGTATCGAAGTACCGGTGGCGATCCATTTTTCGACTCACTACCTCGAATTTTCAATCGTGATTCACAGACTGTCTGTGCATCGGGAATGGATGAACCGCAAACGGACTTTGATCCTCCTGCAAGTTGGAAATTTCGGTGTCCCCGGTGCAATGCCCGAGTTCAGCATCGAATCGACGTGTGCTGGAGTTGTCCCTACGGCCAAGACAGCGACAGCACGGCTTATTTCGGAAGGTACGGTAATGTGAAACCGCCAGAGATCAGCGATGCCGACTGGGCTGAGATCAAGAGGCGTCACGATGTCTGATGGCGAGCCTAGCTCTTTTCACGAAGACCAAGCTCATTCAGTCGTCGGTGAACGGTAGCGACCGAAATCTCAAGAGAGTCGGCGATCTGCTTGGGTTTTCGAACTCCCGTTTCCCAGAGTGTGCGTACCTTGTCCCCGAGCGGGTCTGGTTCGGAAGTCGGATCGGGAACTGAGTCAAACATGGGCATCAAGTGCTGGCGGAACTCCCGTTGTGCTTTGAATAACGAAGCCCACGGGCGATTTGCGTAATGACGATATAGAAGCTTGTCACCTTTGTGTGGGATTCCATGGCAAAGGGCAACACTCGCAACAATAGCCCTGGCCTGCTCGCCTCCAAGCCAGTCAGGCAATTGGTTTCGAAGCGTGCCAAACGGTAAATCCGAAACGGTCGCTTCTGGATTGTTTTTTGCAATTCGTTTGCGGAGCCGACTCCATGTGTTTCCGAAACTTGATTGGGCGTTGCGAGATTCATCTCGATACAGAGGCGTCCCGGTTTCAGACAGCAGAATCCGTTCGTGTTGTTTCAGTTCTCGTCCGAGCCTTCTTTTGCTCTCAACTCGCCACCATTCAAGAAGCTTCACGGTTTCGGGCCAAAGCCACCACCATCCAATCACATCACTCTTCGGGCGAGTCAAACCGCACCAATTGTCTTCCTCGGAACATTCAACCTTCAGACCTTGGCTCTTCCAAGGATGTTCTTGAGCGAGAAATAGATCTCCCCATTCGACTCGCCCGACCTCTGCTGCACCATGAGCACAATTGAGCCCCCATGTGATCAGGAAGCGTTCGAAGGGGATCGCATTCATGTAAAGGGTTTTGAGATCCCCTAAAGAAAACGTCTTGATTTCCATGTCATGCACGGATCGTCTATCACTCTTCAGCTTTCGAACATCTTTTTTGATGGAGGAAAAATCTTGCGGCTTTCGCCAACCGAATTCAGTCGAGAGATGAAGCCACTCAAAGAATCGCCACAACTCTCCGACGTAGTTCTGGCAAGTTTTTTGAGCGAGAGGCTTGCCTTCCTTATTCTTGCGGCGATCTTCTGGGCGATCACGCCAAAAATCGAACTCGTCTTGGCATTTTCGAAAGTCCAATTCGGCGAGCTGAAAATCTGGCCTTCGTTCTTGGACGGCCTTGATGATCCCCAGAAAGTGGTGGCCGCTTCCGTCAAATGTTCCATCGGGCTCCGTGAACTCTTGGCGGCGATTCTTTTCGTAGGACGTTAGGGCCGCATGAAATGTGCCAGTGATCAATGGAGTGGTTGGCTCTGGCTGCGTTTGATTCTTCGCCTTTGCCAGTTGTTCGAGGCTCCAGCGAGCGTTCTTCTCGTGACGCTTGACCTTTTCTTCGGCGAACGGTTTGGGCAGCCCCCAGTTAACTGATGGAAATGCCTCAGTCACTACATCGTAAATGTGCATTGCTTCATCGGCTTGGAAGCCATCCACTGTTGCCGGGTAGTGACAGGAAAAGTCTTCTGTCGTGTAGCGATCAATGATCAGCTTCAGAAGAATCGGCAATTCGGACTCCTCGAAGGAGGCGAGGATGTCATCAATTGGGGGAAGCGGAACACGAAATTCACCCTGCCGAATTGACTCCGCAGCCCAGATGGCGATGGGTGTCCATTGGGCATCTTGTTTCAGGTCATTCTCGCAAAAGTGTTCGTTGTCATCCCAAAGCTGGTCAATTCGGGCAAATCGCTTGTCGGCCTCATCGCCAGCCACGCCGGGAGTTCGAAACCGCTTCCCCGCCTTCATGCGGCGGTCGCCCTTGCCATCATCAGTGCGTTTCTTGCTGCGTCGTGTTTTTAGTTTTTTCGTGGCTGTCATCGTGCCTGTCCGTGAGTGGATCAGGGCGTTTCAAAGACGCTTATTGGCCACTCTGCGTAGCCTTATTGGCCACCAATTTGGCCACTGCAACGAAGTCGAAAAACGCCCAGAGCACGGAATATAGCAAAATCCCAATGAAAAAGCCACTTTGCGACGAATCGCAAAGTGGCCAATAGTGGAGGCGGGGAGGATTGAACTCCCGTCCCGCGATGCATCCACGATGCCGTCTACATGTGTAGTCAAGCTATTTGCAGAATCTCGAAGATTCCTTTTCGCTTCATCGGGCGCTACCTGACAGGCTCCCGAATCCGCTAACTCAAATCTTGTTTAGTGACCCGCGTCTTGAGTAAGACGGGCCACGATCCGACATTGTGACGGACATTCAGGCGACATCGGCGATCCCCATCAGTCCGGGCTACCTGTAATTAGGCGGCCAGTGCAAAGTTTTCTTCTGCAACTAAAAGTTTTTGATCAGCTTTTTACGTGGCCAACTGATCAACCACGACACGCAGGCATACGCTTCTTGTCATCCGGTCGATTCCAAGTCGCCCCCTTGCTTCTTCATCAGACGTTCATTGTACCCGATTGGTTCGGCGTTCGCCTGGGGGTTTGCCTTGGTTTCCCGCCTGAATTCGTCGCCAAACAGGACGTTTCTCCGGAAAATCAACGTTGCAGAGCCATTTCGACCAACGATGACAAACCGCCAAATTCGCTTTCGCGAACGACCAATCGGTCTCCGGCACGCAGTGCGTAGTCGGATTCAGGACGCACATCGCCGGCACCATGATCCGCGAATTGGACTTCCATGCGGAGGCCTTCGACCGAATCGGTTGAATGGCGATACAACACCGCTTCCAAGCGACCGAATCGCTTGTCCACGCCAGTTTGTTTGAGCAACGTGCTGACGAAAACAGATTGCCCTTGAGGGTTGGCACCCGATGCGGGTGGCAAAGGAAGAACGCGAACGGGACTTTGGTCACCGACGATTTGCAGCACGATCGAGGAGTTTGCCTTGGCTTCGCGAACTTTGTGATAGACCTCTTCGGTGAATGATCCGGAGGACAGCGCCGTGCCCGAACCGACCGTGTCGAACCTTGATTCTGAACTGGTGCCGCCTGGTGCCATCCCGCTCAACTCGCTGAGTTTGGGAGGTTTCATGCTGGGCATCTTCAGAGCACTCAGCTGCAAGGGAGCACAACCGCTCGCGACGACGGACAGAGCTCCAACGACACAGGTGAGAAGCAGAGTTCCGCGCATTTTTCGTTCGGTGGGGAGTGTCATGGTGGGAAGGCTTCGTCAGGCGAAAAGAGACCCTGCGGGTCGCGGAAATTGGATCGTCTGGGAAGATAATCGGCCTGGGCCCGAAGTTTCTTGAGCAATCTTTCGACATTTCCTCAACCCAATCAAATCGAAGTCACCGTCCGCCGCGTCCCGCTGAAGCGAGGAAAACGGGCTCCAACTGAATGAATTCACCGTATCCGCGAATCAGTTCGCCGGCGTTTGGCTTCTCGTTCGCGTGTAACTGGGGTGGCAAACGAAGTGAGGGCTCTGTTATCGAAAAATCTCTCGAATCGCTTCCTCCCAGGAGTCTTCTCTTATGTTCGAGTTTTTGAAACGTTTTCCTCTGCGTCGTCGGTCTCCCATTTCTCCGACTCCGTTGAATCGCGGTGACGTATTGTCCGATGACGTCGTGCTTCGACTTCAACTGCCGCCCGCTGCCGCTGACCTCAGCCCGGCGGTTTCGACGAACTCAGCTTCCGCCTCGCTCGCGATGCAAAGTTCCGCGGACCAAGCGACCGCCTCGGCAACCATGCAAGCTCCCGTCGCTTCGCCTGCCACACCGAGCGTTCGACCATCGAGGCTTCGCAGCAGTCATCGCGAACGTATCTTTGCGATGCGGATCGAACACCTTCAGATCTGCAACGAGAAACGATGCCGCCTGCTCGCCAAAGTCGGTGTCGTCACCGCAGGCGATCTGGCATGCTGCAACCCCGAACAGATTTCGCGTCAGTACAAGTCGCCTGAAAGAGCTCTTCGCTCCATCAAACGATTGCGTGCGGCCGTTCGATTGTCGGTTGCCATCGACGGCATGATGCCACGCGACGCTTTAATTTTGGTAGCGATTCATCGCCGCAGCGTGGCGTCACTCGCTCGTGAATCAGCCGCCGCCTTGCATCGCGATTTGGAACGATTCTCGCTTAGCAGTCGCGGCCAAAAGATGGTGGGACACCGAGGTGTTCCCAGTCTGCGCCGCGTCAAAAGCTGGGTGGGACAATGCGAGGAATTGGTCGCAACTTGGATCCAAAACCATCCCGCTGAAACGCAGATGGCGGCCTGACCCGAAAGCTCAGCAGGCTGCACATTGCGGTCACTGCATCTTCAGCACCGGCAATCGACCTCGCGTATCAATGCGATTGCGAATCGATTCCGGTGTGGCATCGGCTGGCCGAGGCCGTTCCGCCGGAGCCACCTTGGGCGGCACGTAGTGGTCACCTTGTCGAGAATCGCGGCGTTCGAATTCGGCTTCGATTTCGCGGCGGATGTTCTGCTTGTCCGCACACCATTTGGGTTCAATCAGATAGTTGGGCGGCGCGTCACCGCTGACTCGTTCCACGATCACTTCCGGCGGAACGAGTTCGAGGAAATCGACGACCGTGCGAACATAGTCTTCTCGTTTCATCATCTGAACCTTGCCGGCCAAGACTTCTTCACCGAGCGGTGTTCCGCGAACACTGTAAAGGTTGTGCAGCTTGATCGCGTCGAATCCCAAGCGACCAACCTCGACGGCCGACTCCATCATCATCGCATGATCTTCTCGAGGCACGCCGAGGATGATGTGCGAACAACATTCGAAGCCGCGACCTCGAGCTCGGTCGATCGCGTTGATCATGTCGGCATGCGTGTGAGCTCGGTTCATCCACACGAGCGACTCATCGTGGACAGTTTGCATGCCGAACTCCAGCGACACGTCGTGATCGACCGCCAGTTCTTGAAGCAGATCAAGAACGCTGTCGGGAACACAATCGGGACGCGTCCCAACGGCCAGGCCCACGATTCGGTCATCTGAAGTGAGCGCCAGATCGAAAATTTCTCGCAGCTGTTCGATCGGAGCGTAGGTGTTTGTCGCCGGTTGAAAGTAGGCGATGAAGCCGCGGACGTCGGTGTATCGCTTTTGAACGCGGCCGATTTGTTCGGTCAGCTGGTCCGCCACACGTTGCAGGCGAACTCGTCTGGAAGGGCTGAACGATCGGTTGTCACAAAAATTGCATCCGCCCGTCGTGACTGCTCCGTCGACGTTGGGACAAGTGAACCCAGCGTCGATGCTGACCCGCTGGATTCGACCGCCATGTCGACGACGCAGAGCTTTGCCAAACGCATTGAATCGAGCCCCTTCGGATTGCCAAGCCAACCGAGATTGGTCGGGAATGATGGCCGGAATGGGATCTGAGTCAGCAGAGCGGTCGCGGGAAGATTGCATCGGCGAATTGTACCGCGGCGACGTTCGAAACCAACCGCCGACGTCGCCGGAGGATGACGGCTCCAGTGTTGATGGCGCTCCGACCTGAGTGTTCCCGGGAATCAGCCATGCAGATTGCCAACCGCTTTCTCCAGTTTTCCGCGATCCTTCCAATCGGAACAAGCGTCAAAGGTTGCATAGAAAGTCCATCGATTAGCTTCGAACGATCCCCGACGGGGGGTCCGAAGTCTGGTCGGACGCTCACGGCGAGAATACAATGGAGCGTTTCTAGTGATCATCCCCCTTCTTTGAAACTCAACGTCACCATGAGTGCTGAAGACGCCCCTCGATTCGCTGGCGCATTCGGTCAACTGACGCCTTTGGGCGGCGGCGATCCGATCCCCCTGATCAAAGACAAGCTTTTGATCGGCCGTCGGCGACACTGTGATATTTGCTTGGACTTCTCGAACGTGTCCAGCCAACACTGCCGAATGACCCTGGAACAGGGTTATTGGTTCATTCGCGATTTGAACAGTCGCAACGGAACCAAGGTGGATGGCCGCGCGATCATGCGGAAACGCGCCGATCCCAAGTGCAAAATTTCCATCGCCAAACACCACTACACGCTGGAGTACGAGCCGCAGTTGCTGGGCGCTTACGGCCCACCGCCGGCGGACGACGACTACATCGAAGAAGTCATGAAGAGTTCATTGATGGATCGTGCTGGCATTAGTCGGCGAGATCCCAAAAAAGGGTTCTTCAACCGCAAATCGGAAGACTGATTGATTCAGCGGTCCAGTTTCAACCAAACGAAAAAAGGCACGTGCGAGAGGCTCTCACACGTGCCTTTTTTGATGCATTCCTTCGTCGTTTAGCAATCGCTTTGCTAGCGATCCCAGACGATTTTGATCAACCGCGACCCAAGGTGGTGGTGACTCGTTTGATCAGAGAGCGAACTGGCTGAACGGGCTGATAGCCAGTCAACTTGCGTCGACTCCAGCGACCGTCTTCGGTTTTGCTGTAGAGGATGATTTGTGGGATCATCTTTTCGTTCTCCATCAGCGTTTTCGCGAGTTCTGGTTCCGCGTCGCGGTCGACAAGAGCAACACTGACTCCGTCAAGTTCACCGCTGTTTTGCATGTTAGCGATGGTTGTTTTCTTCAACGTTTCGCAGGCGGGGCACCACGGTGCACCGACGACGACCATCAGAGGCTTGTCTTCCTCCACCGATTTTTTGTAGGCGAGCGTGTAGTTCTGGTCTGGCGTCTGAGTGGACGTGTGATGGGTGACCTCGGTCGTAACAGAGCCGTTGGTCGCCATTGCGATCGTAAGACCCAAGAACAGTGACAGCATTCCAAGCTTCCTCATACAACGTGTGAAGCGTCGACGGTTGCGGCAACATGCCGGCATTCGAGCTGGGCGACCGATTGACTGACCGCCTCAGAGTCCTGAGGGCTGCAGATCATCCGCAAACCACGTCCTAGCTCAAGAAAAGTTCGATGAGTGGTACCGCCAAACGCTTGTGCAACGAAACACGCCAAACCATTTTCGAGTTCCTCTCGAAGGCACCGGCGAGTTCGCGGTAAACGCTGAAAGTCGGCTCCAGTCGATGGCTTCCTGATCGACGGCGGAAATGACTTCGACCCGGACGGAAAACGTCTGACCCAGTTCAGCCCCCATTGTGGGTGAATAGCCAAACTGTGTCGATCGCGTTGACCGGACAGGCTGGGCGGGATTCTAGGACTGCAGCAAATGCATGCAAGTATCCGCACCCCGCTTTTGCAATTTTCGCATTAACGATGCCACAAAGACCACTAAACGGCACCTAAAAGAGCTCAAGCCATCACTGACATGTAAAAATAGGCAAGGTGGATCGGGAGCCAAGTGAAATCCTTGTGCAAAAGCCGCGAATATCTGTGCAGCGAACCGCCGTCCACTCGCTTGCTCAGCGGGAAGACAATGCGGACGACTCGAGCATTCCAGCCCTTGGTTTCGGGGTCGCGGTTGCTTCGATTTTGCATTTCGCGGGTTGAGATGAAGGCGGTTTGCTGGCAAGTTCTTCGCCATTCCATCTACCTTTTCCGTTCCGTGTCTCGATCGATTGGCCGAGCCACCTCCTTCGCCTCCCAAAACGTCCATGCAACCGCCCTCAGTCCCGGCCGTTCCTCCCGATCACCCAGGCCTCGAGGCATTGCTTCGGCGGATGGGTGAGGCCGTCGGAATCATGGACGACTCGGTGTTTGAGAACGACAAATTTGTCGGCTTCTTTCAGTCTTTCCGGCCGGATGGGCGCGGGTTGGACGGCGTGTTTGAGCGTCTGGATTGCGGCGATGAACTGCAGCAGCGACTGGAAAAGCTGTTCGAGGTTGCCGGGGATGACCGCCGGCCGCAGGGTGGCCGCGACGCGTTTTTCTTAGCCCGCTCTCCAAAACCCATCGATCCAAAGGTTGTTGAATCGAAAGCGGTGGATTGGACCGAAAGAATGGCGGCGATGGCAGAGACTCTCGGCGAGCCAGAGGCTGCGGACCGACTGCGTGCGATCACCAAACACCGCGTTTTGGAAGGCATCCCACCGAAGCATCCCAAGCAGGCCCATGAGAAGACGGAACTGCTGAAGACATTTCAGAACGTGGTGGAGAACTTGGTCTGCCAAATCGCGACCCCCGACCCGTTCGCGGAAACGCTGCGTCCCCCGTACTACTTCGTCAGCTGCGACGCCGGCGTGCGAGATCACTTGATGTGGCCGCTGTATCGAGATCACGTCGAAGTGGAAGAACCGTTCCAGCCTTACTTTGATTTGTGGTCGCACGGCGTGAAATTTCGCGTCTACCAAGAAAATCAGGTCGACTGGTACATGCCACGTCTATAGTGGGCTCGATGTCACCCTCGTCTTCTCCGCCAACGTATGCGGGCACCGAGTCCTCGTTGTCCGAAGCGGCCGTCGTGTCCCAGGATGCGTCGGAAGTGGACGCATTGCCGACCCAGGATGCCGATGAGAGGGGCGAGTTTGAACCGCCGTCGGCGATCGGCTCCGAGCCGCCGAGTGGCGGAGGCTTCATCACCGCGATTGTTTTCGCGGTCGTGATGCTGGCGATGTTCATCAACCCGATCGAATTCAAAACCAGTGCCGAGTTTGATCGCGCGACCAGCAACTTGAACGTGCTGACGCTCGCAAAACTTGCACTCGCTGCGGCGGCGAGTGGACTGGGGGCAATCGCCGTTTTCGTCAGCCCGCGGACCCGACAGTTACTCGGCAGTCTTCCCGGCCTTGGGTTGCTCGCACTGGGTGCGTTGTTTTGTGCTACCAGTCTGTTTGCGATCGAAAGCAACGCGATGATCAGTCGCGCGTCGGCAATGATTTTTGTCGGCTACTTGCTGTTCACCGCGATGGCTCTGGCGACGCTGGGACCGCGAAAGATGTTGGCAGCAATCGTGGCAGGAACGTCGCTGTACATGTTGCTGACTTGGGGACTGTTCCTACTCGTTCCCGAGATGGGCACGTTTGAGGAGTACATCAGCGCAACCGAAACGGTCCAGCGAATGGGAGGCACGGGGCACCCGAACAACATCGCGAAAACAGCGATCGCAATTGTGTTGGTTGGCGTGGCGATGTACCTGGGACGTAACGACTCATTGATCTCGGTTGGTCTTCGAGGCCCGTGGCAACGCCTCATCCTGATTGGAATCATGGTGCTTGCCGCGGCAACCGTCGTGGCAACACTCAGCCGGACAGCCATGCTGGCGGGAGCGGCGGCGGGAGGCATCTTGCTGATCGATCGCCTTTATGGACGAGGCGGTCTGGCACTCGGGATCTTCGGAATCGCTTCCGCTGCCTCACTGGTTCTGGCGATTTCGCTGTTCACCGGAAAAGGCCCCTTCTCGGAATCTGCCGTCAGTGCGGTGACGAAAAGCGGCGATGTCGAAGAGCTCACCTCACTCACCGGCCGAACCACCATCTGGGAAGAAGCGATCGGGTTCATCGTCGAGAGACCACTCACCGGTTACGGCATGGACAGTGCCGCCAGCGTCATGAGCCGAGAAGCAACGGGAACTCACAACCTGTTGCTTCACGTGACATTTTCGGCCGGCGTGATTGCGTGCCTGGTGATGATCCTGATGCTCGGCTGGTCGCTCGTGTTCGGAGCGACTTCGCCGCATGAATGGATTCGCACCGTGCTGACTTATGTCCTGGTGTCAGGACTGGTCGAAGACACGATCATCGAATCGTTTCCAACCACGTTGACCGTCCTTTGGATGGCCGCGTTGTTGGCGCCGACTCTAGCCGGTCGTTCCCAACCCTGATGCGATCGCGTTGACGCTCAGCAACAACGCTGGCAGCAAAGCATCCGCTTGAGTGTGCTCGCCCATTTTGTTGTAGCTGCGCCAACGCTGCAGCAACGAGATCTGTTGACGGTGCAGCAAACGCAAACCTTCGCTTCGCAATGCGATCATGCGTTGAACATTGGGACGCTGCGATTCCATGGGTCCGCCGTAGACGGCTTCGACCATCTCGCACGCTAACTTCCATTGCGTTTCGATGTCGGTGACGAAGCGTTCTCGCAGCGCTGGATTTTCGACCAAGGCGGCGTATTGCTTCATCACTTCGATGTCGACGGCGGTGACGCTGGTCGCGACGTTGCTGATCAAGTAATGAAGCGGCGCCCAATCGCGAAGGGCTTCTTTGACAGCGGCGAATTCTTCGGGGCATTCGGTTTGCAACTTTTTCAGAGCCGTTCCAACGCCGTACCAACCCGACAGATAACAACGGGCTTGGCCCCAACTGAACACCCAAGGAATGGCTCGCAAGTCATCCAGGGTCTGTTGACCAGTACGACGGGCCGGACGCGAACCGATCCGGCTTTGTTCGATCGCGTCGATCGGCGTGGCTTCGCGGAAGAACTCGACAAAGCCATCGCTGTGCAACAATTCGTGGTATGTCGTGCGTGCCCAGGCGGCCAGCTTCACCAGCGTTGGTTCCAACGGGTGATCCGGTTCCTCGGAGCGTGAATCAGCAAGCGATTTACGAGTGACTCCCGCCAAGAACAATTCCAAGTTGTAGATCGCGGTGGGTTCGTGAGCGTACTTCTGGGCGATCGTTTCGCCTTGCTCCGTCAAACGCATGTCGCCGGCGATCGTGTGATCGGGAAGGCTCTTGATGAACCGGTGCGTCGGTCCGGCACCGCGGCTGATCGTGCCGCCACGCCCATGAAAGAACCGAGCTCGAACCCCGTGCGAACGCGCGACTTGAGTCAGCTTCCGTTGTGCGTGTCGCAACCCAACCAGGCTGGCCAAAATGCCGCCGTCCTTGTTGCTGTCGCTGTAGCCGATCATGACCTGGCCGACCGATCCGGTTGCACCTTCGCGTTGTGCGATCGCGGCCAAGCTGTTTCGTGTGATCGGGTGCTGCAGGAATCCGTCGTAGATTTCCGGCGAACGTTCGAGGTCATCGATCGTTTCGAACAAAGGCACAACCGGTAGCGGACAAACCGCACCCGATTCGGTGCGTTGCAACAGACCGACTTCGCGAGCGAGCAAGTACACCGCCATCAAGTCGGACGTCTTGCGAGTCATGCTGACGATCAACGCCCCCAGTCCATCGGCGCCGTGTTGCGAGCGATACTCAGTCACGACACGCAGTGCACCAAGGACCGCATCGGCTTCTTCACCGGCAGATGAATCGGGGTGAGTCAGCGGTCGCGAACTGGCGAGTTCCTCATTAAGGAACTTCATTCGCTTCTCTTCATCCCAGCTCGCGAATTTCCAGTCGGCCATCCCCGCGGCACGAAGCAGTTGCTCAATCGCGGTGTCGTGTTTCGCACTGTTTTGACGGATGTCCAAAACAGCCAAGTGGAATCCGAACGTTTGAGCGATTCGCATCGTTGGTGCAACGGCACTCTCGGCCACATCACCCAAATCGACCGCGACCAAACTTTCGTGCAGGCAACGAAGATCCGCCAACAGCTCTCGCGAACGTTGGTAGGTGTGCTGCTCCTTGCCGCTCGCCATCGTCTTTTCAGAAGGCAGGCTCGCGAGCATCAAGTTAATGAACTGACGCCAAGGCTCGTTCGGATTACGAGCGATCGCGGCCGCACCGGCCGGGCCCATCGCATGGGCACGTTCAGCGATCCGAGTTAAGAAATCACTGGTCGGCGGCAACCAGTAAGCCGACACACTGGTCAATCGAGCGAGCTGGACCAACTCTTCTCGCATCAGTTCGACCGCACCGCGACGCAATTGCATCAGCGTTTCTTCCGTCACCTCGGGAGTGACCAAGGGGTGCCCGTCTCGGTCGCCGCCCACCCAGGTTCCAAACGTCAATCGTGGCAGAGCCAACGGGTCGGCGATCGCTTTCTCGCACAATCCGACCTCTCGCCAAGCCTGACGCAAGCGTTGATCGAGTGGTTGCAACGCTTTCGGGAACACAACCGTCAAGTAATCCATCACATTGCGGCGTTCGGATTGCAGGTCTGGTTTGTCGAGATAGATTTCGCCGGTCCGCCACAGGATGTTCAGCACCGATTCAATTGCTTGATCGTTTTCGGACCGTCGCCAAGGTGGAAGATCCGTTTGGTGCCGCATCTGAAACCGACGAAACAAGCGACGGTGATGAGCCAGAACGGTCGCGCGTTTGGCTTCCGTTGGGTGAGCCGTCAGAACCAACTCGACACGCATCGAAGGCAATTCTGCAGCGATCATCTCCGCACTCCAACCGCGGTCGATCAACTGCTGCAAGCTCTCGCCCCACAACGCGGGCAAGTCAGCCATGCCCGATTCGGATTCGATGCGATCGCGAAACTGGGCGGCTGAGCTCTGTTCAGCCATGCTCAGCAATTGAAAAGCGATCGAATACGCCTGCGTCAGCTGGACCGAATCGGCAGGCGCTTTCGCGGGATCGAGTTTCGACCCCGGAACCGGCAGCAGTTCCGCCAGCCTTTCGTCGCCGCCACGTTGCAACACGGTCTGCAACGCCGACAACATCCATTGCCAATCGCGATTCAGTTGGTCGACATCAAGAGCGAGAATATTGGCTGAAACCATTGTGGCGATTCAATGTATGGAAAAAGGAAAGAGCAGCGGCAATCCAACGGCATCATTGGACCTCGTACACCCTACGATTTTGCAGACTGAGGGCCGGAGCAACAGAGGCGATGGACAAGAACGCATGCGAAACGGACGGAGTAACGAAAGAAGCAACGACTGCGCATAAAAAAACGAGCACTGTTCGTGAACAGCACTCGCTCTTAGACGGTGAAACGTCGTTTCCAATTCAGGTCGAAAACGAACGGCTTCCGTTGATTCAGTTGCAGCAAGGATCTGGGCAGCACTTTTTGGCTGCGAACTTTGCTTTGAGCTTGGCGAACAAGCCACACTTTGGCTTTGCACATGGGTCACAGCAAACTGGAGCTGGTTCTGGGCAGCAAACAGGTGCTGGCTCGCAGCAAACTGGAGCTGGGGCAGGTTCGCAGCAAGGTGCTGGAGCTGGGGCAGGTTCGCAGCAAACGACTGGTGCTGGAGCTGGCTCGCAGCAAACTGGAGCTGGGGCTGGTTCGCAGCAAACTGGTTCTGGTGCTTCGCAGCAAACTGGAGCTGGTTCGCAGCAGCTTTTCTTTTTGAAGCAACCGAACAAGCCAGCTTCGGCTTGAGGAGCAACAGCAACGCTGGAAACAGCGAACAGGGCGACAACCATGATCGATCGAATCATCTAAACTCTCCTAGACTAGGTGGAAATGCCTCAAACACGCGCGGAGGCAATTTGGGCAGAGTTTAGGTGTCACGCAGCTTGCGTCAACCATAGCAAATGCACCGTAAATAACGGTTAAAACGACTTTCCGGGCCGATTGCTTGCGGTTTTTGAGCGTTTTTACGCGACTGTGTTCAAATCGGGAACGCCACCGCGTCAGGATGCCGCACCGAGCTCCCTAGCCAAATTTCACGCCATCGAACTGAAAACCAGCGATTTCCGCAACGAATGCGACCAAGCAATTGCGTCTTTCGCCGAAATACGACCTGCCAAGTGACGGCTGAATCAAGCAGCACGGCGAGTCGGGGTCGCGATCTCTTCGCGTTTGGCAGGCTGGCCAACGCGGCGTCGTGGAATCGCAAGCGGCCCACGTTCGTCCGCTCCGGCGTAGGAATACCACGCACGATCGTCGATGGTGTCCAAAATCGAACCGGCGACTTTCACCGCTCGAGCTCCGGCGGAACCATCCACAACCGGCGATGATCCACTGTCGATACTGATGACAAAGTCATGCAGCTCATCCAGGATCGCGTTTCGAGGTTGCAGTTCATTGACTTCGCACTGCAGATGTTCGCCGAACAAAGTGTCGGCGTAACCCAATGGGTTTTCCGTTTGTTCATTCAAGTCAAACTGACGAGTCGAAAGCGTTTCGCTCGCACGCACGGTGGCGAGCGAAGGCTTGCCAAAGTCAATTTGTGCGAAACCCGCTGGGCTGAATAAAGTCATGTCACGCGCTGGCAAAGGACTGACACGGGACGCTTTCAAATTCGCAACCATGCCGCATTCGAATTCGATGCGAGCCTCGGCGATGTCTTCGTGATCGCTGACAACCGAGATGCCGCTGGCTGAAATGGATCGTACGGCGGACTGTGTCAGTGACAGTACCAGGTCGAGATCATGGATCATCAAGTCCATGACAACGCCAACATCCAAGCAACGTCCGGGGAAACGAGATGCGCGAGTGGCTTCGATGTACTTCACATCGACGCCAAACTCTTCCAACGCGGTGAAGGCTGGATTGAATCGTTCCACGTGGCCAACTTGAAGCACGACGTTGCGTGTCGATGCCATCAATGCCAACCGGCGAGCGTCGTCGGATTCGGCGGCCAATGGCTTTTCAACCATCAGGTGCTTGCCGGCTTTGATCAACGTCGAAGCGATGTCCGCGTGATAATCGGTGGGAGCCGCGATAATGGCGGCGTCGATGTCTTCAATGACATCGTGGTAATCGGTGTGAGCAGCAACACCGTGCGTGTCGGCGACCGCCTGACACGCGGATTGGACCGGATCGCAAACGGCGACGAGGCGAGCGCCATCGACTTGTGAAATCAATTTCGCGTGGATGCGGCCCAAGTGACCTGCACCGATGACGGCGACTCGCAATTCCCGGTTCATGCTGCTTTCTTTCTTCTATCTCGGCCTCGGCCGGCACGACCAAGGCAACTGTTGTCCAAACAATCAAACAAGTGCCGCAAAACGGGGCGGATCGGACCAGTCGCGAACAATTGATCGCGAGCGGGTTCCACGCCGATACGTTTCCGATACAGCAAACGAAACGCCTGCGTCAACACTGCAATGTCATCGTCGGTGTAATCATGACGTTTCAGCCCCACCGTGTTGACGCAACGGGGACGAGCATCGGCACCGTCGACAATCACGAACGGAGGCACGTCCTGCAGGATGCGTGTCATCGCACCCACGAAGCTAAGTGTTCCGATCGAAACGAATTGGTGCACACCGGCTCCACCGGCGATCGTGACATCGTCGGCAATGTGTGCGTGACCACCGATCATGCAATTGTTGGCCAACACGATCCGCGAACCGATGCTGCAATCGTGAGCGATGTGCGTTCCGGTCATCAGGTAGTTGTGATCACCGACCCGAGTCACGCCGTCTTCTTTTTCGCTGGCGCGATTGATCGTGACTTGCTCACGAAAAACGTTGCCGTCGCCGATCTCAACCCGCGTTGGCGTGTTGCGATAGCTGACGTCTTGTGGATTGGTACCAATCGAAACGTGCGGAAAGATCTGGTTGTCGCAACCGATCGAGGTGACGCCATCGAGGGTCACATGATCTCCCACACGCGTGCGGTCACCCAATTTGACGTTGGGACCGATGACGCAGAAGTGTCCGATCTGGACACCTTCGCCAATTTGAGCACGAGGATCGACCACGGCGGTTTGAGCGATAGTGGCACTCATAGTTGGATCCCTGGTGCGTTGTTCAAAGGTTGAGATGCGTTTTCAAAGCGGGTCAAGTTTCCGTTGCGACTGCTCATGCGACTCGGCTTCTCCGCTGGCCAGCGAACGAATTCGAGGCATGCGTGAGCCGTTGCTGTTTCGCGAGCTCAGCCAGTCGGACGGCGACCATTCCGTTGATCTGGTGCCCGCCGCGAACGGACGAGAACTGTCCTATCAAACCGACGCCGGCGAGCGAAAGATCACCGATTAAATCGAGTGTCTTGTGACGAGCGCATTCGTTTCGGAAACGAAATTCGTTCTCGACGGGTCCGTCAGCACCGATCACCAAAAGGTCTTGATGGGTCACGTGCGACGCAACGCCGGACTGGCGTAATTGTGTGGCTTGATCAGCGGTCACGAACGTCCGAGCGGAGGCGACTTGCCGAGCAAACGTGTGAGGTGTTTGCACGCACTGGAAGGTTTGCTCACGAATGGTGCTATCCGGACCGTAGTCCAGGCTGTACTCGTAAACCGCTTCGTTGTTGTTGCTGGGCGACACGTCAACGTAGCCGCCGCTGTGTTCGATCCGAAACGAATCGCGAACAATCAACGGCTGCGCGGTGGCGGCTTGGATGACCAATCCGGCTTCTTGCAAAGCTTCCACATAGGCCAGTGAGCTTCCGTCCAAACCGGGCAATTCTTCGGCAGTGATTTCGACGCGGCAATTGTCGATTTCGAGTCCGGCCAGAGCCGCCATCAAATGCTCGACCATTTCAAAGCTGGCCGGGCCATTGGCAAGATTCGTGCGAAACGAAACGCCGGTGGCGTATTGGGTGTTGGCGGGGCACTCCGGCTGACCAGGCAGATCGGCTCTTACGAGCACAATGCCGGTTCCAGCTGGCGCGGGACAACAAGTGACGCAAACGTCCTTGCCGCTCCAGTAGCCACGTCCGCTGATTTCGCAGCACGACGCGATCGTATGTTCGTTGCGAATCCCCATCACGCTGCGAGCCTCCTTGCACGCGAGCGAAGCCTATCCATCGGCATCGAAATGCTGACAGACCCCATTCTTGTTCTTGGACAACGCCGCGAGTCCTTCGCGACGCTCAACGGGTGGCTCGAAACGAGTTCGAACCACCGCATTCTTGCTTCAGTCGGTGGACTGAACTACTTACGATTTGGCGTTCCGCCAGGATTCGTAGCCACACCGGACGCCAGCTTCTTGTCGAGGTATTGCATGACAGCACCGGTCATGTCCAATTTCTCGTCGTGGTAAACGATGTTTCGCATCACGCCACGAATGACCGACTCGCCCTGTTCCAGATCCATCTGTTCGCTGTTGTAACGCAAAACCAAGTTGATTTTGTGGTACTCGGCGATCGCTTGAACGCCCGAAGTGATGAGTTGGTAGTTGTCGTAGTAGATCTTGGCTTCGCGGTCAGCGAGTTCTTTACGCTTGCGAGCCATGTCCAAACGAAGTTTGGATTCCATGGAAGCGACTCGTTCTTCCTGAGCAGTGAACTCAGCTGAGCCGGCTTGATAGGTCTTCAGCTTTTCGAGCGAGTTCTTCAACTCTTCTCGCTTCGCGGTCAGCTCGGCGTCGAAGGCTTTTAGATTGTCCTCCACAGCCTTGACTTGAAGCTTGATGCCTTCGTTGTTTTTGAAGATGTAAGCAACATCAACAACAGCGAGGCGGTGGCCTGCGTCTTGGGCCGAAGCTTTTGCTGGCGCCAATACGCTGACGGTGGTCATGGCCAATGCGATGGCCGAAAGAACGATGGTTCGCACGTCCGCTACTCCTTGCGTGGTGAATGCGATTGTCTGATTCAAGCCCGCTTGAATGGCTCCGGTTTCCTCACCGAAATCAAGCGTTGCTGCCGGTCATTGTGTCAATCCGTCCCAACCGCTTCAAGGCGGATCGTGGCGTTTCAACAGCAGATTGGCATTTTTCTTGGCGTTTATCTTGCCCGAAGGCGCACGTCCAATTCCACCTCATTTCCGTCCCGCTGAATGGTTAATTTCAGCAAGTCTCCGGGTGACTTCGGTCGAAGTTCGTCCCGCAAATCGTTGATGGTTTGAATCGTCCGGTCTCCGGCCTTGATCAATTGATCGCCCACTTGGATGCCACCTTCCTTCGCAGCACTGGGATCCATCAAATCGGTGATTGCATTGGTTTCTGGATCCAATTGGATGCCCAAAACCACTGTCAATTGACGCCGAATCTGAAAGTCTTTGTTGGTCTGCGTATACGGAGGTCGCTGCTCCATCGTGGCGACACGATTGGCGGCCTGAGAAACGATATCGGTTATGCGGGTCATCCCATCCAGATTAAGTTTCTCGAAATCATCACTTGGACGGTGATAGTCACTGTGCAATCCAGTGAAGAAGAACAGAACCGGCACGCCGGCTTCGTAAAATGAGGCGTGATCGCTGGGGCCGTACCCGGTCGCGACGAGATTCAGCTTGAATGGCCGCGACGTTTGGTCCATCCCGGCGTTCAAATCCTTGACCAACGACTCAAATCCCCCGGACGTTCCCGTCCCGTAAACGGTCAACTCGTTGTCGCGAAGCCGCCCGACCATGTCCATGTTCAGCATCGTGACGGTCTTCGACATCGGAAATCGCGGTTGAGAACAATAATACTTGCTGCCCAACAAACCACGTTCCTCACCAGTGAAGGCGATGAAAACAATTCGGCGATGATCCGTCGCCTCACTGAGTTCGCTGACGACGCGACCAGCAACGGCCAACATGGTCGAAGTGCCCGAGGCATTGTCATCGGCACCGTTGTGAATCTCGACGGTTCCCGGTGCGAGAGACCCGACACCTCCCATTCCGACGTGGTCGTAGTGAGCTCCGATCACGATGGTTTCATCCGCCAACTTGCCTTTTCCCTCCAACACCCCGATCACGTTGGGACTGGTCGCGGTGGCTTTGGTCAGCCCCACTTTCAAGCGGCCACACAGTCCCGGCGAATCGATCGCCCTGGGCTTGTAGTCGGCGTCAATTGCTGTCTCGACCGCGGCCAAACCCTTTGCGAAGAGTTCTCGTGATTGCTCGGATTCGGCGGAGACGTCGTTTTGGGAATCTGCGGGCAGCGAAGCCATTTGCTTCAGCAGACGATCGGCGACCTCCCGTGAAATGGATGCAACGGGAATGGCGGGACGGCGATCCATCTTTCCAGTTTGCGGGTCGATGATTCTCTCGTCGCCCTTGCGAGGTCGCATGCCAGCTTCCGCGACGCCGAGCAGCCCCCAGTTCGCCTTCGCTTTTTCTCGCTCACGATTGCCCAGCATTTCATTGACCTGATTCAGTTTTTCGGTCAACGATGCACGCAGATTCGTCGCTTCGGCGGGCAACGCGTTGAGCTGAGCCGTCAATGCTTCGAGACGTTTATCCTCGGCCGCGTAACGAGTGTCGATCGCTTGTAAGTTGCGTTCGATGCTCACGGGATCGTTGACGAACAACACCCCCACGGCACCTTGATCAATCGCTGTCGCAATCTTGGTGTCGAAGAATGCGTGGCGAGTGTTTTTGACGCCGTCGAACGGACTGTCCGGGTCAGCGAAACCAGGTTCCTTGCGAAGCATCATCACGATCTTTCCGTTGACGGAGTCTTCGCCCTCGGCCGCTTTCACACTTTGAACGTCTTTCACAGACGCGTAGTCGTCGTACCCGAGCTCGGGGGCTCGGATGCCATAGCCCACCCAAACGATGTCCGCTTCGACATCTCCCTGGGTGGCGCCGATCGCCAGCGGCATGAACTGATCTTCCAGCTGGATCTCTGTCGGCTCGACTCCGGGCGACCACCATCGCAGGCCGTTTTGCTCGGCCGATGTTGGCTGCGATCCAGTTGCCATCTCGACTGGCTGCATCGGCGAATCGCCGTACAACTCGGTTTCCAAACCGATCTCTCGGTAACGCTTGGCAATGTAATCCGCCGCCTTCAAGATCTCGGGACCGACGGCGCTGCGGCCGGCCAACTCTTCGCTGGTGAGGAACTGCAAGTCCATTGCCAGCGACTCAGCTGTGGTGATCGCGGCCTTCGATCCCGTCTCGGAATCGGGTGTCAGCTCCTCAGCCTGGGATGGCGAAACTACGATACTGATGAAGAGCAGTGCGAGCCCCACCCGGCCGACCAAACCGAGTCGACAAACCAACCGAGTGATCCAGTTCCCAAACGTGCTGTTCGTGTTCCTTCGCGTCATCGCTGGCTTCCAAAGATTGTGACTGAGATCGTTTCGCGAAAAGATGTGGGGACCTTCGTTATACATGTTGGCGTCAGCAGAATCTCGCCCCAGCTCAGTGGACTTGCGAAGCCGGATCGAAACTTAGTTCGATGCAATGGAGCATTCTCGTTGCCAAAACACCCTTCCCCCAGATAGAATTGCGGGTCGGCGAAGGCAATGAGACTGCTACACCGGCATTCATTTCCTCCCACCAGTCGCTCACCGGTGGCCGAGACAGCCCACTGTTTCGGTCACCGGCGCGGGACTGAAGATTTGACACTCCTGTCGTTTCTTCCCTATCCCACTTCAAGAGGTCTCCCTGCGCGTGTCACCCCAGTCACCGAAATCTTCTCGTGATCCTTCACGAGAATCGCTCTCGTCATCGGCGATGCCAACGAACGAAGCCGACATGATCGAACTCGAATCTCAGTCGCCATCCGATTCGGACGATGGCTCGCAGACGATTCGTTTGGTCGATGCCTCCGACGACGAACCCTACGCCGATGCAGTCGCGAAAATCCAGCGTTGCCAAGAGATCCTGGGTTACGACTTCAAAGACCTCGATCTGTTGCGTTCGGCTCTGACTCACGCGTCCGGTGCGTCCAACCGATTGGCCAGCAACGAACGTTTGGAGTTCCTCGGCGACTCGGTCTTAGGCCTGACCGTTTGCGAATGGTTGTTCAACGAATACCCAGAATACAGCGAAGGCGATCTGACCAAAATCAAGTCTGCCGTCGTCAGTCGTCGGTCGTGCGGCAAAGTCGCTTGCAAATTGGGACTCGACCAATGCTTGATCGTCGGTCGTGGTGTGACCCGAAATCGAAGCTATCCCAAATCGCTCGTCAGCGACGTTTTCGAGGCGGTCATCGCTGCGTTGTACATTGATGGTGGGCCCGAGATCGTTCGTGACCGTTTGAAGAAATGGCTTGCCGACGAAGTCAACTTGGCCGTCGACACACAAGGCTCGGGGAATCACAAATCGGTGCTTCAGCAATTCGCTCAACGTGAATTGTCCGCGACACCGATCTACAAGCTGATTCGGGAAACAGGGCCGGACCATCGCAAGATGTTCTTGATGGGCGCGATGGTCGACGACCGTAACTTTTCTCCCGCTTGGGGAAACAACAAGAAGGACGCAGAGCAACGTGCGGCGGCCAACGCGTTGGCTGAACTGCACGATACGAAGGTTCCCTACGCCAGCGACCAGCCACCAATGTGACTGGCTGCCCTGGACGAAGTATCAGCGATTCTCGCTTCGTCACGATTCAGGTGAACCGACCGTGGGACTTTCGTGTCACCGCTGGAGCATGCGGACGGGTTGCGACATCTCGGTTGCGTTGCAACTCTGACGCCGTATCCGTTCCTACGCTTCTCTGAATCGAGTCATTCCGTGACCACGGAAACCACCGCCGCCAAACCAGTCTCTGAGACAGGTCCGATCCCCGTTCAATTCTCTTGGGGAGTGACGCTGGCCGTCGTGGGCACCTTCTTGTTCGCGCTGAAGTCGATCTTTATCAAGCTGGCTTTTGCCGCGGGAGCTGATGCGACGTTGTTGCTGGCCATTCGGATGGGCATGGCGTTTCCGTTCTATGTCGTGGTGTTTGCCGTGTTGCTTCGCCGTCGACAAGCTGCGGTTTCCGATTCCGGCTCAGCCGCACTCCCGCTGCCGATCGTGATTCGGTCGTTGCTGCTCGGCTTCCTGGGCTACTACCTCGCGTCGTACTTGGACTTGTCCGGGCTCGAGTACATCTCCGCACAACTCGAACGATTGACGCTCTTCACTTACCCTGCAATCGTCGCCGCATTGGCGTGGATGTTTTTGGGTGAGCAAGTCAACGCGAAAATCATCGCCGCGATTGGAATGTCCTATGCCGGTGTTTGGTTGATGTACGGGCAAGAACGTTCATTCACACCTGACGCCAACACGGGCTGGGGCGTCTTCTTGGTGTTTGGTGCCGCACTCAGCTATTCGCTGTACGTGTTGTTTGCCAAACCGGTGATGCAAAAAATCGGAAGTCGCGAATTCACCAGCTTGGCGATGATCGGATCGACGGTGTTCGTCGCCATTCACTTTCTGACGACGCATTCGATCAGCGACTTCTTCCAGGTCCATCCCATCGTCTATGCGTATGGGTTGATTCTGGCGTTTGTCTGCACGGTGATTCCAAGCTTCATGATCAACGAAGCAATCTTGAAAATCGGAGCGACCCGAACCACCGTCATCGGTTCAGTCGGACCAGTGCTCACAATGTTGCTCGCCGTGGTCATACTCGGCGAACCATCTTCATGGAAACACTTCGCCGGAATGGGAATCGCAATCGTCGGAGTCAGCTTGGTTGCTAAGAAATAGCGACGTCACAGACGCCAAGAATGATTGACTGCCTTGGATCGCATCGTTCCTGTCAGTTCCGCAGTCATCAGCCAGCTGCGATGGCGACCAAGACCAATGCGATGATCGGAACAAAAACAACCGCTCCGGCGAGGAGCATGTTGGAGAATCCACGCCAAGCTGAACCGAAGGATTGCACTTCCGCGATGGTGTTGCACATCAACACGAACGACCAAACCGCCAGGACAATTTCAACGAGCGACAGAGCAAGCACGGGAACGATCAGACCTGGATTCGCTTCCAAACGAGGTGTCTCGCTCGTAAACAACTCTTCCCTCATCATCAACAGTTGAGGAATCCAGAGAAGCATAGCGACAATCGTTGGAACGGATGCCCAAGTGATTGCCGTTCGAACCGTTTCGCTCGTCCCGGTGCCGCCGATCCATTTACCCGTGAACGCTATCAACCAAGATCCGATCCAAAGCCCCACTATTCCGCCGACCGGACCAAGAAGACATGCAATTGCTATGATCACCGGCAAGGACACTACATCGCCAAGATTACGCATCGATGCGCGGTCCAAGGTTTCGCCGACACCGGAAAGACACGCCAGCAAAAGCACGTGCAACGTCGGGTCGACTGAAACAATTTGGCGTACAGTTCGACGCGGTGACAACCAAATCGTTTTGAATGGTTTGAACTCACCTTGCAGGTCGTGTTCGCTAGGTCGCTGGAATGAATTGTCCGCCGTTGCTTGAGGCGTGGAGTACGGATTTTGGTAATCGCTCAAGGTTGACTTCTCCAGCTCGCAATGATGATTCGAGTGTCCGCGCCCAGCTACGCTTCATACGGTCGACGAAACTGATCTGGTTGGATGAGAGGCTAGCTTAGCACCCCCACCAGTTATGAAAACCATCCCACCCGCTTGCTTGGCGATCACGAAAAAGCGGCGTGTTCTTTGGGCCAGAACACGCCGCTTCCAATGCTTTCAGATTCTTTAAAAAGGACCGTCATCGTCGACAACAGTCCCATTCAGCACAAATGATTCCTCAATTGGCGTTGCGGTTGATTGGTTCCTCAACAACGAAGGCCTTTGGGAAGTCGGCGGCGTCTGATCCACCCTGGTCCACCCAACGCTTGTTGTTGGAATTGCCCTGGGGTTGATTCATGGGAATGTCCATGCCGCCTTCGTCGCCAAGCATCTCATAGAGCTGGTTTTCCATTTCCTTGGCGACCGATTTGTAGTCCGGATCGTGAATCAGGTTGTTCAATTCATCCGGGTCCGTTTGCAGGTCGTACAGTTCGTCGGTGTCCCACAGACCGTAGTACGTGATGTATTTGAAACGATCGCCTCGCAAGGCAAACTGGGTCGGCGTTTGCGGGAAGTTCTTTTCCCAGTAGTAAACGTAGAGAAAGTACTTCCGCCAATCGGCGTCACGGTCATTGGGTAGATCGAGGAAACTTTGCCCGTCCATGTAGTCCGGCGTTTGCAATCCTGCGGCGTGCAAAATCGTCGGCCCGACATCGATGTTGCCAACGACGTTTTCGATTGGTTTGCCGCCTTCGAACAAACTGGGGCACTGCATCAACATCGGTACGCGAATGGAGGCTTCGTAGGAAACTCGTTTGTCAATCAATCCATGTTCGCCCCACATGAATCCATTGTCGCCCATGTAGATGATCAGCGTGTCATCGTGGATTCCCATGTCTTTGAGTTGCTGCAACACGCGGCCAACGCTGTCGTCGACGGCCAACACTGATTCACAGTACCGACGGTACAAATAGTCGAGGCCTTTGTCGCTGTGATACGAAAAGTCGATCCCGTGCCAACTGTTCTTTTGGTCGCGAACCCAACGCGGGGTGTTCTTGTCAGCCGACAACTCTTTCCCCGTTGGGAGGAAGCTCAGGTCAGCATCGGCGTAGCGTCCTTGGTGTCGTTCGGCGGGCGTGAAGTTCGAGTGAACGGCCTTGTGAGACAGGTAAAGGAAGAATGGTTTGTCATCGTCTCGTTCTTTCAACCAATCCACCGCGTAGTCGGTCAATTCGTCGGTGATGTATCCCTTCTGTTTAACTCGGTCGCCGTTGACGTTGAGCGTGTACTTGGGGCCCGGCGGCAGGTAGTTGCCTTGGCCTCGGAAGCTGACCCAGTGATCAAACCCAGGCCGCGGATCGTCGTGATGCCCGCCCATGTGCCATTTGCCGACAAAAGCGGTGTCGTATCCGGCTCGTTGCAAGTACTGAGGAAAGAACAACGTTCCTTCCGGCACCATGCGGTTGTTGTCGATCACACGGTGCTTGTGCGTGTACAAACCCGTCAGGATCGAAGCTCGACTGGGGGAGCACAAACTGGTCGTGACAAACGCGTTCTTGACGTGCGTGCCATTGGCCGCAATCGAATCGAGGTGGGGCGTTTCGAGGAACGGATGACCGGCGCAACCCATGGCGTCGAAGCGGTGGTCATCAGTCAGGATGAAGACAACGTTGCGGGGTTGGACTCCGTCACGCTTGGGCGTTGGAGGCAACTCACCAGCGGCTTGAGCAATGGTTCCACCGAGAGCCACGCACAGCAGCGCGGCGAGATACGGTCGGACTCGTGAAAGTACGGTGCGCATATTCAACAATTCTTTGGGGCGGGAATGAGGGGAAGCCCGCCATTGTAGTCGAATTGCGTGGGCTGATCGACGATCTTCGCCCGCGAGGCGGGGCGATTCAGCAGCCATCATCCAGTTTGACTCAATCGGCTTGAGCCGCGTCCCAAATCGCTTCGTCCGCCTTTCGAATGATCGGTTCGAACTGCTCGATCTCGACCGCGTTGTTGCCTTGTTCATGCTTGCGAAACAAGAACAGATAGGTCTCGTTCTGAGGCCGATAACGATGGAAAAAGAACTCGTTCTTTCGAGCAATCGCTTCAAGCAATGACTTTCGTTCCGCCTCGCCGAGTGACTTTTCAGCGACGGCTCGATTCGATGCGATTGTTTCACCCGACGTGACTGGTTCACCCAACAGAGCTCCAGCCAACTGCTTGGCCAAGTCGCGATAGCCGACTTCATTGGGCAACATGCGATCGTCCACCAATTGCTCATCGGTGGGTTGCCAGTTCAGCTCCACCAATGCCAATGATTTGGCTCGCGCCACGTTTCGAAGCATCTGTTCAAACGCTTCCAGTCCGGACTCATAGTTGGGACGTCGATCGCCGGGCATGGCAACAGGCGTGAGCAAGATGACTCGTATTTCGCGTTGCTGCATCTCATCGATCAAGCTTATCAAGTCAGCTTGGTTGCGTTCGGCATTTTCTGCGAACGCCCCCGCTTCGGATTGGCCGTACCACAGCAAGGCGACGGTCGGATCGGCCGCATCAATGTCCGCCAAACGCCGGGCTCGTCCGGCTTCGATGTTGTCGAAGCGTTTGCGTGCGATGGCGGCGACCGTGTCACCGGACCAACCCAAATTCCGGACGGACAACTTCCAATCCGGACGCTGGGTTTGCAACGCCGCTTCCAGTTCGTCTCGTGGCTGCATACGTTCAACGAACGTGCCTCCGATGACAGCGATTCGGTCTTGCGGGTGCAGCAGTGCATTGCCCTCTTCGGCCATCGCGGCACCGCCACCCACACCGAAGATCAACGCGAAAAAAACGACGGCGGAAACTTTCTTCACCATGACACATTCCTCTGTGTCCAATTCGTCATTGCCTCGCACGAATCGGTACAACCATCCTCCAGCGATCGCGCCCACGATGGGCGCGGTCAGATACAACCAAAGCAAATTGTAATGGTTGGACATGACCGCGGGACCCAGGCTGCGAGCGGGATTCATGGATGCTTTGGTCAACGGTCCGGCCACGAAGGCCTCCATCGCGATGGTGGCGCCGACCGCCAATCCAGCGGTGATCGATTTCTCTTTCGCGCCGGTCGAAACGCCCAGCACGATCCACATCAGGATCATCGTCATCATGAACTCCACCGCCCACGCTGAGCCCGTCGGCAAGGATGCCATCGTGGAGCCAAGCTTCACGTCGTCGACACCAAAAACCATTCCCAGCGAACCGGCGGCGAGCAACGCACCCGCACATTGAGCGACGATGTACGCGGCGGCGTCGACCACCGGCAATCGCCCCACGCTAGCGAATGCGATCGAAACGGCTGGGTTCATGTGAGCCCCTGACAAATCGCCGATCGAATAGATCATGGTCATCACGATCAACCCCCAAACCGTGGCCACGCCAACGTGAGTCAGCATGCCAGTTTGATTGTCGACGACCATTGCGCCGCAGCCAATCAACACCAAGCAATAGGTGCCGATGACTTCGCAGACGCATCGGCGGGTCAGAGAAAGTTGCATCGTGGGTGATCAAGCTCGAGTGGTAGGCAAGGGAATGACATCTTCAATCGAATCGGCATCAACACGCAACATCAGCAATCGGTCGACGCCCAACGCGACTCCGCTGCATGCCGGCAACCCTCGCCGCATCGCCTGCAGCAACGTTGTTTCGACGGTCAAAGCCGGCCGACCGTGTGAGATTCGAATTTGGTTGTTGTGCTCGTAACGTTTCTTCAGTTCTTCGGCGTCCAACAGCTCGTCGTAGCCGTTGGCCAGCTCAACGCCTCGGTAGAACAACTCAAATCTTTCGGCACATTGCGGGTCATCGTCGCAAGGTTTGGCCAAGGCGGCTTGGGTCACAGGGTAACGAGTCAGAATCGTCGGTGTGTCATTGGCGAAGACCGGCTCGATCCTTTCGCTCAGCAACACGTCCAACAAAGCATCGCGATCGAGCCCAATCGATTCAGCCAGTGATGAATCAACCTCGCCAACAACGTCTCGCAATTCAGCGATGGGAATATCGATCGGATCGAACCCAAGATGCTGGCCGAACGCGTCTCGGTAGGTCAATGTTTTGTAGGGAGGGGTATTCAACGTCTCGGCGGCGAGTCCGCCCATCAATTCAATCGCGGACGCCGCGTTTCCGCCGACCTCGTACCACTCCAGCATCGAAAACTCGACGTTGTGCCGAACCCCTGTTTCGCCCTTTCGAAACACCGGAGTGATCGCGTAGATCGAAGGGGCTCCCTCGGCGAGCAGCCTTTTCATCGCGGATTCGGGTGACGTCTGCAGGTAGAACGTCGACGGCGAATCGGGCTCGCTCACCAAACCAACTTGCGAACCTTCAACCTCAATCGGATCCAAAAACGCATCGACGACGCAGTCTCGGCCTAAACAAGGTGGCTGGACCTCCAAGAAGCCTCGGTCGTCGAAGAATTGCCGAATCTCCCGCAGCAAGTCGGCTCTTTGCCGCAATCGGATCGCCAAACTGGTTTTCGAAGACGAAGCGACGGCAGATTTCGAAGCGGACGGGTCAGGCATGGACGACAAGGAAACGAGGACTCGAGGCGGCGGAAGCGGTGAACTGACGGAAAAACGACGCTCAAACCGAGCGTTCACCACCCGAAGATGCGGATTCTGCCCCCAAGAATACGGGCACCAGAGGAACAATTACATAACCGTTACACGCTTTTACACGACACGTGACGTCGCAAACGGCTCGCGTTGCTATTCTTCCGGCGGAAACAAAGACGTCAGCCTTTTCGCGGCTGAGTCCCCGACTTATTTAACGCACCACGAGACCAGGATCGTTCTCTGATGTCGACCGTTGTTGAACCCACCAAAAACCGGGGCCCAGCCAAGAGCAAGGGCAACGCTGACCAAACGAACACTCTCAAACCAGAATCCACGACGTTGGATTCTCCCCAAACCGGCGGAAAGCTGCGTTTGGATCAACCAACAGCCGAAGATGCCGACGGTTTCTCGTCGCTCGTCGCTCAAAAGGCCGCGAAGAAACGCGATTTGGCCAAACCGACCAAAGCGGACCGCGTTCGAGCTTCCAACATCAGTTGGTGGGCCGTCGGATGGCTGGCAATGGCACACATCGTTTGCTTGGCCGCACCGTTCACTTTCACTTGGACCGCGTTGATCACCGCCTTGGTGCTGCACTGGGTCGCTGGCAGCCTCGGCATTTGCCTGGGTTACCACCGCTTGCTGACGCACACCGGCATGAAGACCTACAACTGGGTCCGCTACACCTTTGCAGCAATCGGTTGTTTCGCCGGCGAAGGCTCACCGTTGGATTGGGTCGCCGATCACCGCAAACACCACGCACACAGCGACCTCGAAGGCGACCCGCACTCGCCTCATGACGGTGGCATCTGGAGTCACATTTTTTGGCTCGCGTTCCACACCCACAATGGCGACCGTGACGCTTACCTGAATCGCTGGGTGCCGGACCTGTACAAAGACCCAGCGATGCGGGCCTTTGACTTGTTGTTCCTGCCGATTCACATCGTAGCCTCGTTTGCCTTGCTCGGCATCGGCTATGCGTTCGGCGGTTGGGAACTCGGTGTCTCGATGTTGGTATGGGGCATGTTCGTCCGCTTGGTCGCCGTTTTGCACGCGACCTGGATGGTCAACAGTGCGTCGCACATCTGGGGTTACAAGAACTACGAAACCACCGACGACAGCCGCAACAACTGGTTGGTCGCGATCGTGGCTTACGGCGAAGGCTGGCACAACAACCACCACGCTTACCCACGCATGGCCAAACACGGTCACAAGTGGTGGGAATTCGACATCACTTGGCAAGCCATCAAACTGCTCCGCGCGGTTGGCTTGGTTTGGGACGTCGTCGACTACCGCACCGTCGCTGAAAAGAAAGCTCGCGACGCGAAAAAGACCGCCGCAGCCTAGGGCTCGGAAGTCGCCAATAGTTCGAGCCGATTCAATCGAGCCTCGAAGCAAATCACAAGAAGCCGGTTTCTCAGGAGACCGGCTTTTTTCGTGCGCGGTCGACGGTGAAAACTCAGCACGATTTTTTGACAGTTTGTCAATTTTGACATCTTGTCAAAAAGGTTCATCGAACGATCATGGGTGTATGAACCCAGCGACCATCGAAGAAACGACCGCGAAGCTGACGCCCAAGCAGATCGAGATTCAGCAGCGAGAATCGCGAATTCTCGACAAAGCCTTCCCGATGCTGCGCAGTGGCGGCGTGGCCGCGATCAGCATGAATGCAATCGCGAAGGAAATGGGCTGCACTCGCGGGACGATTTACAATCACTTTGCCAACAAGGAAGAGATCTTGCTCGCGTTGGCGACGCGAGCGGTTCGGCGGCGAATTGCATTGTTCCAGTGTGCGATGGAAAGCCAAAAGATGCCGCGAGACCAATGCGCGGCCGTCGGAATCGCGGTCGAAGTTTATGCCGACTACATGCCCGACGAATTCGCGATTGAGCAAATCATTCGTCACGATGTTGTTTGGCAGAAGACATCCGCGGGCCGACGCGACGTTCTTTCCGATTGCGAACAACTGTGCATCGGTTCACTCGGACGCCTCGTCCAAAGTGCCATCTCCGCCGGTGACTTGAAACCTGCTCGTGGACAAACCGCCTCCGAGTTGTCTCAACAATTGGTGTTTGGACTTTGGTCGCTCACTTATGGCGGCCTGGTCCTGGAAGCCACCAGCCCCTCGTTGATCGCGGCGGGGATCGAAGACGCTCGTTTGACCATTCGTCGCAATGGCAACCTGTTGCTCGACGGCGTCGGCTGGCAACCGCTCTTCAATGCTCGTCGCTACAACGCCTGGGCCAAACGTCTTCGACCGACGTTGATCGAAAACGCCAAAACCATTCGGCAATTGCCCTGCACCAGCGAAAAGGATTTCTCACACGCACCCGAGTCCGCATCATGAACGCTCCAGTGCCCGCCCCCAAGCAACGCTCCGTTTGGAATGCCAGATCGATCGCATTGATCGCGTTCCTCTTGACGACCGGAACGCTGCTTTCGATTGCATTGGGTCCCGGTGTCCTGGGAATCGATCCGGCTCCCGCGGACGACGGATCATCCGACACCGCAACGCCTCGTTTGCATGTGCGTGTCGCCCAAGCCCGATCCATCGAAGGTCCGGAACTGTTCCATCGCTATCGCGGCGAAGTGGTCGCTCGCCGAGACAGTTCGCTGGCGATGCGACGTGGCGGTCGGTTGACTGAGGTTTCGGTTCACGAAGGTGACATGGTTGCCAAGGGGGATGTGCTGGCACGAATCGATGTCGCTGATCTGGACGCGGCAGCAGCCTCAGCCGATGCGGAAATCGCCGCCGCGAAAGCGGCTTTGGACGAAGCCATCGCGGGACCACGTTCTCAAACCATCCGCGTCGCGGAAGCCAACGTACAACAACTCCAGGCCCAATGGACCGCATCAAAGAATCGGTTCGAGCGACAGCAATCCCTTCGCGGACGCGGTGCCGGAACACAACAAGAACTGGACGACGCCAAGTTCGCAACCGACGCCCTCGCCGCGAATCATCTGGCCGCGATGGCGTCGCTCGATGAGCTGAAGGAGGGCACACGACGAGAACAGATTGCCGCCGCAAAGGCACGGTTGCAATTGGCCAACGCGGCTCGTCAACGCGTCGAGGTGGATCTGTCAGACAGCCTCATCGTCGCACCCTTTGATGGTGTGATTGCGACTCGTTTATTCGACGAAGGATCGATCATTGGACCGAATCAACCTGTCTTGCGAATCCTGGAAGCTCCTCCGGTCCACGCCACATTTGGAATTCCAGCGGACGCTTCTGATTTCCTGAAGGTGAACGATCGACTGCGAGTTTCGGTGGGGGAAGCGGGTGCCGAGCAATCACAACCGGCTCGCGTGATTCGCATGCAACCTCAAATCAATCCGGTCACTCGCCTACGACTCATCGAAGTCGAACTGGTAGACAATCACTCGGCTTCCGAATTGGAATCAGCGTCTAAGTCGTCGCTCGATACAGAGTCCATCGGATGGATCGGCAAGACTGCAACGCTCTGGGTGCCATGGTCGAAAACAGAAACGCAAACCGATGGCTGGATCGCTCAACGCGAGAATTCCGAGCGGGCTGCGATTTGGGTGCCGACGTCCGCGCTCGTTCGCGGCGTCCGCGGGCTTTGGTCAATCTACGTCGCTGAACCTGATCTGAATTCAGATGTGGAACCCGGGTCCGGCGAGAAGTCACTGGAGACGATCGACTCCAACACCGTCACCATCAACCGTCGCGATGTCAAAGTCATTCGAACGGCGGGGCAAATGTCGCTGGTTTCGGGACCAATCGCTCCCACCGAAGCGATCGTGATCGAAGGCACTCAGCGAGTCGGTCCGGGAGTCAACGCTGTCGCGGTTTGGGACACCCCGGCCTCTTCGCTGTCTTCACAGGAAATGGCGGCACAATGAGCGATCATGATTTCCCGCCGAATGACACGCTGGCAGATGATTCGCTGGCAAGTGACAACATGGTTTCCAATCAGACTTGGCTGGAACGTTCCGCGGAACGATTCTTTCACGACCGTCGTTTGCTGGTTCTGATTCTGGCGTTGATCTTGGTCGCTGGCCTGAGCAGCTTGGCTATTTTGCCACGAATGGAAGACCCGGTGCTGGCTCGCCGAGTCGCGTTGGTGAACACTTCACTGCCGGGTGCCGGTGCGGAGCGCGTCGAAGCGTTGATCACCGAGAAGATCGAAGACCGCCTGCGAGACATCGAGGAGATCAAAGAGCTCCGCTCGGTCAGCCGCGTTGGGATCAGTACCGTGTCGATCGAGCTTCGCGATGAAGTCACCGAGACGGACACGGTTTGGTCACGTGTTCGAAGTCGGATCGAAGACTCGCTTCCCGACCTACCGCCCGATGCTTCGCGTCCCCAGTTTGATGAACTGGAAGTCCGTGCCTACGCGTTGATCGTCGGTCTCGTTTGGGATGGCGATGGGCCTGCCGACACCAGATTGCTGCGTCGTCTAGCGATTGATCTACAAGATCGAATGCAAGCGGTGACGGGCACCGATTCAATCGATCGGTTTGGCGATCCCGGTGAAGAGATCGACGTGCGGCTCGATCCACGAAGGCTCGCTGCGATTGGATTGACTCCATCGGACGTGGCATCGCGTTTGGCGGCTTACGATGCAAAGGGAAGTGCGGGGCAACTCCGCAATGCTCCGATGCAAATGCTGATCGAAGTCGGCAACCAATTTGATGCGACGGAACAGATTGCTTCGATCCCAATTCGCGCCGGCGATGGCAACGATGTTCGCTTGGGGGAACTGGCTCAAATTCAGTTGGCCGTTCCCGATCCGCCTTCAACCGCGTCGTTGATTGAAGGTCGCGAGGCCGTTGTGCTTGGGATGATGGTTCGACCTTCCTACCGAATTGACACTTGGACGGAGAACGCGGAAGCGATCCTGGCTGAGGTCGCTGAAACGTTGCCCGATGGAGTTCGCATTGACACGGTGCTTCGGCAAGGCGACTACGTCGATGATCGCCTGCAATCGTTGACGGGAAACCTGCTGATGGGTGCAATCGCAGTGGCGTGCGTCATTTGGTTGCTGATGGGTTGGCGTTCCGCATTGATCGTGACGCTGACATTGCCGCTCGCCAGCCTGATGGTTTTGTTTGGGCTGCGTGTGGTTGGCATTCCCATTCATCAAATGTCGATCACGGGATTGATCATTGCGTTGGGATTGCTGATCGACAACGCGATTGTGGTGGTCGACGAGGTTCAAGCCCGTTTGCGAAACGGGATGACGCCTTCCCAAGCGATGACGAGCAGCGTGTCGCACCTGGCGATTCCATTGCTCGGGTCAACACTGACGACGGCACTCGCGTTCGCCCCAATCGCATTGATGCCTGGTCCCGCGGGCGAATTTGTGGGCTCGATCGCAATCAGCGTGATCATGGCAATCACATCTTCGCTGTTCTTGGCGTTGACCGTTATCCCGACGATAGCATCGCGAGTTCTTGCCAGTTCGTATCAAACGTCGAGCGCTGATCCAGCATCAAAATTCCGAAAGCTTCGCTGGTGGACCAACGGCATTCGTTTGCCGCGAGTGGCCAAGCTATTCGAATCCGTTGTTCGAATCTCAGTGCGTCGTCCGTCGGTCGGACTCGCGATTTCTTTCGCGTTGCCGGTGATCGGATTTGGATTGGCCCAAACGCTCGAAGAACAATTCTTCCCGCCTAGTTCACGCGATCAATTTCACATCACTGTTGAAGGAGCGGCGACATCGTCTTTGGCGAAGACACGGGAAACGGCCGAGATCGTCGATGCGATGGCTCGTGAGATGGGCGCCGAACGAATTGATTGGTTCTATGGCGAGAGCGCGCCGCAGTTCTACTACAACGTGATCGCGAATCGACGTGGCACCGCCAACTTCGCACAAGGACTGGTGCGATTGCCTGCCGGTCAATCGCCGACTCCCGTTATCCGCGAACTGCAGAAGCGTTTGGATCAACGCATTCTTTCCTCCCGTGTCTTGGTTCGCCAACTTGAACAAGGCCCACCTTTCGCGGCACCGATCGAAGTCCGGTTGTTCGGGCCTGATTTGGATGTTCTTCGTCAAATTGGGGAAGACGTTCGTGCGAGATTGACTCAGATGGACAACGTCGTCGCGGTGCGGACCGACCTCGCGGAAGTCTTGCCGCAACTGACGCTGGAGATCGACGATGCTGCCAGTGCTCGGGCAGGGGTCACTCCCAGTGAAGTGTCGCGTCAGCTTTCGACGGCATTGGAAGGCCAGCGTGGCGGCAGCGTTCTGCAAGGCAACGAAGAATTGCCGATCATCGTCCGCGTGCAAGCCGATGACCGAGGCGACTTGGCTCGATTGGAGAGCATGGACTTGGTCCTCGCGTCGAGAGTTTCGCCCGTCGGTGACACGTCGTCATCGATCCAGCTGACGCCGGTCTCGGCATTCGCGAAAACGAAGTTGCATCCTGAATCGGCCGCGATTCCCCGGCTGAATCGACGGCGGATGAACGAAGTGGCTGCGTTCTTGGATGCCGGAGTGCTTCCCAGTTCCGTTCAAGCTCAACTCGAAGCGGATTTGGAGTCCAATCCGTTGGACTTGCCGGCGGGATACTCAATGGAGTTTGGTGGGGAAGCATCCAAGCGTGACGATGCGGTCGGCAATTTGTTCTCGACCGTTGGTGTCCTGGGAGTGTTGATGCTGGCGACGTTGGTTTTGTCGTTCAGCTCGTTTCGAATGGCAGGAATCATTTCGGTGGTTGCCGTTCTATCGATTGGGCTGGCGATGGCAGCTCTTGCGATCAGCGGCTATTCATTTGGCTTCATGGCCATCATCGGAACGATGGGTTTGATCGGCGTCGCGATCAACGATTCGATCGTGGTGTTGGCGGGTATTCGAGCCAACCCCAAAGCCTCGAGCGGTGACGTCGAAGCCACGGTTGCCGAAACCATGCACACGTCTCGGCACGTTGTCGCAACGACATTGACGACCATGGCCGGGTTCACACCGCTGATCTTGGATGGCGGAGGATTCTGGCCACCGATGGCGGTGTCGATCGCCGGCGGTGTTGCTGGTGCGACTTTGCTGGCGTTGGTTTTGGTTCCTGCACTGCATCAGCGATTGGTGAAAACACCTTGCCGCGAAAACGCATCGCCAGCCCCGGTCTGACCGCCCAAGACCGAACGGTAGCGTCCAGGAAAACGACCTAGCCGTTGAGGTAGGTTGGATGGAATCAATCCCAGGTTGTGGACTCGTCCGAACCCTCGTATCGTCCGGCCAGTTTCTTTCCTTGGGGCCTCGGAGACCATGAACCCGATTCTCGTTCTCCTATGTGTTATCGCATTGGGTTTGCTGGTTGGCCGCGTCTCTTTTCGCGGCATCTCGCTCGGCACCTCGGCGATTTTGTTTGTTGCGTTGCTGGCTGGGCACTATGGATGGAGAATTCCAACCGGCTTCGGAACGTTGGGGCTGGCCCTGTTCGTGTACTGCGTAGGGATCTCCGCGGGACCAACTTTTTTTCGCGGGCTGGCGTCGCACGGCCGAGCGATGGCGATCACCGGATCCGTCATTGTCCTGACCGGAGTTGCGGTGACCTGGGTTTGTGCTCGGCTGCTGGATCTGCCAGCGGAACTCGCGGGCGGTTTGATGGCTGGAGCGATGACCAGCACTCCCGCCCTCGGTGCGATCACGCAATCATCGGACAATCCCGCCGCCGTCGCCGTTGGCTTTGGCGTGGCTTATCCCATTGGCATCATCTCCGTCGTCTTGTTCGTTCAAATCGCGATCAAATTGTTCGCGACCTCCGACGACGATGATAAAAATGGCTCGGCATCTCCGGCAGATTCCGACGCTGAAACCACGCCGTCGAACAGCATTGGCAGACGAGTCGTCCGGATCGCGAATCCAGTGGTGTCGGGAAAACGTCCCAGCGAGATCGCAGCGTTTGCGGATTCACCATGTCAGATGTCACGCGTCCAACGAGAAGGCCGCTGGCGTCCGACGCCACCCGATTACCAATTCCAAATTGGTGACGATGTCATGCTGGTTGGCGGAGCCTCTGAAATTTCGCGAGTCTCAGAAACACTGGGCGAATTGCAAGACACCGCGGATCCGGTCGTCGATGCGGATCGAGAACGCCGGTATGTCGTCGTCACTTCACCAGAGATCTACGGCCACACACTCAAAGAACTTCGCCTGCGATCGAAGTATGGCGTGACGATCGTTCGAGTCCAACGTCACGATGTCGAATTTGTTCCCTCGTCCAGAACGCGAATTGAGTTCGGTGACGGGTTGGTCGCCGTCGGGGAACCTGATGCGCTCGCAAAGATTGCCGCCGCCGTCGGTCACCGCCCGCGCACGGTCAATGAGACCGATCTGTTATCGCTGGTTGCCGGAATCGTGCTGGGGATCTTCGTCGGCAACCTTTCGTTGCAGATCGGCGAGTTCTCAATGTCATTGGGAATCGCTGGCGGCCCGCTGATGGTCGGACTGATCCTGGGACACTTTCGACGGCTCGGACCGATTCGTGGTTCTTATCCGCCGGCCGCAATGCTGTTGATGACCGAAGGCGGCCTGGCATTGTTCTTGGCCGACGCCGGGCTGAACGCGGGCGCCAATGTTGTCGAGGTGCTGATGGAACGCGGGGTTTTGCTTTGCGTTGCTGCTGCCGCAATCGCAATCATTCCGTTGCTCGTCGGCTTTGCAGGTTCCCGGTATTTCGGAGGCCGCACACTGTGGCAATCGCTCGGTGCAACCTGCGGCGGGATGACGTCGACGCCAGGTTTGGCGGTTCTGACGGGAGCGACGGACTCCAGCCAACCAGCGACCAGTTATGTCGCGGCTTATCCCGTCGCACTGGTGATGATCACGATCGCTGCACCGTGGTTGGTCGACCTGATCAGCTGAGGATGCCAATCAGAGACTGGAATTCACTCCGTCTCGGCCATGTCGCGTGCGTGGTAGCTACTTCGCACGAACGGGCCACTGGCGACCTTCTTGAATCCCATGGATTTGGCGATGTCCGCCAATTCATCGAATTCTTCTGGCGGCACATAGCGAACCACGGGCAAGTACTTTTCGCCTGGCTGCAGGTACTGGCCAAGAGTCAGAAAGTCGACGTCGTGTTCGCGAAGGTCAGACAGTGCGTCGAGCAATTCGCCTCGTTCTTCGCCCAACCCCAACATCAAACCGCTTTTGGTTTTGACTTCGGCGTCATAGCGTTTGACTTGCCGCATCATCTCCAGCGTCCAAGCGTAGTCGCTCTTGGGCCCGCGAACTCGGCGGTAGAGACGTGGCACAGTTTCCATGTTGTGATTGAACACGGTTGGTTTGGCTTCGATCACGCGAGCCAACGCTTCTTTGCAGTGAACAAAGTCAGGCGTCAAAACTTCCGTGGTCGCTCCAGTGCGTTCCCGAACCGCGATCACGCAGTTGTGGAAGTGATCGGCACCACCATCGGGCAAATCGTCTCGGGTGACGCTGGTGATGACAACGTGTTTCAGTCCCAAACGTTCAGCCGCTTTCGCGATTCGATCGGGTTCATCCACAGCTGGGGCGGCTGGTGGACGGCCACGGCTGACGGCACAAAAACCACATGGCCGCGTGCAGACATTGCCCAGCACCATGAATGTCGCCGTCTGCTGGCTGTAGCACTCCATCCGGTTGGGGCACTTGGCGTTGTCGCAAACGGTTTCCAACCCGTACTCTTCCATCAACGAATCGGTCAAATGATTCGAATTGGACTTTGGGATCGGCCGCTTGAGCCATCGCGGCAACCGTCCCGTCGAGCTGACGTCGGTGCCCGCGGGCATTTCTGGTTCGGCGACAACTGGCAATCGAAAAGCCATCGGCGTCTATCCGGATGAAAGGCAAAAAATCAAAAATCAATGGTCGTCAGCTCACTGAACCGTTCTGCGGAACCGTCCGTAACCAAAGCCAACTCGCTCCAGTGTAATGGCCCGGGCGGAAATCGAAAATGGTCGCCCCATCCTGCTTTCGCGGGATCCCGATACAATCACGACCATGTCAAAGAACAAAAGTAAAAAGCAGCCCACCTTGACCGAGGCTGGCGCAAAAAAGGCAGCCGGTAAGAAGTCAGGGAAGGGCAAAGGCAAAAACGCGAAAAAGAATCAACCGAACACCACGGCGGTCGCTGAAAATCGCAAAGCCAAGTTTCGCTACGAGATTCTCGATAGCGTCGAGTGCGGCATGATGCTGATGGGCAGCGAAGTCAAATCCATGCGGGAAGGCAAACTTTCTCTCGATGAAGCGCACATTCGCGTCACCAACGGAGAACTGTGGTTGGTCGGTTCTGACATCGCCCATTACAACAACGCGGGGATGTGGAACCACGATCCACGCCGGCCTCGCAAGCTGCTGGTGCACGCCAGAGAGTTCGACAAATTTGCCGGCCGCGCTCATGAGCGTGGACTGACCCTGATCCCCCTGCGAGTGTATTTCAACGAGCGTGGCTTGGCGAAATGCGTGATGGGATTGGTCAAGGGTAAAAAGCTGCACGACAAACGAGAAACGATCAAGAAACGCGAATCCGACCGTGGTCTGCAAAGAGCCATGCGGCGCAAATAAGAATTGCCATGCGGCGAAAGTTAACAGCGACATGCTAGCGATTGAGAACCTGATCAAACGATTCGATCAACCTGGTGGAGGCGAACTGACGGTGCTGGATGTGCCCAAGTTCGAGATCGCCGTCGGCGAACAAGTCGCCTTGATCGGCCAAAGTGGCGGCGGCAAAACAACGCTACTGCATCTGATCGCTGGCATGCTGTCGGCCACCTCCGGCTCAATCCGCATCAACAACTTGGAACTCACTCGATTGAGTGAACAAGGTCGCGATCGGTTTCGCGCTGGAACGATCGGCTACGTCTTTCAAACGTTCAACTTGTTGCCAGCTTTCTCCGCACTGGAGAATGTCAAACTGGGCATGTCATTTGGAAGCGGAAATGTCGACCCGGCCCGAGCATCGGACTTGCTCAATCGAGTTGGCTTGTCCGATCGAGCCCACTACCGACCGAATCAGCTCTCAGTTGGTCAACAGCAACGCGTCGCGATCGCTCGTGCTCTGGCCGGTCGTCCAAAACTGTTGCTGGCCGATGAACCCACCGCCAACGTGGACCCCGCCAGTGCCGACACCGTTCTGAATTTGATCATTGATTCGTGTCGTGATGAACAAATCTCGCTGCTGATGGTCACCCACAGCATGGATGTGGCTCAGCGTTTTCAGCGTTGCGACAAACTCGAAGTAATCAACCGAGCCTTCTCACCGTTGGGGGCCGGAACATGAGCCTGCTGTTCATCGCTTGGCGAAACTTTCGCTACCGAGCCCTTTCGAGTTTCCTGACCACGCTGTCGCTGACACTGGGCGTGGGACTCGTTGTTCTGGTCATGTCGATTTATGGCATCATCAGCGAAGCCTTCGTTCGCAACGCTTCGGTGGGATACAACTTGGTCGTTGGACCCAAAGGCAGCACACTGCAATTGACGCTCAATGCGGTTTACTACCTCAGCCAACCGATCGAGAACCTACCCTACACCGAGTACATGGAGTTCTATCCAAAAGAAAAACGAGCCGAAATGGTTCGCACTTTCGGTGGCGATCCAGAGCTCGGCAAACGCGATGGCATCTACGCGGGATTCATGAAGGAAGGCTACGCGATCCCACTCGCGCTTGGCGACTACTTCGGCGAATTCCGTGTTGTGGGCACCACACCGGACTTCTTTGAATTGTTGAAACACGGCCCCGACGTCGATCAGCCATTCACGTTTGAGGAGGGACGCAACTTTGAATTCCACAACGAGGAAAACAGCTACTTCGAGTGTGTGCTGGGGTCTCGCGTCGCGGATCAGATGGGTATGCGTGTCGGCGATGTCATGAACCCGACCCACGGTGACCCGGAAGGCAAAGGGCACGGGCAAGGATTCCAGATCGTCGGTGTCTTGGATCCCACCGGAACGCCCAATGACCGAGCCGCGTTTGTCAATCTGGAAGGTTTCTATCTGCTCGAAGGGCATGCGAAACCGATTCCGGATGATGCCGTGATTGAGCTTCCTGAAAAAGCGGATCCGGACGAACCGTGGTTGCTGACGATCCCCGAACGAGAAGTCACGTCGATTTTGGTTCGCAACGGGAACCTGATGATGGCTCCGATGTTGCAAAACCGAATCAAAGAAAGCGTCCGATCAGAAGCGGCAACCCCGATCGGTGAAATCAACAAACTGATGACGATGATTGTTGGCCCGCTGATGCAAGCGTTGCTGGCGATTACGTTGATCACCTGCGTGGTTGCTGCGGTGGGTGTTTTGGTCGCGATCTACAACTCGATGAATGATCGCAAACGAGACATCGCTGTGATGCGAGCGCTCGGTGCTCGTCGTGGCAGCGTGACATGGATCATCTTGTTCGAAAGTTTGATCATCGCTTTGGTCGGTGGCATCGCCGGATGGGTCTTGGCTCACCTGGGGATCTGGGCCGCCAGCCCGTTGATCGAAGCACGGACGGGAGTTCAAGTCGGATTCTTCTCGATCAGCACTTACGAGCTGTACTTATTGCCGTTGGTGATCGGACTCAGCTTGCTGGCCGGCATCGTCCCCGCGGCTTCCGCCTACAGCACCGACGTGGGAACAAACTTGTCCGCCTAAGGATCTGCGAACAGCATTCCGACGCCCGAGTCGTACCAAAGCCTCCCCCATTGTCGCCCACCGACTCCGCTCGGTGAAACAAATCGTTGCCCACCGACTCCGCTCGGTGGAGAGGATTGTCGCCCATCGACTCCGCTCGATGGATTGCGAGACATCCCAGATCCGACGAACCCAAACTCTCCATTTGACGGAGCCAATGGGCGACGATGGGCACAACCGCGAATGGTAAACTGGACGGTCCTCACTCCTACCTTGAGAACGGACCACGATGAATCCCAATTCCGCCCGCCGTCTTCATTGCCTTCTACCAACTACCCTTTCGCTCGGCACACTCTTGCTAGCGTCGCTAGCGGTTGCAGCCGAACCAATCGGTGATGGAATCGCCGACGACACCGTCGCGATTCAGCAATGGATCGACACCAAACATGACGTGCAGCTCCCCGCGGGAACGTACCGGATCACGAGCCCGCTCCACATCGATTTGAAACGCACGGGAGCGATCGCGTTCAAAGGTGAAGGACGCGTTCGAATCGTGATGGCCGGCCCCGGACCAGCGATCCAGGCAATCGGGACTCACACGGGCACAGCGGATCCGTCGACCGTGACCGACGAAGTTTGGAACAAGCAGAACGCCCTGATCATTTCAGACTTGGAAATTGTCGGTGAGCATCCGGACGCCGATGGCGTGGAACTGTCTGGAACGATGCAACCGACGCTTCACAACCTGACGATCCGGAAGTCACGCCATGCGATTCACTTGGTGAATCGCAATCGCAATGTGATCGTCAGCGATTGTCACTTATACGAGAACTCCGGCGTTGGTTTGTATCTCGATGCGGTTAATTTGCATCAGATCAATGTCACGGGATGCCACATCAGCTACAACGCTGGCGGCGGGATCGTTTCGCAAGGCGGCAACGTTCGCAACTTGCACATCACCGGGTGTGACATCGAAGGCAACATGGGTTCCGCTGACGCCGATCCATCCGCGAATGTTTGGTTGGTCAGTGGGGATGGATCGATCGGTGAGGTCGCAATCACGGGATGCACGATCCAGCACACCCATCAAGCAAACGACTCGGCCAACATTCGGATTGATTTGCACAGCGAAGCCGTCTCTGGCACGGAAGAACGCCGGCATGGCAACATTACCATCAGCGGCAACATTCTCTCCGACGCTCGGGTCAACATTCACTTGCGGCACCTTCGCAGTGCGACCGTCACCGGCAACACAATGTGGCAAGGCTTTGATAGCAACATCTTGCTGGAAAATTGCGAGGCACTCACGATGACGTCCAACACACTGGACCGAAACCCGCGTTACCACTTGGGCAGAAATGCAGTGGCCAAACATGGAATTCAAATCGACGACTGTCGCGACTGCATCCTCTCCGCGAATGTGATCAGTGGCGTTCGAGAACGCCCCGCCTTGATGGAACTGACACACTGTCAACGCATCATCGTTCAGAGCTGCCTGTTCACCGACGACGCGCAACCCGCCATCCTCGCGAAACATTGTTCCAACTGCGTGCTCCGGAACAATCTGGCGAAGGGCGGTGACTTGGAGATCAAGCTGCAAGACTGCGAGAGCATGCGAACCGATTGACCGTTCACACGATCGACGCTGACTTTTACGCAAATCGCTGCCATTTCTTCCAATTCGCAAATATTTGCGGCAGGTGGCTGCTCCGACTCAAATAGGTGGGCATGTCCCCATCCGAAGTCCCGCCGACGACGCTGACCGAGAGCGATTTCATGCGTCTCTTCCTCAAGCATGAACTCGCGCTCCGAGCCTTCGCACGATCAATCCTTCCAAATTGGAACGCGGTGGACGATGCGATTCAGGAAGCCAGTGTGACGATGTGGCAAAAGTTCTCTCAACTGGAGAACGAAGCCGGCTTCCTCCCGTGGGCAAAGGTCATTCTGCGTTTCAAATGTTTGAACGCCGTCACGGGATTGAGACGCGATGGGCGGCTGCTCAGCGACGAGGTGTTGAAACAAATCGCTGATGAATCGGAGGCCATCGAGGCGGAACGAGTGACTGAAATTCGCTCTGCTTTGCAAGATTGCCTGACTCAATTCACTCGGCCCCACCAGGAACTGCTGATGGCACCGTACCAAGGTGACGGACAGATCACCAAGATCGCGAATAGCTGCGGCAAGACGGTCAACGCATTCTACAAGTTGCTCGGACGCCTCCGAGCCAAACTTGCAACCTGCGTTCAACAGCGTCTGCAAATGGAGACTTCTTGAAATGAATTCATCGGAATTGATTCAGCAGTACCTCTTGGGAACGCTCTCCGATTCTCAAGTCCGCGAATTAGAACACGAACTTGAAAGTGACGCGGGACTTCGCAGGAAGTTTGCCATCGCAGCGGCGACGGATGCAGGACTGCGCGACTTGGCCATTCAAAACTCGATGGAACCGCAGGCCGCCACGACGCCATCCCCACAACGAAACGCTTGGCTAATCGGTTGGTGTGCAATGGCTGCGTCTTTATTGCTCGCCGTGCTGTTCACCACCCGCCCCAAAACCCCGGTCCCAATCGCAACGCTCAGCACCAGCGAAAATGCAGCCTGGGAAAGTGCATTGCCAACCACGGTTGGATCCAAACTGGTCGCCGGCAACATGAAATTGATGTCAGGGATCGCAACGGTTCAATTCGACTCAGGAGCCCAGATCACCTTCGAAGCTCCGGCCCATTTTGAACTGATCGATGCCATGCGAGTTCGGATGGTCGATGGGGCGGCAGTCATTGATGTTCCGGAAACGGCTCATGGATTCACCGTGGAAACTCCCGGCGGGTTCGCGGTCGATCACGGCACTCAGTTCGCGGTCGCAGTCAAAGAGTCGTCGCAGACAGCCCATTTTGAAGTGCTGCAGGGCGAGATCTCGGTTCACCATCCTTCCAGCGGCAAAGAGGTCCACTTGTTTGATGAACAATTCGCATCGCTCTCTGATGCTGATTTAGAAACGCAAACGCAAGAGTCGCCGGAACAAGAATACGACCAATCTGATTCCGAACGCCCGCGTCTGATTCGCGTCGGAACGGAAGGACGATCCGACTATCTCATCCGCAACAATCGTCGCGGCAAGTGGATTCATCCAGAGATGCTGATGGTCAAACGCGCGGACAGTCGCAAATGGGATATGCGAGCCATCTTTTCGATGGACATCCATTCGGTGGACTTGGATTCAGTCGTCTCTGCTCGCTTGCGTTTGAACCAGGTGCCGAGCGGAAAAGGGTTTGCTTCGCGCCTTCCAAAAATCAACACGTTCGCGGTTTATGGCGTGACGAACCCAGAACGAGAAACTTGGCAGCACGACCCGACTTGGGAAAACGCTCCCGACATCATCGATGGAATCTTGCTGGGCAAATTTGAGATCCCTCGCAGCCAACAGACAGGAACGTTTGGCATCCAGTCCGATGCGTTGCTGGAATTCCTTCGAAGCGACTCGGATGGCAAGGTGACCTTTGTTCTCGTTCGCGAATCGGTTTTGGTCGAAGGCACTGACCGAGGTTTGGTTCACGCATTCGCGAATGACTCGCATCCAGAAGTCTCCGGCCCGCTCTTGGAATTCGCGGTGGATTAGCCGAGTGAAATCGCACTGCCACACCGCTCGGTTTCGCCGGTGTTCCCTTTATCATTCCCCCCCTGACGTTCATCCAAATGGTCCTTCTTCGAACTTCATTCGCTCTGCTTTTCGCCGTCGCGTTTCAAACGGCAACGGGGGCGGAAGTTCCCAACACCGAGATGCCGCAGCGGCACGCGGAGCTTCTTGAAAACCACTGTTTGGATTGCCACGACAGTGCGACGAAGGAAGCCAACATCGATCTCGAGACTCTATCGATGAATGTCTCCAAGGACATGGCCACCGCGGAGTTATGGTCGAAGGTTCTTGGTGCACTCAACTCGGGTGAGATGCCACCGGAGGACTCCGAGCCACTGCGTGATGCCGACAAACTGGCGTTCTTGGAAGACTTGTCGCAGAAGATGGTCACCGCGAGACAAATTCTGAGCGATTCGGGAGGCGACGTTGTGATGCGGCGTCTCAATCGCCGCGAATACGCGAATACCGTGGAATCCCTGTTGGGTGTGCGACCTGATGTCACGACGCTGCCGGACGACCAAGCCACGGCAGGGTTCGACACCGCAGGAGCATCTTTGTTCTTGTCGAGCGACCAAATCGAGCAGTACCATGCGACGGCGACGACGAATTTGCGACTGATGCTTCTGCCTCGGAAGCGACCTGCAACAAAAACAGTACGCATCGAACCCGAGGACTACTACACGCCGCACTACACCGAAGCGGCTGAACAGATGCGAGATATTGGCAAGCGTGCGAATGCATTCTTGGCTCAATCAGAGAAGCCTGCATCAGAGTTTGGGTTGCTGGACGAGTACCAAGCTAAGAAACAAAAAGTGCAAGAGTGGCTGCCATTGATGGAAGACTACCTGGCTCGACCTGAGACCCAAACCGGGATCACGTTGATCATGACCATCAAGCAAGGCGGCTACACAAAAGTCAAACTGCCCACGCAACATCCCGACGCCGACGGCCTCTACCACTTGAAAATCCGAGCGGCAATGTACCCTGATGCGGATGAGCGACATCACTACCTGGAATTCAGCTCGGGCTTTGGAACGGGGCGCAAACTGCTGGGATGGCGCAAAGTCTCTGCGCCATTGGACGATCCGCAACTGATCGACTTTGAGTTCTCGCATGAACCTGGTGCAAAGCAGCAGGTTTGGATTCATCAACGGTCTCACCAGGATCGTGGCGACAAGAACCTGGCCACACTGCACATGCGTGAAAACGGGATTGGGACTCCTCCCGGGATCTGGATCGACTCGGTGGAATTGTCCGGCCCACTGCCCTCGGCACAAACCGATGCGATTCAGGCTGCTCGCGATTCGATACTCTTCGAACAACCAAGCGACATGGAAGAATCCGAATACGTTCGCGAAGTCATTCGTCGCTTTGCAACCCGAGCGTTTCGTGGGTCGCCTCCTGCTGATGAGTACCTGCAACGATTGGGCGAGCACTATCAAACGGCTCGTGACCAAGGCCAAACGCTTGCGGAAGCCTTGATCTCACCGCTCTCAATTGTGATGGCTTCGCCAAGCTTCCTCTATCAAGTTGAACAAGCCGATTCCGATCAACAACGCAGTCTCTTGCCGACCGAACTGGCCGTGCGGTTGTCGTACTTTTTGTGTTCAGCTCCGCCCGATGAAGAACTGTTGGCCTTGGCAGAATCCGGCGAACTTTCTGATCCGGCAACGTTGGCATCGCAAACCGAACGGTTGCTTCAAGACCAACGCTCCGTTGCGTTTCTGGAAGGCTTCGTTCACCAGTGGCTGCAGATGGAACGCTTGGACATGTTCCAGTTCAACGGGGCTGACTTCCCGAACTTTGACAACGCCGTTCGAGAAAATGCTCGGCAAGAGTTATTCGAAACGTTCGCCTACTTGCTGGACAATGATCTTCCCCTCCAAAAATTGCTGAAAGCGGACTTCGTCGTCATCAACGATTTGCTGGCGGGTTACTACGAAATCGAGGGCGTTCAGGGGCATGAGTTTCGCAAGGTTCCTGTTCCAGCGAATTCCATTCGCGGAGGCTTGCTGGGAACGGCGGCGGTGCTGGCGATGGGATCCGATGGGCAACGTTCCTCGCCAGTCGAACGCGGTGCTTGGGTGCTGCGTCACCTGCTGCACGATCCTCCACCGCCGGCACCACCCAACGTTCCTCAACTGAGCCGATTGGCTGGCGAATCACTTTCCGCACGTGACTTGGCTCGGGCTCACCAAGAACAACCCCAGTGTGCAAATTGTCATCGCAAAATTGATCCGATTGGATTTGGACTCGAAAACTTTGACGCGGCCGGTCAGTGGCGAAATCAAGAAGTGATTGGACTTGGCAAGCGCCGATATGGCCGCTGGCAAGATGAAGTTCGTTTCGACATCGAACCCGCTGGTACGCTTCCAAATGAACAGGCGTTTTCGAACTTCTTTGAATTACGCGATGCCGTCGCAGAGCACGAAGACGAGTTCGCCCGTGGATTCACGGAAGCTTTGATCGCATATGGTCTGGGTCGTCCTTTCGGATTCACCGATGCAGAGCTTGCCGAACAAATCAGTTCGCAGGCAAAGCAACACAATCATTCGATTCGCGAATTCATACACGCACTGATTCAGTCTCGAGCGTTTCAAACTCACTGAGAAGGTACGCAGGTGTCTTTGGGTATCTGCACCGCTCTGAAGTCATCCCCCATTCCATTGACCGGCAGGATGCCGGCCACCGTCTTCCGAACCAGAACAAGGCAACTTCCATGAGAAACATTCGCCCATCCCGCCGTGGTTTTCTTCGCAGTGGCAGTGCCTTGGTTGCATTGCCAATGTTGGAATCGTTTGGTTTCAAGCGGTTCGCAAACGCGGCAACGACAACAGTCGCGCCACCCAAACGCATGGTGTTCTTGGGGATGGGATTTGGCGTCACAGCGGATCGTTGGTATCCCGACACCAACACCGTCGGGGAGAACTACGAATTGCCTAAGATCCTTCGTCCTCTGACCCGACACCAGAAGGACATCACGATCATTCAGAACCTGATGCACCAGTACTCCGCCGACGGTCACTCCGGCAGCACCTTCTGGTTGACCGGAGCCAACCGATACGCGATTCCAGGCCAAAGTTTTCACAACACCGTTTCAGTGGACCAAGTCGCCGCGGAAGTGCTCGGCCAACAAACTCGGTTCACTTCCATTCAGCTTGCCGCCAAAGGTGCATCCACCGACGGGCACGGTCCCGGTGGATCGCTTGCTTGGAACCGTTCCGGCAAACCAATCGCCGGGTTGGACACGCCCGTTGCCGCTTTCCACCGTTTGTTCTCGGTCGACGAAACTCCACTGGAAGTGCAACAACAACGCCTGAGCGAACAACGGAGCGTTTTGGACACGGTGCTTTCGGATGCCAAGTCCATCAACCTGAAACTCAATGCGTCTGACAATGCCAAGCTGGACGAATACTTCCAGTCCATCCGAGAAATTGAGATTCGGCTGGCCAAAGAAGAAAAGTGGTTGGGTGTGGATAAGAAGCGACCCCAGCAAGCCGTTCGCGAACCCGGTGAATCGCTTGAGGGCGTGGAAGAGATTCGCATGATGTATGACATCATGCTCGCGGCCATGCAGGTCGATGCGACTCGCGTCTTCACCTACCGCATGCCAGTCAACTCGATGATCTCAAGTCTTGGTGCGACGATGAGCGCACACAGCATGAGTCATTACTCGGAGGGCGAACGCCGCACGGTTTCTCAGAATCGTGACACCGCTCACGCGCGATTGCTGGCGGAGTTCATGGACAAACTGAAGGCGAGCACCGAACCCGATGGATCCAGCCTCTTCGACAACATCGCCATCTCATTGGGCACCAACCTCAGTTCAGTGCATACGCTCAAGAATTGCCCCACTTTGATCGCGGGTGGTGCAGCGGGATTCCGTCATGGTCGTCATATCGTGATGGACGACCCCAAGACACCGTTGTGCAACCTTTGGCTCAGTACACTGCAGGGAGCAGGTATTCAAACGGGCTCCTTCGGTGATTCGACTGGTATGATTGAGGAGCTGTTTTAAGCAGGTACGCAAGTGTTTTCTGGGATGTAAGCCGTTCGGCGTTTGCCACGGTTCACGCTCACAACCGGGGCTGACGCCCAAACGGCTCACGGGATTGCCCCAGTTAATCCTGCCTACCTGCTAGACACCGCGAAATCTTGATTCTCGAAACGGTTTCCCGGATCGTTTCACCCCGGCCACATTCCCCTCGAAAGCCCTCCGGTCCCCGCCATGATCTTGCGTCTACTGCCCTGGTCGCCAACCTTCCTTTGCCTGTTGATCTCCGCGATCGCGGGACAAATCGGCATCGCTTCTTCCGCGAATGCTGCGGATCGCCCCAACATTGTTTTGATGATGTGTGACGACTTGGGCTGGGGTGACACTGGGTTCAATGGCAACACGATCATCAAAACACCCGAACTGGATGCTCTGGCAGAAGAGGGAACCGTGCTTGATCACTTTTATTCCGTCGGTCCGGTTTGCTCACCCACGCGAGCCTCGTTTCTGACGGGACGCCATTACTTTCGAATGGGGATTTGGACGGCCAACCGAGGCCACTTGCCATCACAAGAGTTCACGCTCGCTCGCATGCTGAAGCAAGAAGGCTACGCGACCGGGCACTTTGGGAAGTGGCACCTTGGCACGCTCAGCCGAACGGTCTCTGCAAAAGGGAAAGGACGCCGGCCTGACCTTCACTACGCTCCGCCATGGGAACGCGACTACGACGCTTCGTTTGTGACCGAATCCGCTGTGTGCACCTGGGATCCCGGCTTGGGCAAGCGTGCTCACAACAATCCATACTACGAAAACGGCGTTGCCACGGATGAAAATGTTCTGGGTTGCGACTCGAGGGTTCTGATGGATCGGGCATTGCCGTTCATTGAGAATGCGGCGAAGAAAGATCAACCCTTTCTCAGTGTGATTTGGTTCCACGCCCCACACGAAGACATTCAAGCCGGACCGGAGTACCTCGCTCAATACGAAGGTCACGGCGAAGCGGCTCACTACTACGGGTGCATCACCGCCGTGGATGATCAAGTCGGAAGGCTTCGAAAGAAGCTCGATCAACTCGGGGTTGCCGACAACACGTTGTTATTCTTCTGCAGCGATAATGGACCAGAAGGCAAGACACCAAAAGACAGAGCAAAAACGCGGCGAGCGGGCAGTGCGGGTGAGTTCTCCGGTCGCAAGCGAAGCGTCCTCGATGGTGGCGTCCGTGTTCCCGCTTTTGTTCATTGGCCCGGCCAAATTCCAGCCGGCGTTCGGCTGGATGCGCCGCTGTCCGTCATGGACTTGTTGCCCACCGTCGCCGCAATCACGGGTGCAAACCTGCTTCCCGAACGTCAGCTTGATGGTGAAAACATTTTGCCCATTTGGAAGGGGCAACAAATTCAGCGTGAGACATCGATTCCGTTTCGCTACGGTGACTTCGCGTGCTTGGTACGAGGCAAGCACAAGCTGATCATCGAGTCATCCGGCGATCGTTCGCAAGATCGCTTGTTCGATCTCAGCAACGACGTCACGGAGTCCGACAATCTTGCCGATCAACATCCGGAACTGGTCGAGTCCATGCGATCGGAACTGCTTGGCTTCCTGAAGTCAGCCGAGTCCAGCCATGCTGGCGAAGACTACGATGGCGGCCACGTGCCCGTTGATGCTTGGCATCCGCTCTCGCGTGCAAAAAACCGCAAAGCGGCAACTTCGAACCGTTGATTAAGACTCAATCGCTTCGTCTTTCAGACGGAATGAACAATTGCGTCGCATGACGAAAACGGGCCGGAACTCTACGCCGTCTTTTCCCGCGTGAAGGTTGTGTAAACAACCCACGCGATCGCGGCCGCCATGGCAAAACCGGCCCAGCCATGCAGTTCAACGAGATCATGCATGGTCTCGGTAGAAGCGACCGGCAACATACAAACGAACATGGTTGCGATGGTTGCGATGCCGAAGATCAATAGCGTTCGAAACGCTCCCAACTCAAACGCGGACTCTGCTACCGGCTGTCGTCGCATCAGCAACCGCGTGACCGCGTAGACGGGAAGCAGCGCCACCACGGCACCGCTCGCCATCATATGAAAACGCAAAGTCGCACCGCCCAAGTGGCCGCCCCACAAGGCCGGAAGCGCCGTGGCAACCAAAGCTCCTGTGGCGATCACCAAGACCAACAGCGACACGTTTCGAATGAGAGACAACAAGGCGAACGACTCCGAAAATCAATCAACAACAAGCAGGTTAAAATCAGTACTACTACCGCGGAAACATCTATTCCATTCTGGATCGGATCGTCGGTAGGCAACTACCGACAGCCGCCAACAACAACACGATCAGGGACGCCGCGGTCAGGACCTTGAACATTTTTCGGCCGCCAAACAATTGGTTCCATTCCAATCGCGTTGCTTCATCGAGTCCCTGGATGCTTGCCATATTGATCGGATCCGCCGTCACCGGAGCCGGCCCTTTCGGGGTGATCGTCGAAGTGAAAATCAGCCCATCGTCAGAGTGACATTCCAGACAACCGGTGGCACCGAGAGCCCAACCCGCAGGCCGGACATTGTGAGCCATCGGCCACCGAACCATCTCGATCGCTTCCTGGTTCTCGACTGCGACCTCGACCAGTGAGCCTTCCTCTTCGCCGCGAGAAAAGACCAACCCGGTCGATACGTAAACGGCTTGTTCAACTTCCATCGTCTTCTCGATCGCCGCCAACGCCGCGGCAACCTTTTCGTCGAATTCTTCCCGGCCCTTGTCGGACAACTCCTCGATAAAATCCTTGCGAACACGTAGAGCACGCCGCGTATTTGTGTAAACCTCTTCGGGAGGAAGTGGCGTCACTTTGCCATCCACCAATTCGCCCCAATACGCCGGCCACATCGCTCGGTGTGGCGTGACCAATCCATTGCTATCCGCCTTTGCGAAGACGGGGCCCTGAATCGACGGGAGTTCCATTCCGCTGCGATGACCTTTCTCGCCCAAACCATGAGCCAACGACGTCATCAGTCCAACGGCTTCCTCACCGGGAACCGGGCCACTGTGACAAGCCGTGCAGCTCAACTTTTCGAAGTGAACCGGAGGCAGCCCCTCGTGCTTCGGAAACGGAGATCCGAGACGGCCAGCCCGGAATGCGATCTGAGTCAATGATAGCTCGTCGTCCAGTTCATCAGCGTGAGCGTCGGTCGACTCGGAAACTCCCATGTGACATCCCCGGCAACTCAGGGTTGTCGCAGCGACGCCTGCGGGATGCTGCTCGCCTTCGAAACCACGAACGGTTTGGTGGTCGATTCCATTGCGGTGACAATCGACGCAGTTCATGCCTGCCCGCAGGTGAACATCTTGATCGTGATTCCAGCGAGCGTCGATTCCCGCATCGGACACGGTTCGCTGGCTGTGACATTGGTAGCAGGAGTTGTTCTCAGGTTTGCGAACCAAGTCAAAGAACACGGTGCCATCGATGCCAAATCGTCGGTCGTCGTACTCGACCTTCGGCAGTTTGGCTTGGACCTTTTCATCATCTAAGTCCACACCAGCCTTCATTCGCGAGACCGATCCCGACACGTCGCCGATCCGGATCGCTGCCGTCGGTGCCCACGCAAAGTTCTCGTCCTCGATCGTTTCACGTCGCCGCTCGAAGTCGTACGCTCCGGATTTCGCATGACACGCCATGCAGTCGATCTCCAGCGATCCGGTCAGTGGCCATCGGGTCGGCTCGGATGATTCATCGGCAAGTTCCGCGGCTTTCGTATCCCAACTCGCTGCGGCTCCGCCGCCGGGAATCCGAGCACCGAATTTTTGCGTCATCTCATGAGTCGTGATGCCGATTTCGCTGGGACTGAAACGTCCTTCCCAATCGCGGTAAGCTAGTGGCAATTGAGTCCCCGTGCGGGCGTCCGTCCAAATCCACGGCTCACCGGGCCGACCATCGGAACGAGCCGTTTCGCTTTCCGCGTGCGCAGCTTCCGCATCGGAGTGATTTGCCGATTCCAATTTTGCCGGGGCTTCACCAGCGTTCTTTGCCGCGTCGGCTTCCGAACCAGCTTTTACACGTTGGCGTTCCACTTCGCTCGCAAAAGCGTTGAAGTGCCAACCGTGAGAGATCGTCTCGAAGTCGTGGCAACGTCCGCAGGTTTTTTCGACCGAGTAAGGTTCCGTCGACTCCGGTGAAATCTTGCGATTGTTCCGATCATAGAGATCGATGTGGTGCAGGAATCGTTTATCGCTATCGCTATGTGCGTACTTGCTGGTCCCGGCTGCAGACGCACCCGGTGCTTGCCAATCCAGCGCTGCAAACACAACGAGAGTCAATGCACTCCAGCCCAGGCAATTGCGATTCAATCGACTCACATCCATCCCCAAAACCAAACCACGCACTCGAAACAAAACCAGAGCCGACGACCAACGCTGAAGGCAGAGACTCGCATCGCAAAACCGAAGACGAGTCGTCCTGACCAAGCGTGAAAAGATAGCAAATGAAAGTCGATCTGTCCGGCTTGCCACCGCCAGCAATTCTCGGCATACTGTCGCAGGTCGCGGCAGTCGAGATTCATCGGCCGCCCGCCATCTTTCCAGCGCATCCGTAGCTCAATTGGATAGAGCATCGGTCTTCGGAACCGAGGGTTGGGGGTTCGAATCCCTCCGGGTGTACTGATTGGCTTTTCCCAAGGCCTCTCCAGCCATCCCAGGCACGCAATCGTTGGCTTTCTTCGGTTTCTGCTGATGGCCCGGCACTATCTACTGAGGTGCCCTCCTGTGTGCCCTCCAAATCTGTTGAGGGCACATTGGATGCTGGTTCATCCGCGAGGGCATCGAGGAAGTCATCCTCGGTGACGCTGAGGTAGTGGGTTTCTGCGATGGCTCCCGAGTGCCCAAACCAGTCGTTCAGAACGTGGTTTTTGTGCCTGCCCGATCGCTCAAGCTCTGTCCGCCTGCTGGCTCGCAATGCCATGAACGGCTTCGGGTAAACCGCAAGTCCAGCCCGTTCCACGATTTTGTTGTACGTGGTCCTCAAATTGGCTTCGCTGCATCGGTATCGCTGGATGACATAGGAATCAGCGGCACATTCCAGCCCAGGCCCCACAATGGAGAACAGAGCATCCAGCTCGGTCCTGACTTCACGGAACAGCGGCACAATCCGCGTTCCCTTCCCATAGCGCTTCGTCTTCGGTGCCGTGACTTTGAATCGTCCCCGGTCCCAGTGAATGTCCGACCAACGCAACCGCAGCACTTCGCTCGGGCAACGCAGCCCTGCAAAGCGGCAAAGACCAAAGATCACTCGCCATTCCTGATCAGGACAAGCTTTCATGATCGCGGTTGCTTGATTTGCTGAAATGATCCGGTTCTTGATCGTGTCGCTTCGCAGATCAATCTTCACCCCAACGAACGGGTTCGACTCGATCAGGTTGTCGTCAACTGCCTGTCGCATCATCTGACGGCAGCGTTTCACGTTCTGGCCCGCGGTGTTCGGTGACAACTTCGGCCCTTTTTTGTCATCAATCATCCACCGTTGCCACCGCTCAACATCTCCCTTTACCAAACTGCCAAGCGGAGCATCTTTTCCCAGGTAAGCCTCAAGGTGATCTACGGCCTGCCGATAGTTCTCCGGCTTTTTCCAGTCCGTCCGGCTTTTGATGTAGGCACGCATGAACGCCAACACAGTTCGCGGGAGTTCTGCACGTTGGCGAGCCTCGACCAGTCCATGCGACGCGATGCGATCATGGATCTCAAGCGGTAGGCGATCCAGCCAGTCAGCCGTTGGCGGTGGCCCGGCCCCATATAACGTTCCAGAGGCTTTCTTGGCCCATGTGTGAACGAAAGGTCGGCTGTCAAACAAGTTGGTCGTTCTTCGTCCTAACGCCGCACTTTGCGGTGTTTGTGAGACCGACGGCCGCTGACTCGTTTTACGGCGGAGAACCAGAAAACTGAGGGACAGTGGGAGTTAGAGATCGGGAGATCTTCGATTCGGTGGTCAATTGCTCGGGTTTGCGTTGGTCCGGTACAGAGCGATACGAGTTGATTCCGTTTCGCGATGGTGATCACGCGGGCGATCGAAGACAATCACCAGCGGTTTTGTTCGGACTTCCATTCTTGGAGATGATGTCTTGATCCGCCTCGCAACGCTGTCTGCCTTCATTATCTTTTGCCTCGTTGGCCTCGCGGACGAAAATCGGAGTCGTTTTTGGGGGGCGGAAGCTGCCGGCGTGGTGGCGGATGTGTCGGACCTACCCGATAGCTGGGACAAGACGCAAAACGTGGCGTGGGCAGCCGACGTGATGGGCCAAGGTTGGGGTGGCCCGATCGTGGTGGGCAACCGCTGGCTTGTTTCGTCGGCCGTTGCCGTGGAAACAGATGATCAAGCCAAAGAAGACCAACATCGACTATGGCGCGGCACCTTTTCCAGGGAAAGAAGCGTTTCTCACGCAAAGGCTCGTTCACCGCGTCGGTGGGCCTACGACGGAAATGTCATTGCACTCGGCGAGCAAGGGTGGACGTATGTGATCTAGTCCGGATCTGAATCCGAATTGCTCGATATCAATTCTCTTGACGAGTGATGCATCGCGAAGCCAGGCGGGAGCGATAGCAATTTTCTAATTCGCACGAAGGCGAAGGTTTATTGCATCATCGAAGAGGATTGATCGCAGAGACGAGGACAGCTTCCACTACCGAAAAGTCTCCGTGGCCTCCGTGCCTCCAAGTTCCCCCAAATCGACCAATCCTATGAAGCGTCCTGTAATATCTGCATTCACTTTCGCCGCCATTGCTGCATTCGCGTCGGCAGGTGGAGCACAAGTCGTGCAAACTCAATCCGGGGCGGTTCGCGGGCATGAGTCGGGTGATGCCGACATCATTTCGTTCAAAGGCATCCCGTACGCCGAACCGCCGGTCGGCGCGCTTCGTTGGAAGCCGCCACAAGTTGTGAAGCCGTGGAGGGATGTTCGCGACTGCAAAACCTACGGACCGATCTCGCTGCAGCGAAAGAACTGGGACAAGGGAGGGCAGAGCGAGGACTGCCTTCACCTAAACGTTTGGACCAAGAAGAACTTCAAAGATGCCAAACGTCCCGTGATGGTTTGGATTCACGGCGGCGGCTTCACGCAGGGTTCTGGCAACCAAGGAAAGACCGGCGGAGACGGTTTGGCGGGCAAGGACGTCGTCTTGGTATCAATCAACTACCGTCTCGGCGCACTGGGATTCATGACGCATCCGGCGTTGTCGGCTGAATCACCCCGTGGCGTCTCCGGCAACTACGCAATCCTGGACCAGATCGCCGCTTTGCAGTGGGTACGCGACAACATTGTGAACTTCGGCGGCGACCCCAACAACGTCACTATCTTTGGCGAATCGGCGGGTGGCACGAGCGTCTATCTTTTGACGGCAACACCGCTTTCAAAGGGATTGTTTCATCGCGCGATCCTGCAGAGTCCTTGGCTGGATCCGGTGATCTTCCGCGATTTGAAGAAGGAAACCGACTTCGGTCCGGCCGCGGAGTTTGACGGCACGGAACAAACGAATCGCTTGTTTGATGAGAATGTCAAGAATGTGTTGGCGGAGCTTAGAGCGATGCCAGCGGAAGAGCTGATGGAAAAGGTCAAGCAGCGTTGGCCGGTCGCGACAGACGGATATGTCTTTCCCCAACGTCCGACTCAAATTTACGCCGCGGGTAGACAACACAGGGTTCCGACCATCGTGGGCACCAACCGTGACGAGGGAACCATGTTCGCCGGCCGCCAAGGCTTCAAGAACATGCAGGACTACCGCGAAGCGTTGGTGGAGCGATTCGGTGACAACGCCGACCGGATGATTGAGTTCTATTTGAAAGATACCAACAAGGATTTGCGAAAGGCTGCCGTGCAGTTGGTGACCGATGGTTGGTTCGTTCAGCCGGCTCGTCAGTTCGCGAGGGCGATGGACAACCAAGGCAGCGACGTGTGGATGTATCACTTCACCAAACCGGTGCGGGGCTGGATGGGTGCGGCTCACGCGGCCGAGATCGGCTATGTGTTCGGCAAACTCGAGAATCCGATTCTGGAAGACGCCAAGCTTTCTGACGCATTCATGAACTATTGGGTTCAGTTCGCCAAAGCGGGCAATCCCAACCTAGAAGGCTTGCCCGAGTGGCCGGCGTACATCACCGACAGCGACCGGCATCAACTAATGGACTCGACGATTGAAACGGGCACCGGCCTGCGTTGCGACGCTTGTGATCTGTTGGATCAAGTTCGTGGCGTCGAAATGAAAACGACTGAAGTTCTTTCAAGCCGAGACTGAGCAAATGAACTGGACGAAAAGAAGAAGACCTTTTGTTACTGCGATCGCGGCGATGATGATCGCGATGATGACAGCTTCGGACACCGTGGCCGCGAAGCCTTTCTTCGCCAGTCCGCATGTCCGACCGATCGCGATCGCCGATGGGTTGGTGCTGGTGGTCAACACGCCGGCGGATACCGTTGATGTATTCGATCGCACGACCCGTCGGCTGGTGAAGCGTATTGCGGTTGGCGTTGATCCCGTTTCCATCGCGGTTCGTCCCGATGGCGAGGAAGTGTGGATCGCGAACCATGTTTCTGACTCAATCAGCGTGGTCGATCTGAAGGTCGATAGCCCGACCTATTTGTGCCCAATTGCAACCGTACAGCAATTCGACCACGCGTCGCGTACGACACGCTTTGACGAACCGGTGGGCATCGCGTTCGCCAGCAACGACAAAGCGTACGTGGCGCTATCGTCGGAAAACGCTATCGCAGTGATCGATGTCGACGGGCGCAAGGTGACTAAGCGTCTGAAAATCAACGCCCAAGATCCACGCGCCATCCTGGTCGCGGGCGACCGTCTGTACGTGATCCCGTTTGAATCAAACAACCAAACGCAACTTTCCGGTGGAAACGGGCATGAAATTGACGGGGAGTTGGTCACCTTTGACGCTTGGCAGCATTCCATTTTTCACAACAACGTGTTGTCGCTGGGACACGTTGTCGACATCGTCAAGCATCCCGATGTTCCTGACCGCGACCTGTTTGTCTTTGACACCAGCACCGACGAACTGGTTCAGACAGTCGATACGCTGGGGACGTTGTTGTACGGATTGGATGTCGATGCCAGCGGGAACGTGTTCATCGCGATGACGGATGCTCGCAACGAGATCAATGGACGAGCTGGAACGAAGAAGCACGGATTGAAGGAACTGGGCAACCGTGCGTTCCTGAATCGTGTCACGCGAATCGGAGCGGATCTGGGAAACGATTCCGTTGAGTTTTTCGATCTCGAACCACAGCCACCGCAGCCCCCCGAACCGGATGCGGCTTTTGCAACGCCCTACGCGATCAAGGTCAGTCGGGACCAAAGGACTCTTTTTGTCTCCGCCGCCGCCTCCGGTCGGCTGATCGCGATGGATACAGTGTCGGGCGAGGTGCTAGATAATGTCGACGTGCAAGCGGTCCCACGCGGCATCGCCATCGACCACGACAATGCGGGCCAACCACAAACGGCTTGGGTTCTCAATTCGGTCGAGAATTCCATTTCGGTCGTGGACGTGTCCGATGTTTCGCGGATGCGGGTGATCGAGCACTTGCCGATGGAGGATCCGACGAATCCGGTATTGAAGCGGGGACGAAAGGCGTTCGAATCCGCGGAGGCTTCGACGACGAAGACATTCTCGTGTGCCAGTTGTCACCCCAACGGCCATACCGATCAATTGCTTTGGGTTTTGAAGACGCCGATCGTCAGCGGCGGTGATCAGATCATGCCGCGGTCGACCATGCCGGTGCGAGGGCTTCGCGATACGCAGCCGTTTCATTGGGATGGCGTTCCGGGCGACCCCTACGGAGGCAACAACAGTGCGAGCATTCACGCGTCGGTGCCGCCCAACAGCGATGCTGACGATCCGCTGTCGGCCATTCGTCATCTTGTCGATGGCGGGATCGCGGGCACGATGTCGATGCACGATGATCCAACTCAAAATGACGAAGGCAAAGCGGGAACCCTGGATGCGCCGGAGCGGGACGCAATGTCGGCGTTTCTGTTGAGCATTCGCTACCCGCCGGCACCACGACGTCCCTACGACAACGTGGTCTCCGATCAGGCCAAACGCGGTTTCGAGCTGTTCCACGTCCATGGTGACGACGATCCGAGCAAGCCACGCCCGAATGTTTGTGGCGATTGTCACCGGATGCCGTTCTTGGTCAGCACCAACACGCCGGGAACCGGCATGGACGCACCGACGTGGCGGGGCGCACAAGATCGTTTCCTAATCCTGCCGCAAGGCAGGTTGAACATCATCGACTTCGATTTCTACGCGGCTATCGCGGATGGCGGACAAGACGAACGCAGCATTTGGCAACTGTCTTGGGCCGGTCGCGAGCGATTCAACCCGGTGTGGGACATGGTGCTGGAAGGAAGCACGGGAATGTCTGGTACTTACGGCCGGCAATGGACAATGAATCAGTCCAACGCCGATGATGACCAAGGTCGTGATCTACTAAGCGTGCTCGAACAAGCCGCCTTGGAGGACGCGATTGTATTGAAGGCTGAAGGCGTGGTGATCGGAGGCGATGCGTCGACCGCCATCCAGCTGGTACTTCAAAGCGAAGCCGAGGCACCACGCTATCAAGATCTCAACGATTCGTCCGTCGAGTACAGTCGCGGCGATCTTGAAGACGCTGCCGCGGCGGGCCGTTTGATCCTGACGTGGACGGCGACGCTTCCTTCGACCGAGTCGTTCGAAGCCCAGCCGGCAATCTGGACGCACGGCCCGATCGGGCAACAACGGGGACGGCAGCAGTTCCCGATTTTGCATACAGCACGTCCGGAAATGCTGATCAGCGGTCGACATTTCGGTTCCGATGCCACGGTGTTTGTCGACGGGAGAGTCGCCGATGCCCAAGTTGATGTTGCTGGCGAAGATGTCTCGATTGAATTTGGCAAGTTACCCTCTCTTGGCATGCACCTGCTCCAAGTCAAAACCGCCTACTCGGACTTCAGCAATGATTTCATTTTCTATGTCGCCAAAGACGCAGGCGATGCGGATCGGCTGAAGTTGGAATTGGACCGGCCGCATCTTGACCTGCAAAAGCGGCTTGCTGATGCCGTCGGCCGCGGTGATCTCCGCCGTGTCCGTGGGTTAATTTCTCGTGGAGCAGCAGTCAATTCGATCGACCGCGAAAGCGGCAGCTACCCGCTGGCGATCGCGGCCCTTCATGGCCACACCAAAATCGCCGAGTACCTCATTGAATCGGATGCCGATATCGATGCCAAGAACCGTGACGGTAACACGGCGCTGCACATCGCCTCATTCTTGTGCCACAAAGAAGTGGTCGAAGTCCTGATCGAGCACAACGCATCGAAGTCGATCCGCAGTGCCCGAGGCGAACGTGCGGTCGACACGGTTGCCGGTCCTTGGAGCGATGAACTGGCAGGCCTCTACAAATTCATTGCGACATTGACGTCACAGGACATTGATCTCGAAGCTGTGCGGGACGAACGCCCCCGCGTCGCCGCCATGCTCAAGTGATCCCATCAAAACAACAAACTCACTTCTTGCTTAAAACTCTTTCACAAAGGAATCAATGAAATGAATCGAAGAAATCAGCACTGGACGCTTCGTGCGTTCATCGCATTGGCAGTCTCATTCATCGCGTCCGGGACTCAGTCAGCGATAGCACAAGACTTTGACTTGATCGAGCAACGACTCGGTGGAATAGTCGCCGACGGCGAGCTATCGCTTGAGCAGGCTCACGTGATGTTGCACGCCCTTCGGCAACACGCCGAACAACATCACGAACAGGCCGAGATGCAGGAGCTGTTTGAAAGGGCCGGCATCGCAGAATCATCAGTTGTCCGGTTGCATCGTGCGTTGGAAGAACGCGGGATACATGGTCAGCAACGCGATCTCTCCATGCGGCTTCTATTGCGGGCCTTGCAAACCAAGAATTCATCGGCTGATGAATTCGAGTTCCCCACTAAGTTGCGTCAATATTTGCAAACCGAAGGCAAGTTGGCCGAAGAGCAAGTGCAATTCATCACGAATATCGCCGCACGATTGGCTCGTGAAGTGAACACTAATCGCGAGCAGAAGCAACAGCGATCAGAGCAAACGCAAACGCGGCAGAAGCAGGTCGAAGAACGGATTGTACAGTGGATCGAATCACTCGAAACGGAACTTCGCGAAGCCGTCGAGTCCGAAAGATTGACCGAGGACGAGGCTTGGGAGAAATGGGACTGGATCAAGGAAAACCAAATCGAACCGAAGCTGGATGCCGCTATGGAAGAACGTTCGTTGACCGAAGAGCAATCCGAACACATCTGGGTTGAAATCAAAGAGCGTGAAGCCGAGCTTCGTGAGCAACATGAATAACACGGGCCAATCTCAAACGATGATTTCGACAGTCATGCGATGGTTGATTGTTTTACGCTTGACGCTCTTGCTTTTCGTCATGCTGCAGACGCTTTCGGGTGTCGCGTCTGGTTATGAGCCTGAGCCGGATTGTCTACGGCATCAGTGGCGTGGTCCACAAGCCAATGGTACATCGGCAACTGCGTATCCACCTGTGACGTGGAATGAAGACACGAACATCAAATGGAAAGTTGCCATTGATGGTCGGGGAACGTCGACGACTGATCGTCTGGGGCAGCAACCTCTGTGATGCTAATACTCATCACGCCAAGAACTTGCCGGTTTTTCTGGCCGGCGGTGGCTACGAACACGGTCGCTACATCAACCTTCGCAACAATGGCGACCATCCGTTGTGCAATCTGTTCCTGCGTTTGCGACAGGATGCCGAAGTCGAAACGGATACCTTTGGACAAAGCACAGCGGCGCTTAGGTGGAACTGATTCATTGCCCCTCGATGCCCAACATGATCTTTAAAAGGAGTTTAGCTTGATGTGGAAATTCGGACTATTGACAACCCTAGCTTTGCTTTGCTCGCTTCCATGCTTGGCTAGCGACTCAGGGCATCTCAGCCCCATCGGCGAGCGAGTCGATTCATTCACGCTCGACAATTGCTACGGGAAGCCAGTTTCGCTGGACGACTTTTCTGAATCGAATGCGATTGCGATTGTGTTTCTGGGGACTGAATGTCCGCTTGCCAAACTTTACGGGCCGCGTCTGACGCAGATTCAGCAGCAGTACTCCGATCGCGGCATTCAAATCGTTGGGATCAACTCCAACAAGCAGGACAGCCTGACCGAGTTGGCGGCTTATGTGCATCGACACGAATTCGGCTTCCCCATGTTGAAAGATCCCGGCAACCGCATCGCCGATACGATGGGTGCCCAGCGGACACCGGAAGTCTTCTTGCTCGATCAGGATCGGGTGGTCCGCTACCACGGTCGGATCGATGATCAATACGGCGTCGGCTATTCCAAAGAGCGAGATGCAAAGCCAGAGTTGACACTCGCCATCGATGCGTTGCTGGGCGGGAAGGCGATCGACAAGCCCGAAACCGAAGCCGTTGGGTGTCACATTGGCCGGGTCAAAGAAGTGCCACCAACGGGCAGCGTGACGTTTACCAAAGACATCGCTCCGATCTTCAACACGAAGTGCGTCAACTGTCATCGAGACGGCGAGATCGCTCCGTTCACGTTGACCAGCTACGACGACGTTCTCGGATGGGAAGACACCATTTTGGAAGTCATCGCGGAGAACCGCATGCCGCCGTGGTATGCCGATCCTGATCACGGAACGTTCGCCAACGACGCTCGATTGACCTCGCATCAGCGAGAATTGATATCGACTTGGGTTGACAATGGAATGCCCGAAGGCGATCCCAAAGACTTGCCTGAACCGCCGAAGTTCGTGGACGGATGGCAAATTGACCAGCCCGATCAAGTCGTCCGGATGCGAGACAAGCCTTTCTCGGTTCCCGCTGAGGGCGTGTTGGATTATCAGCGGTTTGTCATTGATCCCCAGTGGTCCGAAGACAAGTACATCGTCGCGTCCGAAGCCCGTCCCGACAAACGTGGCGTCGTTCACCACATTTTGGTTTATGTCATTCCGCCGGGCCAGCAGCGACGAGATCTTCGTCAGGCGATTGCCGGCTACGCACCCGGAAGCCCACCACTGGAACTGACAGATGGCATCGCGGTCGAGGTCAAAGCGGGCAGCAAATTGCTCTTTGAGATGCATTACACCCCCAACGGCACGACCACTGAGGACTTGAGCTATGTAGGATTCCGTTTCACGAACAAGCAGAACGTTCGCAAGCGGCTTCAAGGACGTCTTGCGATCGACCAGCGTTTCGAGATCCCTGCCGGTGTGGCCAACCATACGGTCAAGGCCACCTACGTCGTTCGGCAGGAAGAGAACCTGATCAGCATGTCACCGCACATGCACTTGCGAGGTAAATCATTCCGGTACGATATTCGCTTCCCCGACGGTCGGAAAGACACGCTGCTGAACGTCCCCAACTACGACTTCAATTGGCAGCTGAAATACATCCTTGACGAACCCATGCGATTGCCAAAAGGAACACGGGTTGAATGTACCGCCGTCTTTGACAACAGCAAGTACAACCTAGCCAATCCCGATCCGTCGAAGCCTGTCCGCTGGGGCGACCAGAGTTTCGAGGAGATGATGATTGGATTCATGGATACGGTGCCCGTGGAGGATGATCTTCGATGAAAGCAACGAAACCAGTGCTGCTGTTGATTGCGTCACTTTTACTCGGTGAAGTTGGATACGCGGACTGGCCTCAGTTTCGTGGTAACAACTCCGACGGCATCGGATCGGGATCACCGCCGATCGCGTTCGGCCCAAACAAGAACGTCCGCTGGAAAACGCCACTTGCACCGGGACACAGTTCACCGTGTCTCGCTGGTGACCGAATCTTTGTCACGACCTGTCACGCCAAGGATCGGTCGCTAAGCGTCGTTTGCCTAAGTCGCGACAACGGCGAGGTCCTTTGGGAATATTCAGTCACCGTCGACGAATTGGAAAAAGGGCATCCCTCGTTCAACCCTGCCAGTAGTTCACCGTGCTGCGACGGGGAGAGAGTCGTTGCGTACTTTGGGTCGTATGGGTTGCTCTGTCTTGACCACGAAGGCAAGCCGCTCTGGGAAAAACGTTTGCCGCTAACCAAGTCGTTTGCTGGAAACGCAGCGTCACCGATGATCGTCGGCGACAAACTGATTCTGTATCGCGGCAACTACGTCGACCACTACCTGCTTTGCCTTGATAAACGGACGGGCAACGAACTGTGGCGCGTCCCGCAGTCCGAAAAATTCACCGGCGAAATGGCCTGCACCGCGTGCCCGATCATCGCCGGCGATCGTTTGATTTGTCATTCCGCCCGAAGCGTGCAAGCGTTCGACATTGATACGGGTGAAAGACTTTGGATCGCGGGCGTCGCCACGACGGCAACCAGCACTCCGATCATCGCTGGCAACGAAGTGGTCGTGGCGGGATGGAACAAGCTTGGCGAACCCAGCTTGCGTCCGCCGATACCGAATTTCGAAAAATTGCTAGAGTCCAGCGATATGAATGGGGATCAGTTGATCGGGCGCACGGAACTTCCCAAGCTGTGGATCTTCCATCGTCCTGACGGAGCCGAAGCACCAATGAACGGTGGCACGGTTACGTTTCGGATGGCCGACAAAAATCGCGACGGGAAGATCCAACGCGAGGAATGGATCGGGGTTGTTCAGGGAATCAGCAAGTTTCGAGACGGTTACGAATCGCACGGACTACTCGCCATTCCGTTGGATTCAGTGGGACTCGTGAGTCCCGACGTCATGCGGACTTTGACTGAGAAGGGGATCCCCGAAGTGCCCTCGCCGGTTTCAGATGGCGATCATGTCTACCTCGTTAAGAATGGCGGTTTGCTGACTTGCCTGAATTTGATGACAGGTGAAACGACATCCCGCGTTCGCACGCGCGGTAGTGGAACGCATTACGCCTCGCCACTGATCGCGGGCGGAAACCTTTATACCTTCGCCGGCGACGGTCGGGTCAGCGTCCTGAGTCTCGGTGCGCGTCCAAAGATTTTGGAAGTCAATGAAATGGAGGACGGAGTCTACGCGACTCCGGCGATTGGTGACGGGGTTATTTACTTGCGGACTCATTCCGCACTCTATGCGTTCGCGAAGGAGCAAGAATGAGGCTCTGGTTTGATCGAAGCGTTTCGATCGGTGGTACGCCACGTCGATTCTGTCATTGGGCGGTTGGCCCCATGCATTCTCACGTGCTCGTCATCTTTCTTGTGGTCTGCGGATGTTTCGTATCGTTACTGCCAGCTCAGGAGCCACCGCCTCGGTCTCTTGAACAAAAGATGCAGCGATTCCAGAAGCATGCTGAGCGGTGGCATCGTGTCGGCGAGATCATGCGAGAATTTCAGCCGCTGGTAAAAAACGTTGAGTTTGATCGTGCCGAAACACTCGTCGTCAGAGCACTCAGCATTCTCGAAAGCGGAACCGATCCGCAGGCGGAACAACGGCTTCGCAAGTTTCGGCGGCAAGCGGATGAGACGCACTACATCATCTTGCCAGTCCCCGAAGCCGGTCATTTGCACGGTGGGAATGTCGAAGCTTTCGAGAAAGGCATTCTGCGAACGAAGCAGCAACTCGGCCAGGTCGCTGACCCTACCAAACACAACTGGGGCTTTCATTTGATGTTGCCCGCGTGGCGTTTCGATCCCGAACATCTGTTCAATCCCAACGCCAGCAAACAGATCATGTCGCGTTCGATCGAGGGAGCCATCGACGTTGCGTTGCGGCATGATGTTGCCGTCTATATCACCATTGAAAACCTCGAATGGGAAAACCGTCCCGACCTGTGGAATTTCAGTGATGAAAGTAGGCCGGGGTACGATCCAGACAACACCCAAAACGTCGAATGGATGGACTGGGACGGCGCGCCGCATCCACATCGCTATCGTGACTGGGGGCGTCCCGAACAGATGCCGCCGGTCATTTGTTACAACAGCCCAACCGTTCGTCGCGAAGTATCGCGTTTGGCTCAGAACGTCATTGGTCCGGCTATCACAGCGGGCATCAAGAAACTTGCAGACGCCAACAAACAACACCTGTTTGCGGGAGTGACCGTCGGCGCGGAACCGGCACTGCCCAACTACTCGGTCATCGACAAAGTCAATCCACGCATCGCCGAGAAGATGCAGCGCGATGGCGTACCTCGCCGACGACTCGGATACAACGCGCTCACGAATCTCGGCTACAGCAAAGTCAATCCACCAGCCGACTTCGCTGAGGCACTGGCCAAAGTCAACCAGGATTACATTTCCTTGTGGGCGAATCACCTAGCCAAAGCAGGCGTTCCGTCCAGCAGGATGTACAGCCACGTGGCGGCGGGGGCCGGAGTCATCGGTTCGCCCGGAGTCGAATTCACCAACGCTCCGATTTCGATTGCGTTCGCGGAATCGTGTCGCCCCGGCTGGACATCGTATCCGGTCGGACCGCTGCAGAACGACTTTGGCTTGCTGTATGAAGCACTCGCCGAGCACGGCAACCCACCGTGGGCCAGCACTGAAGCGACACCCAGCGGCTTCGGTCCGGAAGGTGTTCCCATGCGTGAATACCTTCAGCGTCACTTTGATTTCGGAGCGTCCGTCGTCGTGTTCAACACCGGTGCAACCGAGCCAGACTTCGCCGGTCGCTTGCATCACGCTGTCTGGGGCGAGGACGCAATTCTCGCTTACCGTCAATTTATTTCATCCCAAAAGTAGTCCAGCTAGAGAAGACATTTCGTTGATGAATATCGAACCGAGGACCTTGTCGTTTACCTTGCTGCTGGTCAGTTGCTGTTTGCCGCCAACCTTATCGCTGGCTCAACCGATGCCCGCGCCGTCAAGGATGCCGGCCGCCAACGCGGAGTCGGTTGGCATGTCGTCCGATGGTTTGAATCGTATCGGCGAACTGATGCAAAAACACATCGACGCCGGGCACATTCAGGGCGCGGTGACGATCGTGGCACGTCGCGGCAAAGTGGTTCATTTCTCAACGCACGGAAAAATGGATGTCGAGCAAGGCCGAGCGATGGAACCTGACGCGATCTTTCGCATGGCGTCTTCGACGAAGCCTGTACTTGGCGTCGCAGCGATGATGATGATTGAGGAAGGAAAACTCAGCCCGAGCGATCCCGTTTCAAAGTACATCCCTGAGTTCGCCGACATGAAAGTTGCCGTTCTGGCTGAACCGGCGGATCGGGATGTCAGCCCATCGTGGGTGAACCCAAAAGGTGATGTGCCCGATCATCGCCTTGTCCCGGTCAACACACCGATAACGATTCATCATCTGCTGACTCACACATCGGGCCTCAAGAGCGGCGGATTGGGATCGGCGGTCGATTCTGTAACGCGCCGCAAGGACGACACGCTCGCGACCTACATCCCAAAGCTCGCCAAGGTTCCACTGGATTTTCAGCCCGGCACGCGGTGGAGCTACAGCCCCGGCACGGGCCTCGACGTCGTCGCCCGCATTATCGAAATCGTCTCCGAAACTCCGTTTGACGAGTTCCTGCGGAAACGAATCTTCGATCCACTTGAGATGAACAACTCGTATTTCAACCTGCCCAGCGATAAGGAATCGAAACGTGTCGTCATTTCGGGAAGCGACAAATGGGAAAAACTCAAAGGGTGGGGGCCAACCAAATACGTCTCGGCATCGGGTGGGCTGTCCAGTGCGGCCGAAGACTACCTCCATTTCGAGCAAATGTTACTGGGCGGTGGCGAACTCTTCGGCCACCGACTGCTTCGCGCCGAGAGCGTCAAACGGATGAGCAGCAATCAGGTTGACGATCTCTACTCAGGCCTGACTGGACGCAAAAAGGGACGCCAAGGAATGGGCTTCGGGTACACGGTCGCCGTGACACTCAATCCGGATGCAGCCGAAAACAATCGCGGAAAAGGTGCATTCGGATGGGGCGGCGCTTTCGGCACGCAATCGTGGACTGATCCTGAAAGGGAACTGGTCGCAGTGCTAATGCTCCAACAGCCGCACGGCCCAACGCAACGCGATATTGGTGAAGCCGTTCAGCAGGCGATTATCGATTAGTCATAAAACCAACAGATAAACCTTCGGAAACGAAACGAGAGAGTCATGAAATATTCAATGGCAGCAGCCATCCTTACACCAGTACTGTTTTGCGTCGCGGCGACTCATGTCTTTGGGCAAGACAACAAGCGAGATCCGAGTTTTGCAAACGTGAAGTATGCAAAACATGATCGACATGTTTTCGACATCTGGCTGGCCGACTCATCGAAGCCCACACCACTGGCGATCTACATTCACGGCGGAGGCTTCACTTCGGGTAGCAAAGAAAAGCTGAAGCCGGACGTTTTGTCTGAACTGCTTGAATCCGGCATCTCCGTCGCGGCGATCAACTACCGCTACAAAACAATCGCCCGTCTGCCCGCCGCTCATCACGATGGCCGACGCGCACTGCAGTTCATGCGATCCAAAGCGACCGACTGGAACATCGATAAAAACAACGTCGCCGCCTTCGGCGGTTCTGCCGGCGCTCAAATCTGCATGTGGTTGGCCTTCAGTGACGAAATGGCGAAACCAGATAGCGATGATCCCATCGAACGAGAATCAACACGGCTGACGTGCGTTGCGACCGCCGGAGGCCAGACGTCCAACGGCGCTGAATTCTGGGAAGAGATGATCGGCTCTCTTGTGGACGAGGAAACCGCACGCGCTGCACTCATGATGCCTTTCAAGGGCAGAGCTCCTGAACAAGTACAAATCGCAACCTGGGGCGGTAAGACTCTCGACGAAGCCAACAAGACTGCCGCCCGCTATTCCGCGATCGACATCGTGACAGCCGACGACCCGCCGATCTTCATGAGCTACGGATCGTCACCGGGTTCCAAACCGCCGACCGATCCAAAGAGACTTCGAGGCTGGCTCATTCATCACGTCAACCTTGGAATCGCTCTCAAGGAAAAAACTGACGCCATCAAACACGAAGCCCACCTGAAATATCCCGGTTCAGAATGCGAATACGAATCGCTGGTTGAGTTTTTTCAGGACAAGTTGCTGGGGAACTAGTCAACGGAAATCTGGACCACCAGACCCGACGTAGCCGTGGCTCGCACCTGACTCGTCCGGGCTGACCCAGAACGCGTACAGCAAGCCATTCTTCAAATGAAAACGGAATCGGATCGGCCTGTCGCTAATAGTCGTAAGATCGCCGGCACCCTGCCATGAAACCTTCGCAAGTGTCTTGTCTGACGAAATCGGAAGACAATTCGCTTTGGTAAACGGTTCGATTGCCTTTCCGTTCTCATCCAGAATTTCGACGGATAACTCGCCATCGGGGCAATCCACATTGACGAACAGGTGCTGTCCTTTGAACGTCACCGGTCGCGTGGTCAGCGTGCCGCCCTTTACGCCGGCATCCATTGAGGCGAAACCGTCACGTCGCAGGAATGCCAAACCGGTTGAAGCGTCGAGATCCCAAGCGTCGTCTTCACGCGGCTTGGCATGTCCGCTGAAATAGAAATACAGCCGATCGCCCACGACCAACGGCCCGCCAGCACAGGATTGGACATTACCGTACCGCCAGCTTCGTTCATCCCACGTGCTGGAAATGAATCGCGCCCGATTCGGACGGTCCCAGTGAAACCCGTCGCGACTGAAACCGAGCAGGATGTCGTTCCGTTTTTGGAGGTTCAGTTCACCGCAGACGTCGTTGGGTGGTCCTTGCCAAATCGAAAATTGGCCGAGCATGATACTCTCGTAGGGTGACGCGTCGAGGTTGTATAGCTCAGGGGCGATGTGAGAGAACCTATCGTCCGGATGACGGGGATCAAGATCCTCCGCTCCTGTCCAATTGACGGAGTCTCCCGAAACCTCACCGCGAACGATTTTGTCTCCGTCGATGCGAGGGCCATTGAAACCTGCCTTGGCAAATAATTGTTCGACGGTGCGTCCTTCCGTGTAGGATCGCGCCCGTCGTTCCTCGCGATCCTCCGTGCGTTGGCTTAGAACCCACACGTCGCGGAATGGATTGTAAAAGGCTGTTGAACGGTCGCCCCAGATTCGGGCTTGCACCTTCGGTTCCGACCATTCGATTCCGTCGGCACTGCTGCGATAGGTGAAGAACCAGCCGATGTCGTCGTCAATCTCGTGAATGTCCTCACTGGCAAAATACTTGAATCTTTCCTGAGGGGACGTTGCTTGATGGTCCAACCAAACCGTGCTCGAATTCATGGTTTCAGGGTGCAGCACCAGATTGGCATGCACCGCACCAGCAGTTGGGTTCACTGCGAAAAAGTCAAAGTAGTCTGACTTCAACATGGCGTCAGTCATCTCAAACACGGCTTTCCCGTCCGACGTATCAAGCGTGCCGTCATCATCGATGACGAAGCCCGCGTCACCGAAACCGATTTCGACGTGTTCGAGCTCCGACAGGTCGATTTCTTCACCCTCATCATCGAACGCTGTCATCGAAACGCGTTCACCTGCGGAAACCTCTCTCGGAAGCCGCAAGCACACCGAGTTGGACTCTTCTGCTACGCGTGTTCTCGAACAATTTCCGCCAGCGGCGAACGCGGCAGCAACGCTTTCAAAGGGCGCGTCTTCGTCAGGATGGACCAAAACGCAAGCGATCGATCGCGGCAGTTCGGATGTGGTGGAAATCTCTTGCAATGCCGGCATCTGCCAATGGATCCCATCCTGGCTGGTGGCATAAAGCAGCGTGCCCTCGCCGCCCGCATACCAGATTTTGAAGAGCTTGTCCTTTGCGTCATAGCACACCCCACCGCTGAAAGGTGCTCGATAATCACCTGGTGTTTCTGCGCGGATCACCGGATTCTCTTCGCAGTACTCAGCCTGTTGGAATGTGCGAGACAGCGTTGTCGATTCAACAAGAAAGTTGTCGACGAAAAGCTGACGTCCCACGTCAATGGGAATGACCGCAGGCGGAATTTCGAGATAGGGAACGGGCATTGGCTCGCGCGTCAACTGCCCGGTTTTCGGCGGCCACGTTTCCGGCAATACGATCCCGTTGTAAAGACGCTCCTCCGCCGGTAGGAGTCCCGTCAAGCTGAGCACGGCAAGCAATCCTGCGATCGGCATTCTCGATGACATGTTTTGTTCGTCCTCGCGATTCAGGGTAGTGAGCATTCTGCAAGATTGATTCTGAGCCGCCCTTACAACGAATGCGGTCAATTGTTGTGCTGATCGGCAAGCCAGCGGACGATCGTTCGCGTGACCAACGCCGGTGCATCTTGTTGCACGAAGTGGTCCGCATTTGGGACGGTGACCAGGGTCAGCGGCTTCTCAAGGTACTCCCATGTTCGATTGAGTCCGTCAGCCAGTAACGCTGTGTCTTTGAGCCCGTGGATCATCAGCACAGGACACTTGACCATCGGGAAGCCAGTCTGCTGCTTGTACGGCTCGCTGGGGTAGTTGGCCTTGTAGTAGTTCAGCATTCCTTCAATCGATGAACGCTTCATGGCTTCGACGTATCGCTCACGCGATGATCGGTCTTTGACCCAAAACGTGAGTCCCATGGCGGTCAAATCGGTCGCCGCGTCAGGCTGCTGAAAACGCCGTGCGTACGCTGAAGCTTTTTGTTGTTCAGGATTGCTTGCCAATTCACGCGTCAGGCAGGCGGGGTGTGGCAGGTTGAGAACGACGAGCCGCTGTGTCATTTCAGGATGCTGCATCGCGAACGACCATGCGATCATGCCGCCCCAATCGTGGCCGATGACCGTTGTTTGTGACTTTCCAAAGTGTTTGACAACGGCTTCCACGTCACCGACCAACTTTGGCATCGCGTAGTTCTCGACGCCTTCAGGTTGGTCACTCTTGTTGAACCCACGGAGGTCGATGGCAACCACTTGATGGTCCTTGGCGATCGCGGGAATTTGCTCTCGCCAGGTGTACCAGTAGTCTGGAAATCCGTGAAGCATCACGACCAGCGGGCCTTCACCAGCCGTGACATAGTGAATCTTGACGGCGCCACTCTGGACAAAACCATGTTCGATGAGGTCTTCGATATCCGCATTCGCTGTCGTGGCAAACATGCCCAAGCAGCAGGCGACGGCGAAGAACAATCCAGAGCGTTTCATTGCTTGACCCGATACAACAGAGACTGAGAGAGCGACCAATATCCCAAAGTATCGCATGTCTGCTTGTTCCGGTGTCGTTCCATGAACTCATTTGCGTTTTGCTTCCAGCCCGTGAGGATCCAGAAAGATCATCCGACGATCTCACTGAGATTCGCCTGCTGCAGACGACCCACGTGAGGTTGAACGTACTTCTGTGCCTGGTTGCAGTGTATCGCTCTGGTAGACGATGACTTGGTCGCCTTTGCTGAGTTCTTTGAGAGTTTGGGTGTGAGAGTCGTTTTGCAAACCGATCGTGACGGGGTGCAAAATGGCTTCGCAGTCGACGATGGATAGCACCTGCCAATTTCGTTGATGTCGAAATAGGAAACTGTCGGGGATCACGTTGACGCGTTGTTCTTCCATGCCAAGCGACGATGCTTTGGTAAACGCGGCTGGTTCGAAGACTCGCACGCACCTTGTCAGTGGCGAGCACTTGCCGAATTGGCGTTCAGGACATGTTTCAAAAGACTGGTGGTTCCGTGTCAATGAATCGGAAACGGATCAAAGCAACCAAAGACCTCGTCGCCGGTCTGGGTAGGTTTTGCCCCGAAACGTTAAATTGTCGGTTCAGCGGACGCCGCGAGGCGAAGAAAGCGTCCGGTCATCGAGAGCCCTATTTTGACAAGCCGCTTTGTGCCTCCTAAGAAAAAACGTGTCGTGACTCATCGACATTCCGTTAACCATCCGACTGATTGTTCGATGATACCGCGATGACGGTAGGCGCCCGAAAGGAATAGCCTTGATGCGCCACGACGTTGACGGCACCCTGCTTGGTTTCTCTGCTGAACGATCAGCGAGTGCGTTTCATTGACATAGTGGGCTATCGCACTTCTGCAGGTCGAGCGTCCAACGGCTTTGATAGGAACCGGTAAATATCGAACACTGGTCAACGACAACTGGTTCAGTGTGCGGGCGAAACCGTAAACCGCTAAACGAATCCTGCGGCATTACAAAACCGAACCTTCACGCTACACCTCGACACATAGCCATACGCTAAACGCGTAGTGTTCGTCGTGTTGTCAGATATCTTGAATTCTCCAACGCACCGCGATTCACCCGTGCGGATCGATCATACGGTTGCAGAACTTACCAGTATGGAGAATGAGACAATCAAGACCTTAGCTAGCGTTCTCGTGCCCGTGCCAATTCTCGTGACAGGATGTGGTGGCTCGTCCGAGGCAGCCTTTAGCCCAATCAAGGCTCGAGCTGCGGAAGAGCAACAGTCGTTCGCGCAATACCACGAGCAACTGAAGGCGGAATCGAAGTCGCAGAATCGCAGATGAGTCGAACATCTGCCGCAGTTCGTTGCGTTGCTCTTCCACGCGGAAGCACGCCGAATATCACATCTTTGAAAAATAACATCATCCCCAACACTCAACTTCAAAACAGCCAACCAGGAAAACGAATGAGAAATTCAAGTCCACATCCTTCAAGGCTTCGACCGGCTGGATTCACCCTTGTCGAGCTACTTGTCGTCATCGCAATCATCGGCGTTCTGGTAGGGTTGTTGTTGCCCGCTGTTCAAGCCGCACGCGAAGCGGCTCGACGAATGAGTTGCAGCAACAACTTCAAGCAAATCGGATTAGCCATACACAACTATCATTCCGCTCACGATAATTTGCCGATGCAGCGAGGCGGGACATACGACACCGGTACAGGCGCCAGCAACAACAATGGCTTCAACCTTAGCTGGATGGTCGGCTTAACTCCCTTCATTGAACAACAAGCCCTTTGGGAGCAAATCAGTAATCCACTTGCTTTCAATCGAGACGGGTCCGTTCGAACTCCTCCATATCCAGCAATGGGCTCTGTTCCCTGGGACGAGAATTACCAACCGTGGCTGACGCAGGTCGTCAGCTTCCGTTGCCCCAGCGACGGTGCCGATTCCCCTAATGACCGCGTTGCCTTCAGCAACTACGCGGCCTGTGCCGGAGACGCATTTTTTGAGCAACATCACTCTGGAATCGATGACAGCGGTCGATCTTCGAATGATGGTACCTGGGGTGATTCGGCCGGATCACGATGGGCTCGCGGAGTCTTCAGAGCACGGCATTTCACCGCGTTCCGTGACATCAAGGATGGGCTATCTAACACCATTGCCGCTGGAGAAAATGTCGTTGATGTGCAGGAACGTGAGATCAAGACGATGCCTCACATTGACGGAAATGTTGAGAACCGTCCTCCTGCGTACTACGAAACTGCTGGTTTGATCGACCCTGAACGCCCACAATTCTGGGCCGCTGGAGTTCTACTGGATGATAATATCAACCACGGCCGTGGACGCCGGTGGAGTGATGGACGGCCACAGTCATCCGTTTTTCACACGATCCGCCCCCCCAATAGTTACAGCGTGGTTCAATCTCACGGAGGCCGCGGGCAGTTTTCCGCATCAAGCCGTCACCAAGGTGGCGTCTATGTCTTGATGGCCGATGGAGCGGTGCGTTTCGTAACTGACTCTATCGACACAGGCGATCAAAATCATATGGCATTTGGGCGAGCACAAGCACCAAGTACCGACCACAATGCAGGGGCAGGCAAGAAAAGCCCCTACGGTTTGTGGGGTGCTTTGGGGACGAAGTCTTCCCGTGAGATAATCGACGAACAGTTTTAATTGCGTCGAATAAGGTCATTGCCCGAAACGCAATCGATACGGAGATAGTGAGTCAAGCTTGCAATCTGCAAGCTTGACATGTTGTCTCAGACGATCATTGTTGCGACGTTGATGGTTTCTGAGATCGAAGCAAAGCCGTACATCAGTTTGTCCTGCGTTTCACAGACTGAGTCGTGTGAGCTATCTCCGGGACCATGATTTCAGAAAGTCGATCAATCGCCGGCTTGTTTTGGGAGTTTCGAGAATTTTGTCGATTTCGTCGTCCGACATCTCGCCGTCTTGATTGTCGTCTATCTTCTGGAACTCGACTTCGGTGTCCATCTCAACATCGTCTTCGTTGCCGGCGGAGCCATTCTTGCTGACAGGATCTTCTAGATCGAAATATTCCTCCGATGCTTGTGATCCACCTTCATAGCGTGTGACAGATGCCGACGGCGATTGCGAACGCGGGTAACACTTCTCATCGCCCAATCGTCCCATTGGCCCGATACTGCGGAAACGTTCTTCAAAGAAGACGACGTTGTGGGTTTGCAAGATGGTGCCGGTTTGCAATTCCAAACGTGCGATTTCTGTATTGTACTGAGACAACGCTTGAGCTTCGGCGCTGACGGAGTTGCCCCAATCGACAATCGCTTGCAATACCACAATGAATTGCACAATTCCTTCGTTGTACTGGGCCAATTGTTGTTCCAAGTTGATCCTCGCGGCTTGCCGGACGGCCTGGAAACGTTCGTATTGAGCATAAAACTGTTCGATGTTGCGCAGACTTAGTGCCAAAAAGTGCTGCATTTGATGCAGCCCTTGATCCAAGTTCGCCCGGTCTCGCGTGATCAGCAACTGTCGTTGCCGCAGCGCCGCCCGTTCCGCTCGCAATCCCAGTGGCACAGAGAAATTGACACCCAAGGACCAGTCTTCGAAGTCCCCCGAACCACTGCGGATGCGATTGCCCGACGGCGCGATTCCTTCGAGTCCGTTCCAACGATACAGAGCGACGCCGTTCAGTTGCGGCCGTGCTTGGTTGTTTGCCAACAGCAGTCGTTGCTGGTCCGCTTCCAGAATCAACTTCAGCTCGATGATGTCTGGACGTTCTCGTTGAGCCAAATCATTGATCGCAGTCCAGTCGACTTCAATCAATTCTTCCAGCATTGGCGTGACGGGAATCGTGCGTTGAGCTTCGTATGGCGGCAAGCCAAGAATGTTCAGCAACGCCGCTTGACGTTGCAACACGTTCGCCTCAGAAGCCAATAACGTGGCACGGAAGTTTTCGAGAGCAAGTTGGGTTTGAGCGAGGTCGCCGGCGTTGGCGTCACCGGTCGCAATGCGAGCCTCCGTTCGCGTGTTTGCAAACTCCGCTTGTTCGACCTGTTGTCGTCGTGCCCACAAATCCGTTTTCGAAAATACAAGTGACCAATAGGCTTCAATGACGCCTTGGACCGATTGTTGGACGGCAGCTTTGTATTGAAAATATGATCGTTCGGTGTCAATGCGGGCCAGCACGATAGGAGCTTGATTGACAGCGCGCCCGGCACCTTGGAGAAGCGGTTGCGTGTAACTGAGTTCCGTTGCCGTTCGATCGGCGGGATTGAGCGGCAGGACGCCCGGCGTGATACGGTTGGTGTTGCTGTTCACACCGAGGTTGGTTGTGCCGCCGATCAAGTTGCGTTTCGAAAGCCCAAAGTCGAGTCCATAGCCTTCATTTTGGACGCCTCCGATGATTGCGTTGGTAGGATCAAGGGGATCGAAGATCGCGTTGGGATTCTCCGTTTGGTTCCATACGTTGTTCAATCGCAGATTCGGATCGAATATCGCTCTTTGCCCGTCGATGGTCGTGTTCGTGATCGCAGCGTCATAGATTGTTCGCCCGCTGGTTGATGCGGTTACTCCGCCAAGCACACGCACGACTTCTGAGTTTGCCAGGGTGATGTTGATGGCGTCGTTGAGCGTCAGGTAACTTTGGGGAAATTCGAACTGTGGATCAGTCACGGTCGCGGGCCGAGGCGTGACCGGAACCGGTACTTGGCACAATTGTTCGGGGCGGCGAATGTCGAGACAGCGTTGCTCGGGCAAAATCGGTCGACACGGCTCGTCGGCCAATGCAGGACGCGGCACCCCGGCGATCGAGGTGCTGGCGATCGCGACGGCGAGTAGGTGATGGCGCAAACGGTGGATTTTTGTGTGAATGTCCATAGCGTCCATCATCGGACGGACGTAACGAATTCAACTAATGATTCACCTTTGCCGTTATGACCGGAACTAGCGTTCATCCCAATTGATACAAAAGGTTGGGTCGTAGTGATTGGCGTGAGCTTTCGGCTTGCGCTGGGAATCTGGGGCACGTTCCAGACTTCAAGCTTTCGCCACTTGAGTTGGGTCGTATTCCAAAGCGGCCTTTGCTAGCACAAAGTCTTCAGTGTCCTCGACCACTTCGCCGTCACGCAGCACGATGGTTCGTTTTGCGTTTCTCGCAACATTCTGGTCGTGCGTTACCAGGATCACCGTGATCTTTTGCTCTTCATTCAATTCACGAAACAGCTCGATCACTTCACGGCTCGTCTTCGAATCCAGATTGCCCGTCGGTTCATCGCCCATCAAAATCGAGGGTCGATTGACAAGTGCCCTCGCGATCGCGACGCGTTGTTGCTGCCCGCCAGAAAGTTGGCTCGGGTGATGATGATAGCGATCGGCCAAACCGACTTTGCCGAGCATTTCCATCGAACGATCTCGGCGTTCGCGAGCCGGAACCTTGGTTCCATACATCAGCGGTAGCTCAACATTTTCAAGTGCCGATGTTCGGTTGAGCAAGTTGAAATTCTGAAAGACGAAGCCGAGTTGCTTGTTACGAATCTTCGCACGCTGGTCGCGGTTCATCGTCACCACTTCCTCGCCGTCGAGCAAATAGCTGCCATGCGTCGGTCGGTCGAGGCAACCGAGCGTGTTCATTAGTGTCGATTTGCCGCTTCCTGATGCTCCAATCAGGGCAACGTACTCACCGAGTTCGACATTTCGAGTGACAGTACGAAGCGCGTGGACCTTCACTTCACCAAGGTCGTAAACGCGGCGCACATCATCAAGTTCGATGAGAGCCATTCACTCGTACCTCAGTGCGTCAATCGGGTCGAGTTTGCTGGCTCGGCGGGCTGGGTAGTAGCCAAAGAAAACGCCCACCGCTGCCGCAAACCCCATCGCGACCAGAGCCGCGGGAATCGAAACCACCATCGGCCAATCCGTTCCCGGTTTATAAGCATTGATCAAAACGGTGGCGGCCATGGACGCCGCCGTTCCCATCGCAATTCCAATCGCTCCACCGATGCAGGACAACACCACTGATTCGATTAAAAACTGCCGCAGAATGTCCTTGCCGCGAGCACCAATCGCCATGCGGATGCCAATTTCGCGAGTTCGCTCGGTGACCGAAACCAGCATGATGTTCATGATGCCGACGCCACCAACCAGCAGCGAAATTCCAGCAATCGTAGATAACATCAATGTAAGCGTGCCGGTAATCATTCCCAGCGTCGCCGCGATCTCGGTCGTGTCCTGCACGCTGAAGTCGGGTTCGTCGGCCGGCCCGACTTCATGACGTTCGTACATCAATGATTCAATTTGCTTGGTCGCTTTGCCCATTTGATCGGTACCTCGAGCGGACACCATGATCATGTGAACGCTGTCCAAGGGTGATCCGTTGATTCGTTTGCGAACGGTCGTGTGCGGCATCAACACGACGTCGTCCTGATCATCACCGACCATATTGGCACCCTTTTTTGCCAAGATGCCGATCACACGGAACGGGACATTGTTCACGCGAATCGTTTCATCCAACGGATTGACGGTACGGAACAGTTTCGGAATCAACGTCTGGCCGATCACACAGACCTTGGCGTTGGAGTCGATGTCATTGACCGAAAAGAATCCGCCGGCCTCCAGACCCCAGTTGCGAACCGTCAGATAGTCCGCGCCAACGCCCTGCATTTGTTTCGGATTCCAGTTTTCGTTGCCGTAGATGATTTGCCCGGCAGTCCCAACAACCGCGGACGCCGCCAAAACCGACGGGCAATCTGAACCAATCGCATCCGCGTCCGCGGCCGTCAGAGTCGGGGCACCGGATTGTCTCACGCCGCCGCGTTTGGTTTGCCCGGGTAAGACCAACACCACGTTAGTGCCCAATGCCTCAAACTCGCCACTGACCAAAGCGCTGGCACCTTGCCCGATCGAGACGATGGTGGTTACCGCCGCGATGCCGATGACCACACCGATGATGGTCAACACAGCTCGCATTTTATTCTTCAGCAACGCACGCAGCGCGATCCGGACAGTATCGAAGAAGGACATCGCTATTCCTTCTTCCCAACGACCAACAGAGCACTGACGTCCAGGTCGCCCTCGGCCATTTCAGTAAACTTGTTTTCCATCAGCCCGGTTGTGATCTCGACCGCCTTCAAGAATTCGCCGTCGACCATCCAAACGTGTCGCTGATCCTTCTTCTGCTGGGCGGCAGCCTTTTCTGTGGCCGTTTGGTTCGCGTTCTCTTCGGCTTCAGCGTCTGTTTTGGGCTTCAATTTCCACGTCGAACCATCGATTAAGTGCCGGTCTTCCTTGCGGACCAACTTTACGTCCTCGGGGAAGAACCGCAGAGCCGCATTAGGTATCTTTGGAACGTCTACGGTCGAGTCGACTTCAAACGAAATGCTAGCCGTCATGCCAGGCAACAGTTTCAAGTCCGCGTTGCTGGCTGCGATCACGACTGGATAGGTCACGACATTTTGTGTCGCCACACTGCTGACTCGGATTTGCTCGATCTCGCCGTCAAAGACTTGGTCGGGGTGGGCGTCGACGGTGAATGTGACTGGCCGGCCCTCAGCCTTTGCATTTTGAATCAATCCAATATCGGCTTCATCGACCGACGCAAACACGTGAACCTTTTTCCGCAAATCAGGGGCGACAACAAATAATTCCGGTGTTTGAAACTGAGCCGCCAGAGTTTGACCAGGGTTGATCAGGCGATTGATCACGACCCCATCGACGGGTGACGTCACTTCGCAGTACTGCAAATTGGCACGCGATGTTTCGAGCGATGCTTTCGATTGCAAGATGGTCGCTTTGGCCAGCTTCCGCTGGGCTTGCAACGATTTTACCTCAAAGGTCAATGCGTCCATTTCACGATCGGACAAGAAGTCCTTGTTCGATTCACGAAGTCGTTTTCCGCGCATGTAGTTGTTGAGTGATTGCTGCAACTGCGCTTCCACACGCTCCAGATCGGCTTGGCGAGTCGCAAGTGTCGCTTCGTCGCGATCAACGTTCGCCTTAAACAATCGAGGATCGACGCGGGCGAGGATGTCGCCTTCTTTGACTTCGTCGTTGAAATCGACATTCAGCTCGACGATCGGTCCCGAAACGAACGATCCGATTGAAACAGACAACACCGGTTGGATCGTGCCTGTCGAGTTGACGTACCGGGTGATATCGCCGGATTCCATCTCGGCGGTTTCCCATGTCACTTTGTTCCGCTCGGCCAGATATTTCATCGTCGGTTGGTAACCAGCAGCTCCCCCCATGCCGACAAGGCCGACCAAGCTCAACAGTTTGACAAGGATTTTCATCGGGTGCTCATGTGGAACGAGGGTCCTTTTGATAGGCCCCTTAGCCTACCCGCAACGCTTGGATTGTTCTGCAGAAGGCTTGTATCAGAACGTACCGAACAAATGACACGTGCTTTCAGCGTGCTGACGTCAGGTCAGTCGGAATCGCGAGCTGGAAGCTCACGCCACGACGCCCCCCAGTCCAAGCTGCTTCAAGAAATCTGGGATCCCTCCGACGTAACATTGGCAATGTTGGCAAACATTCGCTTTGGCCGAGATGTTGACATCGCATCGAGGGCAGCAGCGAGTCTTTTCCGGTTCGACGGTGGTTGGTGGTGGCAACGCGTCTTGAACGCCCAGGATCCGCATGACGCCCGTGTCCGACAGCGGATCGCGATCCTCGTCAATCGAATGAGACGTCAACGATTGCAGGGGAATATTGACCACAACCCGGCACCGAGGGCATTTTCGAGAGGTGCCGCAAAGATGGGCGGCGGCTTTCAGGCGATGGCCGTTCTCACAGGTAACTTCTATGCGGTTCATATTGGCTCTCCATAGTATTTTGAATGATTGGCTACGAAGAGTTGAACGACCATTTCGGCTGTGGGTTCCGGCACGATTCGTATAGCTGTGTATCGAGCTGTAGCGGCGACTGTTTTCAAGGCAAAAGCCGATACAATGCTGAGCAGGCGAAACTTGTCGTGCTTGTCGGCCTGCCAGAATCGCCGGGTGTTTCACAAACCAACGACTCATCGAGAATCATTTGAATCCCCATATCATGCTCGTCGAAGACGACACCTCGCTCGCGTCAATGGTTCGTGACTTCTTGATCGACCAGTCATTCGACGTGACGGTCGAGGAAGACGGCACTGCGGCGATTGGGCGAATTGAAGCGGGGTCGTTTGACGCGATCGTCTTGGACATTGGCTTGCCAGGAACCGACGGGTTTGACATTTGCCGACGCGTTCGGCCAAAGTACGGCGGACCAATCATCGTCTTGACCGCTCGCGGTGAAGAGATCGACGAGGTGATCGCCTTAGAGGTTGGTGCCGATGACTTCATGGCCAAACCCGTGCGTCCACGGGCACTGTTGACACGATTGAAAGTCCATTTGCGGCGTGGTGACAAGACGGATGTCGGAGCCGATGCGAGTGCCATCGTCGTAGGCGATTTGCGAATCAAAGAGGCCAGCCGCGCCGTAACCATCAACGATGAACAAATCGAATTGACCACCGCTGAGTTCGACTTGTTGGTCTACTTAGCCAAGCGAGCCGGTAGAGTCGTCGACCGTAAAGATGTCTACATCGATTTGCTGGAATTACCCTATGACGGTCTTGATCGCTCGATCGACCTTCGCGTCTCACGCTTACGACGCAAACTCGGCGACGATTCCAACCGCCCTACGCGAATCAAGTCGGTCCGCGGCGTCGGCTACTTGATGGCCAAAACCTCATGACACGACTGTTCTTTCGCTTCTATCTGGGCGTCATCCTCATTCTATTCGTTGCTTGGTTGATTCAAGCTTACGTGTTCCGCGGAACGACCGAATCGGCCAATATCAAAGTCATCGAAGACGCACTTAGCGGCGGAGCACTTTCCGCACGCGACGATTTGGTCAGAGGCGGACCGCGAAACTATGAAGCAACATTGGACGCGGTTCGGGCGAGGTTTGCTTACCCGGTCAACCTCGTCGAACGCTCCGATCGACCGATGCCGGAACGTACGACTCAACGTCTCGACGGCGGCGAAGCTGTTCTGAATGGAGACAAGATCGACACAGCCATCCCCAACACCAATCTGTTGATTGAGCTGGGACCGCTGCCCCAGTTCGTTGGCCCCAGCCAGCGCGACGTGCTGATTGGTTTGGGGAGCGTGTTCATGCTCGTCGCCGGAGCCATTGCGATTCTGATGCGTCCCATTGCTAGCCAGTTGCGAAAAGTGGAACACACGGCACTCGCGATCGCCGACGGCGATTTGACCGCGCGGATCGATGCTGGCAAACGCAAACGAAGCCTTCCTATCGTCGGTGCATTCAACGCCATGGCTGACCGAGTCGAAGGGTTGCTGCGATCGCAGAAAGAGTTGCTGCAAGCGGTTTCTCATGAACTGCGTACACCGCTGGCACGCATCAAGTTCGCCACTGAATTGGTTCGATCGGCCGACACAGAATCGAAGCGTGAGAAAAGACTCGACGCTATCGACGAAGCAACCGACAGTTTGGACGGATTGGTCGGCGAGTTGCTGGATTACACGAGGCATGATGAAGGGTGCAAGCATCCAAGTCAGGAACCCGTCAATGTGAATGATGTTGTCGCGGATGTCATCACCGTGTATGCCCCGCTGCATCCCAAGATTACCTTCGAGACGAATGATCACCGGTCGGCTATCGAAGCGATTACATACAAGGCCGGACTAACAAGAGCGGTCGGAAACCTCGTGAGTAATGCGGGCAAGTACGCCGCATCTCGCGTGTGCATCAGCGTCACTCGCCAAGATGATTTCTTTTCGATTGCCGTCGACGACGATGGCGGCGGCATTCCGGAAAACGATCGAGACATTGTCTTTGAGCCATTTCGACGCCTCGGAAGGAGCCAACAACCCGGTAGCGGCCTGGGACTGGCACTCGTTCGCCGCATCTGTCGGCGTTTGCATGGCGATACCACCGTCACTTCTAGCGAACTTGGTGGAGCCCGCTTTGAAATTCGACTGCCACAGAATCATTCATCAACGACCAAGCCTAAATTCCGTGATGAGATCGTTACGTGATCGCGACTGAATACCGTTGTCCGTATTCCTAAACGAAAGGCACAAGGATGCTCTCCCACCCCACCATGACTATTGATCAGGAACAATTGAATAGAGGATCATCGTATATCTCTAGCCAATTATGTTGTCTGCGTCTCGATGACATCGTTGATGCTTTGGGCCCTGTCAATTCATTGCGAAGGAAACCATGTCGCTTCTTCTACAGGTTTTAGTTCTCTTGTTGTTTCTTGCGATGTCGCTGTCGTAAGGCAATCGCGAAGCCACAACTCAGTCGTCCTTGCGAATTCGAATGAATGATCGCCTGTCATTTCCCCGGTTATTACGCAGCGTTACCAACGAGTTGTGGTGTTGGGGCGAATAGCATCGTGTCGTAGACGCGGATACCTATCATCAATGGCCACCTTTCTGAATGCCACGCAAATGAACAATAAACGATCAAAAACAGCTCTGATCTCGACCTTTGGATTGCTCATTGTGAGCGGTCTGGCAACAGTCTACGCGTATGCCAACGTAGACGTGTACCGAATGCCAGTGTCATCCATGAAACCGACTATTGAGCCCGGTGACAAGGTGCAGGTGGATTGCCAGGCCTATCAATCGAGCGAGCCCAAGCGATGGGACGTGATCGCATTCAAGTCTCCAAAAGACGAAAATCGGATTTGGCTGTTTCGCATCGTGGGCATGCCCGGTGAGGCAATCTCTCTCGGAGCCGCTGGCGTCACCATCGACGGCAAACTGATTGTCGTGCCCACGAGCTTGGATGGAATCAAGTATGCCGAGAGCGAGACCGGAAACGATACAGTTTCCTATCCGTTCAATATTCCTGAATACGAGTACTTCGTCCTGGGAGACAACCCCGACAAAGCAAACGACAGCCGTTTCTGGGGAACCGTCTCTCGCGATACCATCATCGGTTTGGTGAATCCGTGATCAATTCCGCAGCCCTGGTGCATACTCAATGGATCGCTCAATGAACTACTCAATTACACCATCTTTCAAAGCGTTTGCTGCAACATTAACGCTCGTGTGTCAGGCTGCGTGGCTAGCGGGAGTTCACGCAGAGTCACCGTCGAATTCGGATTGTTCTGCTGCCGAGTTGCTCCCAGATTCGATCGCAGTCTCGGCCGAAATTCCCGATGTCGGTGGCGTACTGCAAACAGTTTTGAAACACCCACTGCGATCTAGACTCGAAGCGTTGCCTGCCTTCGATGCGGCTATGCAATCCGGCAGCCTTGGGCAGTTGCAGATGGGAGTGCGTGCTTTTGAAGGCAGCATGAGCAAACCATGGCACGAAGCAATCGCCACGCTAACTGACCGTGGACTAACTATCGCGTTGGACTCAGCCGACGGAGGCGTAGCGGTATTGATGAGGTCGTCGGACCAAGACTTGTTGGAACGGTTTCGGGGTTTTGTTTTGGCGTTTCGCCAAATGCAAGGTGCGCCCGCAAAGCAGGGTGAATACCGCGGATTCGTCGCCGACATGGTCAGCGCAAACTTGAAGATGGTTAGGATAGACGACTGGATGCTGCTGACCAATCATTCAGACTTGGGTAAATCTATCATTGATCAGTACCTGGATCGCAATGGTCAGTCCCTGGCATCAAATAAAAACTACACCGCAGCTCGCCAACACCTTGACTCGGTTGATTCACATCATCGAGCCGTTTCGGCAATCGTAGACATTCAAACGTTACGCGATGCCGGCGTGGCCAAGAATCTCTTCAACGAGAAGACTGACAACATCGCTGCTGAAATAGTTTTGGGTGGTGTACTTGCGAATCTTCGTCACGCTCCTTTCGTGAGTGGCCAGTTGGACGTCAGTGATGACGGATTATCATTGAGGTTGGACACACCGCACCAGCGAAACTGGGAAGCACCACGCGAGTACTTCTTCGGAGAATCAGAACTCGCGACCGCACCGCCGCTTCTGTACGTGCCCAACCGCCTGTTCGCGTTTTCAACCCATCGTGATCTGTCTCAAATGTGGCTTCGTTCAGGAGATCTGGTTTCGGATCGTGCCGTTGATCAACTCACGGTTGCCGATACAACGCTGACGACATTTTTCTCGGGGCGCGACTTTGGTGAAGATATTCTCGGGGCGTTCGAAAGCGATGTGCAGATCGTGGGGATGGAACAAGACTTCACGGATGTCTTGCCGCAACCGGCGATCAAGTTGCCCTCGTTCGCTTTGCAGTTCCAGATGAAAAACCCCAAGGAAACGCAGCCCGAGTTGCGTCGTGTGTTTCAGAGCTTCGTCGGCTTCCTGAATGTGACAGGTGCCCAGAACGGTCAACCGCAGCTCGACCTCGGCGTGGAGACCGTGGGTGACGCTCAGTTGGTCACCGCGACATACGTCCCTGATAACGACAAACAAGAAAGCCGAAACGAAAGAATTCACTTCAACTTTTCCCCTACGCTGGGTTTCGCCGGCCAGCGGATCATTTTCTCAAGTTCGACGTCCTTGGCTCGCACTTTGATTTCAGATGACACAAGCAATGAAAAGGTCGGCGGCGAGCAATCCAACACACGAGGGAAATTCGAGGCGGCGACTTTGAAACGGATCTTGGATGCCAACCGCTCGCAGCTGATCGCCAACAGCATGCTCGAAAAGGGACACTCCAAAGAGGCCGCTGTAGGTGAGATCAGCTTGCTCTTGGAACTTGTCGGATTGATTCGCGATGTGCGACTGAACTTGGACATCAACGATTCCCACATGACATTGAGAGTGGGCGTCGACGTGCAAGCGGACAGTGAGACGCCCTGATGAGTGAGAATCAGATGAGCCAAATGCGATCCATCGACCCGGCTTGGGCATGGAAGCCCTTTGAGCCCACCTCAGATCAACCGTGGGATCGTTCGGCGGTATCGCATCTGTATCGTCGCGCCGGATTCGGGATGGAGTTGTCGGTCATCGGCGAAGCAGTCAAACGAGAACCAGCCGAGGTGGTTGGCAAGCTTGTTTCAGCTAACCGGGAATCAACCGAATTTCGCTCGACCGCCGATGCACTGGCAGAAGCGACGCTGGCTGGCGGTGATCCGGAAAAGTTGTCCGCCGCTTGGGTCTATCGCTTGCTATACACGCCCAACCAATTGTTGGAAAAGACAGCGATATTGTGGCATGGGCACTTCGCAACCGGAGCGGAGAAGGTGAAGGACGCACGGATGATGTGGAACCAAAACCAGTTGCTTCGCGATCACGCACTGGGCGACTTTGGCAGCTTGGTAAAGAAGATTTCGCAGGACCCTGCGATGCTGGTTTATCTTGATTGGGCGGTCAATCGCAAAGCCCATCCCAATGAAAACTTCGCTCGCGAATTGATGGAGCTATTTTGTTTGGGAGAAGGCAACTACAGCGAGACGGATGTCCTTGAGCTTGCCCGTTGCTTCACCGGTTGGGAAATCAAGAACAAGCGATTTCGCAAGAATCGCTATCAGCACGATCCCGGCGAAAAGACAGTGCTCGGGCAGAACGGGGATTTTGACGGAGAAGATGGTGTGCGAATCGTGCTCGACCAGCCCGCAATGCCTCTGTTTGTCACCCGCAAGCTGTACCGTTTCTTTATCAGTGATGAGCCCGAACCGACCGATGCGTTTCTGCAACCGCTTGCCGACCTGTTTCGCGAGCGTGATCTGCAAATCGCTCCGGTTGTCGAGCGAATACTGGGGAGCAATCAATTCTATTCCCAGCACGCCATAGCTCGCAAAATCAAATCACCAGTGGAGTTGGTGATGGGAATGCTGCGAAGTCTCGGTGCTACGACCAACACGCAGCTTGTCGCCAGAGGCCTACTGAGTATCGGACAGGGCCTGTTTTTTCCGCCCAATGTCAAAGGCTGGGACGGCGGGCGGGCTTGGATCAATTCATCCACGCTTTTAGGCCGCTCTAATTTGATCGCCGATATTTTGGATAGCGATGCGACCCGGTTCGACGGCAAAACCCTGGCCGAGTACTTGGGTGAGCATGACGTTCAAACGACGGACGAAGCCATGATGTACTTCGAGCAATGTTTGCTCGCTGCCCCGTTGGACGAACAAGCCAAAGACCAACTTCGCCATTCGACGGTTTCTCAGCCGGGCGATCAAGACCAACAAATGCGAACGCTATTGCATGTGATGATGTCCCTCCCCATCAGCCAACTCGGTTAGTTCATGAACATCCATTTGAATCGACGACGCTTTTTGAGGGATTCCATCGGTGCATCCGCGGCGATTGGTGTTGGCACAACGCTGCCAGAGTGTTTCGCTGAGGCGGCTTCCACGTCCATCCAATCTGACGAACGAATTCTGGTCGTGGTACAGATGTCCGGTGGCAACGACGGTTTGAACACAATCGTGCCATACGCCGACGACGACTATCGTTCGGCACGGCCAAAGCTCGCGATCCCGACCAGCGAAGTGATTCGGTGTGATGACCACGACGGTTTTCACCCCGCAATGACGGGATTGAAAGAGTTGCTGCAGGACGGGAAGTTTGCCGCCGTCCGGAACGTCGGGTACGAGAATCCGAATCGTTCGCATTTCGAATCGATGGACATTTGGCACACCTGCCGTCGCAAAGACGAACCGCGGTCGGATGGTTGGCTTGGTCGATTCTTGGATCAGCAACCCGCGATCGCCGGCGGTGACGTCCCGGCGCTTCACCTGGGGCGTGAACAACAGCCGACCGCAGTCGCATCGACTAGTGTTCGCGTGCCAACGGTCAAGGAGTTGGCGGAGTTTCAGCTACGAGGTAACAACAAAGATCGTCTGCGAGAGTTGTTGGAGACCAGACCACCGGCCACGAGTTTAGGCGACAATCCCCTGCTCAGCTTCCTGGAATCCAGCACAACATCCGCGATCGCGGCCAGCGGACGAGTGACCGAGGCGGCATCGAGCTACCAAAGCGATGTGATTTACCCCGAGACCGATCTTGGCAACAAGCTTCGCGTCGTTGCGCAACTGATCGACGCGGGGTTGTCCACAAGGATTTACTACGTCCAGCACGACGGTTTTGACACGCACGCCCAGCAAGCTGCGACGCACGATATCCTGCTGAGACAATGGAGTGACGCGGTGACGGCGTTGGTTCGTGATCTGGACGCGCACGATCACGGCGGGCGGGTCTGCGTGATGACGTTCAGCGAATTCGGCCGCCGAGTCGCCGAGAACGCCAGCGAGGGAACCGACCATGGTGCCGCCGGCCCTATGTTTCTCTGCGGCGGTGCGGTGAAGCCAGGCATCCACGGAAAGAGACCAAATCTGACTGACCTACAGCAAGGCGACTTGAAACACGAACATGACTTTCGCCAAGTCTACGCCACAGTCTTGCGAGATTGGCTCGGCACCGACCCAGCGACAATCCTCGGCAAAGACTACGAATCGCTGCGTCTGTTTACTTCCTGAGGATGCCAATCGCCCGATCATGAATCAAGGGTTCTCGATCATCTTGTCGCCCGCATTCATCGCGGAGGGTGCAATTTCAAGTTTCTTGCATTCTCGTATCGCAACCGAATTGCCAGTGACGCTGCCTACGACTCCGCCCGCCATGCCGATCAATCCACCAACATAGAATGGTTCGTCAGCCACGGCGGGCAAGACGACGATAGCCTCTGAGACGGCGGCCTGTCCAATTTGAGAATAGGTGGCCGGATACAACTCTTCTTCTAGATCCCAGTCATTCATTTCGCGAGCGTACGTCAACAAGTCGCTGGTCGTTTGGGTGTGGTGCAACAACGGGAAAAAAGGCAAACGCTGAGCCACCGCGTAGGTGCCGAGGAGTCGCTGTTTGCGGAACTGTTTCGCCAAACCAGACTCATAGAGTGAATCCAGCGAGTCAGTCGAGTTCAGGCTCAGCGTGTTGGTGAACGGGCTGTAGTGATCCGAGTGAAATGCGCGCCCGGGTAGTAGCGAGTATCCGACAATGTCGAGCGTCCCGGCGGTGTATTTCCAAAAGCCCGAGATTCGGTCGTTCGCTTTCAGTCGTTCCCAGTGCTCGCCGGGTTCGTAGCGACGGACGTCAACGTACACGTCGTCGAGTCCGTTGATGGCAAGATAGCCTTGAGCCAAACCGAAAGCTTCGGACCGTTGCTGAATGATCTCTACCAACGTTGGCTCATCCTTGCCGAGAAACTTCCGCATCGTTCGCCTCGGCGATTGCACCACTTTTTCAATGCGATCAACCACCGGATGGTCCCCGCCCACAGCGACGCGATTGCAGCTCGGCGACGCACACTTCGAGCCGCTGCTGTTCTGCACCCCGTAGCGGTACTGCGATTGCACGCAGCCACCGACGGTAACAACGATCAACAATACGAAGAATCTCATCCGTGTGATTCCCGTTTTGGATGTTCTAGGTTGAAACGGTTTTGGACGGTCCATTGGACTGGCTGATCCAAGTCCATGCTTCGTCCTCCTGATCAACATCAAAAGTTTTCATTTCGATGCCGACCAATGGGTCGAACATCTTTGCCATGCCAGACATCCAATCACTCGCTCCGACAATCGCGTAGCGACGCAGCTTCTTCAGAGCCGCCATCTTCAGCGACAGCAGTCCGCCCTTGAACATGATCGACGGATCAAATCCGCTAAAATGATCCATGCGAACGAGTAGATCAATTTGGTCGTTGCGGTCCATGCGTTCTTTCAAAGGCACCAAAGCCACGTCCAAATCTTCGCTACGGATATGCCCGTGGTACTCAAACGCCACCAAATCATCCCGATCGGTCGGGATCAAGACGATCGACGGCTCTTGCTTCGGCGCATTGGCAGTGCCGTCGATGTCCGAAGCGAAGGCAATTGCTTCCTGCTTGGCCGCGGCCCGCGATGGATCGAAGACTTTGACGTCTGTGGTGAACAGCATTGGACTGAACCAACCTACGACCGCGTTGTACCACTGCTTGTTCGACAAGATCGCAATTCGTGGAATGCGACGAAGCTTGGGCAACATTGCGAACTCGGCTTTGACATCTGCAGTGATGGCGTCGGCGGTCATGTCAGACCACTGCGTCACGTCAACCACAATGCCAATGCGATCGTGCTGTTTCAACGCTGCGTTGATTCTGCGTGTGAAGTCGCGAACGTCCTCGACCGTCAACATTCCCGACAGTTCGATGGTGACGACGTGGGCAACGGTCGTTTGGGTGAGTGCTTGATTGGTCATCGTTTAGCTCCTGTTTCGGTAGGGTTTCCGATTTGAAATTTCTCCATTTGTCTTGACTCAATACATTCCGATGGTACGCTCACGAAAACGGACGGACAAGTCCGTTCCGCAAGGTTTCGTCGTATCGATTTGTAAACATGAACACTCAAGAACGTGAATTCGCAGAGAAACCGCTGGCTGCAAAATTGCAAAAGAAGCGTCAGGACATCTTGGCCAATTCGTTGCGTGTGTTCGCGAAAGAAGGTTTTGGCGGGACTGACGTGCAAGTGATTGCGGACTTGGCTGGCGTCGGCAAAGGCACCGTTTACCGACATTTCGGCAACAAAGAACAACTGTTCCTTGCTACCGCGAAACACTGCCTCGATGTGCTCGGCGAATTTGTTGTGAAACAACTCGGCGGCATGGAAGCGTCCGAAGCGTTGCCCGCCGAAGTCGGTGCGATTGAAACACTACGTCGTGTGGCGTCGGCCATTGCCCTGTATTACCAGCGCACACCGCAAGCGGTTGAAATCATGATTCAAGAGCGTGCCGAGTTTCGCGAAACGGTGTTTCCCAGTCACTTGATGTACCGAGCCGAAAACCGCGCTGGCATCGACGAGTTGTTGAAAGCGGCCATCGCGTCGGGCGAAATTCGGAAGGTCGATCCGAGGAAAGCCACCAACGCCTATTCCGACTTGATCTACGGCAGTGTCATCAGCGGCGTTCTCGAAGGCGGCAAATCAAAACTGGTCGCTCGTGTGGATGCGGCAATGGGCATCTTCCTCGATGGTTTAAAAAAGTAATCCCACACAGAGACCAAAGGAGCACTGACAATTAGTTGATTCCGTCAACGAACTCCGTGTGCCTCTGTGATTCAACTCGTAAAACAAGCCCAATGAAACGAATGCTTCGCTGGACCCTCCCGATTCTCGCCCTTGTCGCGATCGGTGGTTGCGGCTTTTGGTTTGCACAAGCCGACCGAGAGACGCCACAAACCGCCAATCCGACCGACAAAACCACGTCGCGTCTGTCGGTCAAACTCGCGCCGGCGTTGCGAAGTCCCATTCAAGCGTGGGTGTTCGCCGAGGGAACCGCTCGCGCTGTTCAGCGTGAATACTTGACCTTCGAGGCGACCGGCCGCGTGACATTTGTTGGCCCAGAAAAACCGGGTGTGCCGGTCAAGCAAGGCGAGGTGCTGGCGACGCTCGATAAGCGCACCTTCACCGCAGAGGTCGATGCCGCTTTGGCGACCATCGAAGATGCGAAGACACAAGTCGAAGCGGCTCTCGCGGACGCCGAACAAGCCAAAACATCTTCATCGCTGCAGCAACGTCAATACGAGCGAGCACAACAGCTATACAAACAGAATGCATCCTCCAAACAGGAACTTGAGGAAGCGAAGGCGGCGATGGAGAACGCTCAGTCGGCCGTGCAAGCCGCCGCTTCGCGTGCAAAAGCGTTGACGTCGAATATTGCCGTCGCCGAGGCCAAACTCAAACAGGCGAAGATCGAGCTAGAAAACTCGGAGATTAAATCGCCCATCGACGGTTTCGTCGCCTACGTGAATGTTGAAGAAGGCTTCTACTTCACGCAGAACCTCGTCAAGACGTCCAGCGAAGCCGAAGCTCTGACCACGATCCCATTCGTCATCATCGACCCCTCGCAGTTTGAAATCATTGTCGACGTGCCGTCTTTCGATGCGCAGCGAATCGAGGTCGGCCAGAAGGTCATCGTATTGCCAGGCGGAACGGCCGACCAAACGATCCTTAACACTTTGGAGGGTGGATCAATCACTTCGCCCGCCCCGGACGCGGCGTGGCAAGCGACGGCTGAGGTGTACTCAGTCAATCCCGCCATCAACCCCGGTGGTCGTAGTGTTCAGGTGAAAATTCGCACGACGGGCGAGGTCGAGAAACTTCGCGACGGCATGTTTGTGACGTGCTGGATTGCAACGGAAGAGTCCAATGAGGCGATCGTCGCGCCGCTCGATTCGTTTCTGTACGAAGAGAACCGCCCTTACGTTTTTGTCTATCAACCCGAAGACCAAACGGTCCAGCGCCGCAGTGTGGGGTTCGGCATTCGTGGTCTATCGCGTTACGAGATCGCCAGTGGCGTCGATGCGGGCGATCAACTGGTGACCGACGGCCGCTACAAGTTGGTTGACGGAACTCCAGTGCAGGCGATTGAGTAAGCCATGACCACTCAACAACACATCCCGACCGTCCATGAAGCAACCGGCTTGGAGCGATTTTTCATCCTTCGTCCCGTCGTCGGCTTGCTTCTGTTGGTGTTGTTTATCGTCGGAGGTGTGTTTGCCTACGTGTCGCTTGTAAAGGAATCGCTGCCGGATCTTGCGATTCCGCAAGCGACGATCTCAACGTTTTGGCCGGGAGCGGATCCGCAAACAATCGAACAGGAAGTCACCGACAAAATTGAAAACGAATTGTCGAGTCTGAAAGGACTGAAAAAGTACAGCAGCGCGTCCTTCGATTCTTACTCGCTAGTCGCGGTCGAATTCGTCGCCACCGCTGACATCAACGATTCGATGCAGCGGTTGCGTTCCAAGATCAATGACGCTGAAGCCGAACTGCCACGCGACGCGGAGAAGCCGACTGTCAACCAGATCTCCGTCGACGACCGACCGATGCTGACGCTGGTCCTGTACGGCGATGTCGATTCGGCCATTTTGAGCCGAACCGCGACGGACCTGGAAGACCGACTCGAAAAAGTCGCCGGCGTCAATGAAGTCAAGATCGGTGGCCTTCGCAAGGAAGCGATCCGAATTCAATTGCTGCCCGAACGCTTGATCGCTCTGGGGATCTCGCCAACGCGAGTCCGCGACCGCATCCAATCCGCCAATCGAGACATGCCCTGGGGCGAAATCGAAAGTGATCAACTTGGCGGTGCATTGCGAATGGTCGGACGCTTTCGCGACATCAATGAACTCCGCAAGCTACCCATCGACCGACTCGGTCAGTCGGGGCGTGTGATCCGGCTGTCTGAGATTGCCGACGTTCGTCGCGACCTGGAACGTGAGGAGACGCGAGCCTTCCTAAGCAACGAAGGCGAACCGTTCCGCCGCAGCATCGAAATCTCGCTGACGAAAGTCCCTGCTGCTGACGCGTTGATTGCCATCGAAAACGCCAAGGCAGCAATCGAAGAAGCCCAATCCGCAACTGATTGGCCGTTCGGCCTTGGCGTCCGGATCACGACCGATCAATCCGAACAGATTTGGGAATCGCTGCTGCGAGTGTTCAATAACGGTTGGCAAGCGATGCTGTGCGTCTTCTTCGTGCTACTGCTGATGCTGTCGTGGCGAGAAGCGCTGATCGCCGGACTGTCCATTCCGGTCGCGTTCATGGGCGCACTGACGCTCGTTTGGATGTTCGGCTACACGCTCAACGAGATGGTCTTAATCGGCATGGTGCTGGCACTTGGCCTGCTCGTCGACGTGTTCATCCTAATGATGGAAGGCATGCATGAAGGTGTCTATGTCGAGAAACTCTCGTTCTCGCGTTCAGCGATGTGGACGATTCGCCGGTTCGCACTGCCAGCCTTCGCGGGCCAGATGACAACCATTCTGGCGCTCGCTCCGCTAATCATGATCTCAGGCACGTCGGGAAAATTCATTCGCATTCTGCCAATCACCACGATTGCGTGTTTGATTTGCAGTTTCATCGTGGCGATTGCGATTGATGTTCCGCTGTCGCGATACCTACTCAAACGAAAAGCCAAACAAGACGACCAGCACAGCTTCGTCGATCGCCTGTCAATTCGGGTATCAAATTGGCTCGCCAGTTGGAGCAAACGCTACACGATCCGCAATCACTGGACGGCAGCCACCAGCACCGCATGCGGCATGGGACTGTTCCTTGTTGGTGGTATCGCTTTCTCGACGCTTCCCTCCACGATGTACTCCAAACGCGACGGACGCAATCTCGGTGTGACGGTCGAATTGCCCGCTGGCACAACGCTCGATAAATCGCAACGTGCCGCCGATCTCGTTGGCGAAATCCTCCGCGACAAACCGTACCTCGAAAATGTCGTCAAACTCGTCGGCAGCAAAAGCCCGATGGTGCAGGGTTCACTCGGTGAGGCACTCGCACCGACTACAGCCGACTACCTCGTCGGATTCTCTTGCCGGTTCTTGCCGCGCGAAGAGCGTGACTTACCTGCCTACGAGTACGTCGACGGATTGCGTGCCGAGATCACCCGAGCGGTCGACAAGAAATTCGCTGGTGCCAACGTCATCCTGCAGGCTGAAACGGGCGAACCATCGGCGGGCGATCCCATTCAAATTGAAATCGTCGGCGATTCGATGGAAACACTTCGCGAGCTTTCCAAACAGGTTCAAAACACGCTGCGAGAAACTCCTGGTGCAGTCGATGTTCGTGACAATCTCGGCAACGTACAAGTCGACATTCAGCTCGAGCCCAAACGTGAAGCTCTCGATTTTTACAACATTTCCCACGAAGAACTCGCCTCCCAAGTCCGATACGCGATGGGTGATCAAGAGATTGGCAAGTTCGTCGTCGGCAACAATGACGACGATTTGGAAATCCGGATGGGACTGGCATGGCCAAGTCGCGAAGGATCGCTCGGTGGACCAACTCGATTGAGCGAACTCGTTTCGGTTCGCGTGTTCCAACAAGACGGCGGCACCGTGCCAGCGATGGCGGTACTGGAACCCAACGTCGGCACGAGTCCGATTTCAATCACGCGACAAGACGGATCGCGAAGCATCATCGTTTCGGCAAAGAACCAAGACCGCTTGCCGTCTGAAATCATCGCTGATGTCACACCTAAGCTCGATTCACTCGCCGATTCTTGGCCGAGCGGTTTTCGATACAAGTTCGGCGGCGACGCGGAGGAATCGGCCGAAGCGTTCGGCAGTGCGGGCTACGCAATGATCGTCGCGTTGTTTTTGGTCTTCGCTCTTCTGGTGATGTTGTTTGGCTCGTTCGCTCAACCATTCATCATCTTATTGACCATCCCACTGGCCCTCACTGGAACCTTTGTCGGATTCTATCTGTTAAAGATGCCTTTCTCGTTCACGGCCGTGATCGGAGTCGTGTCGTTGATCGGGATCGTCGTCAACGACGCGATCGTGATGGTGGAAACGATGAACGATTACCTGCGCCGCGGTTACGATGTTGTCGACGCGGCGGCCCGAGGTGGAGCCGATCGATTGCGACCGATTCTCAGCACAAGCATCACGACAATCATCGGTCTCATCCCACTCGCGTTGTCCGACGCGATGTGGGAACCGCTGTGCTTCGCGATCATCTTCGGCCTGATCGCCAGCACGGTTCTATCACTCGCCATCATTCCCGCCATGTACGTGCTGTTAACGCGACCGCATCGGGACGTTATCGCGGAACTGTAGGCGTGCATGAAATCTCGACTTCGACCCTGCAAAGTTCGATCCATCTAAGGGCTGACCGGAAGTGAGACTGCTTCAACCTAAAACAGATACTATTCTTGGTTTGCTTCAAGGCAATAGAGGTATTTCGCGCCGCGAAGAAAGAGCTGATTGCCGGCGAGCGCTGGCGAGGCATCGAAGCGGTCGTCAAGGTGATTGGTGGCGAGTTCGGTGTACTCGGTGGAACGTTCGAGGACGAGTGTTTCTCCGTCGCGACCGGTGATGTAGACGCGGCCTGCGGCTCCCACGGGTGACGCGTAAATGTTGGACAACTGACCGATCCGCTCGGGGCCGAAAACCCTCTCGCCCGATTTGGCGTTGACGCAGGTGAGGATCGATTGGTTGGATTGGTTGTAGTAGAGCAGGCCATCGTACAGCAGCGGCGATGGGATGTAGGGCGTGCCGCGGTCTCGCTTCCAAAGGATCTTTTCGCTTCCGGTGATGTCTCCCGTTTCGGTCAACGGAATCGCCATCGCGGCGTATCCTTCGTAACCGCTCATGCAAATCACGTAGTCGCCCTCGATGACTGGACACGGAGTGACATTGCCGGTCAGCCCACTGCACTGCCAGATGATCTCGCCTGAATCGAGGTCATAACTGCGGACAGCGCCCGAGGCCGCGGTGATGACTTGGGTTTTCCCGCTATGCCGGATTACCCTGGGTGTTGCCCAGGCGTTGTCTTCATCTCGCTCGCGTTGCCACAGCGTGTCTCCGGTCTTGGCATCCAGCACTTCGATTGAGCTTTGTCCTGCGTGATCACGAACGATCACCAGCTTGCCGTCGTGCAGCACCGGAGAACAACCCTCGCCAAGGCTGGAACCGACCTTGGCTTCGCCGAGATCTCGCTCCCAACGTTTGTTGCCGTCGAGGTCGTAGCAATAAAGCCCGGCCGATCCGAACCAGGAATACAAGAGCTTGCCGTCCGTCGTAGGCGATGCCGATGCAAAATCGTTGTCGTTATGAGCGCCATCGTGGGGGATCTTCGTGATCGCCGTCCGCCGCCACAGTTCCTTTCCGCTTTCACGATCAAGGCACAGCACCACGAACGCGTGCTGCGTATTGGGTCGTTTGATGTTGAAGAAGTTGGTCTTGGGTTGGTCCTTTGGATCGGGAATCGAGGTGTCTTTTACACCCGTGTCAATCGCCGACAAAAGGAAGACCTTGTCGTTCCAAACGATCGGAGTCGAAGTGCCTTTACCATCGATATCGACTTTCCATTTGACATTCTTGTCTTCGCTCCACTGGACCGGTGGATCGGCCGTTCGAGATACACCCGTTGCTTCGGGACCTCGCCACTGGTGCCAGTTTCCATCGGGTGAATCACCGAAAGTGAGAGACTGCGAGAGTGATAGAAGTAACGATGTGATTGTGATGATATATGTTTTCATGGCAAGTTTGGGGTTGTAGCGAAACTCGTCAAGAGTTTCGGTCTGTTAAGGGGGCGGGTCGAAAGTCTTGACGACTTCCGCTACGAAAGGTCGATCATTCCCGTGCTGGTTCCGAATCGCTCGGTCTCGACACCAATATGCCGCAGCAGAGTCACAAACAAATTACAGAGCGGCGTATTCCGGTCTTGGTCATGTGCGACGTAGCGTCCGTGTTTGTAGCCGCCACCGGCAAGAATGATGGGAAGATTCGCCGGGTCGTGGGCGTTCGCGTTGCCCAGATTGCTGCCGAAAAGAACGGCAGTGTGATCCAAAAGTCGTTCCCAATGTTCCGATCGTTGCCCAAGTTGTGACAACAAGTTCGAGAACGTTGAGAGTATTCCGGACTCGATGATTTTCAGTTGGGCGATCTTCAAAGGATCCTGGCCATGATGAGATAAAGGGTGATGCTCCCCCTGAACACCGGAGATGTTGGGAACCGCGCCGTGATCCTGAATCATCAGGCTGACCACGCGCGTCGAATCGGTCTGGAGCATCAGCGGAATCAGATTCATCAGCTCTCGAATTTTGCGAATCAATTCCGACGGTTCCGTGACGTCCTTCGGTACTTTCGCATTTACCTTTGGCTTGGGTCGATCAAGCCACGCATCGGACGCGGCGAGTTCCCTTTCAGCCGTGCGTATGGAAGCGTAGTATTCATCCAACTGCTTCCGGTCACCTCCACTGACTCGTCGGTTGAGAGATTTTGTCTGATCACCAACGGCATCGAGGATGCTGCGACCTTCCGCAAGTCTTTGCTTCTGTCGCCGCTGTTCTTGCGGAGTTCCGGCAAGGAACAATTTCGCAAACAAGCGCGATGGCCGACAATCCGCCGGCAACATGACGCCGTTGCTGTTGTAGGACTGACTTTCTTGAGTGTTGCTTCCCAGCGTGATCGACGGAAACCGCGTCGCGTGACCGAGATGCATCGCCGCCGCCTGGTCCACAGAAATTGTGTTCTTGAAACCACTGAGTCCGGGATTGATCGCCGCAGTCAGAAAGGTCATTTCAGTGTCGTGCGGCTCCTTCCCATTTTGGTCCGGATGGGACAGCCCGGAAAATAGCGTAAAGTCAGTTCGGTGTTCCTCAAGTAGTTCGAGGTAATCAGTGCTCGCGTAGTTGGTTCCGGTTGTTTTCGGAAATAGTGATTGAGGCAACAAACCGAGCGAGTTGCAAATCAGCACCATGCGTTTGGGTTGCTCCCCGCGTTCAAACCCGAACGCCGGATTCATTGCATCCAGCAGAGGCAATGCTAGCGCGACGCCGGATGCTTGGAGCGCGGTGCGTCGTGAAATGGGCGTGTGCATGATTTCTCTCTCGTAGCGAAAGTCGTCAACGGCTGGTTGATTTAGTGAGCGGCAAGGCGCTAGCCGCCAGTGTCAGTGCGCATACCGGCGGCTAGCGCCTTGCCGCTCACCCTTGCCAGTTCGGATTGTTGTTTTGGGTCGTCTTCAGTAGCGAGGAGTTGGTGGAGGCCGAAAGTCTTGACGACTTCCGCTACCTGCATTGGAACATCCGGCTGCTAACAATCTCATGAATCAGTCCGCGCAGCGGGTAGTCGGCCTTCTCATGCCGGTCCAGAATTGCTTCCACCTCTTCCCTGTCAGCGAACTGGATTTCTGCCCCCGTGGCAAACGTGATCAACTGTGACACCAGATTTCGCGCTACTTGCTCCTTGGACTTCATGAGGTGCTGTTTGAATTCGCGAATGTCGCTGAACGTGAAACCGTCCTCGGTCTGTCCGGTGCAGTCAACTGGCTGGCCAAGGTTGTAATCTTTGTGCAGGAAACGCAGTCCGGCGTCGGCGGTTCGTTTGACGCCTTTGCTAACGCGGTATTGAGTGCGAAAATTACCGACCGGATCAAAACATTCCAACGCGAATCCGGGAGGATCAATCCGGCGGTGACAAACGGCACAAGCCTGGACCGTCTGATGTTTTGCAAGTGTTTCGCGAATGGTTGTTGCTCCTCGCGTATCAGGCTCGATGGAACCGACACCGGGCGGTGGTGGACCCGGCGGCAAGCCCAGTAGATTCGTCAGCACAAACCTGCCGCGCCGGACGGGCGTCGTTACGGTTCCGCCCGCCGTCACCTTGGCAATACTGGCGTGAGTGAGAATGCCGCCTCGAACGCTACGCGGTGGCAGCATGACTTTGCGCATTTCTTCGCCTTCGACGTTAGGAATGCCGTAGTGTTCGGCGAGTTTCCGGTTAAGGAACGTGAAGTCAGAATCGATGAGATTGGCGATGCTGAGGTCTTCGTCGATGAGGTGTCGAAAGACGAGGCGCGTTTCGGCCAGCATCGCTCGACGGAGCACATCGTCGTACTCTGGGTACATGTACTTGTCAGGCGTGGTGGCATCGATCAGCCCCAGATCCAACCATTGATCTAAGAATTCGTTGATGAACCGCTCGCTGCGTCCGTCGGACAACATGCGGCGAACCTGAGCATCCAATGTTTTTGAATCGGAGAGCTTTCCGTCATTGGCAAGCCCGTGCAGTTCCTGATCGGGAGGACTGCGCCAGAGGAAGTAGGACAACCGACTGGCGAGTGCGTGTTGTGTGAGGGTTGAAACTCCGTAGCGGAAATCGTCATGACTCTCGTCCGATTTAGAGTGTGGCTGCCGAAAGTCTTGACGACTTCCGCTACCGACGGTTTCGTTCATCAGGAACAACGTCTCAGGGGAGATCAGGATCGCTCGCAACGGAACTCGAGCACTGGCGATAAAGCCCCGTTGGGCTTTGAGACTCGACGCGGCGAGATTGGTGAGGTCTTCGATCTCCTTGTCAGTTACCGGACGCCTGAAGGCTCTCGGTGCGAGCGCTGCGACGGCATCGCGAATATGCTCGTAATGGGACTTTGTTGTGACGGGACGGTAGCGGAAGTCGTCAAGACTTTCGGTTCGAGCGTCATTGCCCTGCCGAAAGTCTTGACGACTTCCGCTACGATTTACGGCTTCCCACTGGACTCCCGGGAACAGATCTCGCGTTCGCTCGGGAGGCCAGGTGGACTCAAGCGGCCCTTCGACAAGCACCTTGCGAACCCGCACGCCTTCACCCTTGAATTCGCTCGCGGGTTGCGAGTTGTAAATGACTTTTCCGTCGGGTGCCGGTTCGAGTTCGTCACCGCTTACGTAAAAGAAGTCGTCGGGGCGCATGTATTTAATCGTCGAAACCGTGCGTAGTTTCGCATCGACGTCCCAGGCGGCAAAGAGTTCGCTGTCACCCTGAATGTCGTTTTGGCGTTTCAGGCTCATCGTCACCGAGGACCTCGACTGATACGCCGAACCGATGACGGTGATACGGTATCGACCGGTGACAGGAAACCGCAGGCCATTGTGGTCAGAGCGAAGGTTGTAGTTCTCGCCGCGGAACATGATGAGATCATCTTCGTCCAGGAAGACCGTGCCACCACCTCGGCGCACGGAACGCTGGAACCACATTTTCATGTATTGCGAATTCGCGTAGTCAAGTTCGCGCACCCTCGTCGGGTTGGCACCCTGTTGAATCGCCTCATCGAGGGCAACATCGGCAGCTTTGAGGATCCCTTTGACATGAACACTCGACATGTCCTGCTTGGCGGTAACCACATCGAACACGTCCGATTTTGTTTCCGGAGGAAGGTACCGCGCGATGTCGCCACCGATACCAAGTAGATCGTGCAGCGTGTGTTCGTATTCAAGCCGGCTGAGTCGCCGCGACGGGACTCGACCGTTGTTTTGTTGTTGTTGGCGGTTGACGTCAATGAGATTCGTATTGAGGAACGTCAGTGCGGCGGTTTGCGTTGGTGTGTCCGGGCGAGGTTCTGATTCCGGGGGCATCTCTCCGCTGGAAATGCGGTCCACGATATTGACCCACGCACGAAACGTACTGGCGTCTTCGAAATTCCGGTCGAGCTTCGTGAAGTCGAGGCGTGTTTCCGTATTCTCGTCGTGACAGGCGATGCAGGAGGATTCGATCAGTGGTTGCAGATCATCCGCATGGGATGGTTGAATGAAAATGAGTGCGAGTAGAACGGAGAGCACGTAGCGGAAGTCGTCAAGACTTTCGGCCCATCCAGAGTGTGCCTGCCGAAAGTCTTGGCGACTTCCGCTACGACGGGCTGCGGAACTCGTCAAGGCTTACTCACCGACTGAATGTAGGCGAGCAGATCGTAAATTTCAGCTTCCGAATACGTATCCAGCAGTCCCGTCGGCATCGTTGAGATATCCGCTGTCTTTCTTGCTTCAATCGAAGCCTTCGGCATCACTTCAATCTTCTCCGGCTTCAAAAGGTTCGGAATGAATTGAACTTCTTGATCATTTTCCTTGATCACCAGGCCTGTCCTCATTTGACCATCGTCGCCGAGGATCATCTGAGTTTGAAACTCTTTGTTGATCTCCGCCGAAGGCCGCACGATCTGAGTCAGCAACTTGGATCCCCGAAATTGCTTGGTAACCTCGGACAGACCGGGACCAAGCTTCTTTTCCCCCGGACCGATGTTATGGCAACGGCTACACGTCGCCTGTTCAAAAACGAGTTTTCCTCGTTCCAGGTTGCGCTGGCCCAGGTTGTCTGGAGCGTTACCAAAGCCGTGGTGTTGCCACTTTTTCACGAAGCGACGCTTCACCGGCAAATCGTGGTTGATGACGTGGTCGATGATCTTGACAAAGAACTGTCCATCGCCGCGTCGGTCCGGATGTGTCTGCCGGAATTCATGCCATAGGGAACCGGCAAGATCGCGTTCGTGTTTCTCAAATGCGGCCATGCGCTTGTCGACGTATTCCTGGTGAGGCGTCTTTTTGTACGCTTCGGGCAGCGGTGCCGCGTCGATCTTGGCGAACAATTCAGCGTGGCCCAGGCTCGTCGACGGTTTGACCTTGGGTGCATCCGCGAGTTTGCCCACATCGTGATTGCCGTCATAGTGCTTCGGCGCGAGCTTGATCCCGCCGCCTTCGGGAAGCACCTTCGGCAGGGAAATGCGGATCACGGCACCAACGCCGCGCTCCATGTGCCGGGCCGGCCCCGAAGTGCTCGTCCAAACATTACCGTCATCATCAAACTCGATTTCACGCGTGTAGGAAACTCGCGTGGGCAGACGGTATTCGACCAGCGTTTCCGTCTTTGGATCGAAGCGATTGATGGTGTCGTTACCGGTGCCGCAGACCCAGACGATGCCGTTCTTGTCGACATTCAACGCGTACGGAATCTGATTCTCGGCATCGGGCAACTCGTAGACGGTCCACTTCTCGTCGGTCGGATCGAACTTGCCAAAGACGCCTGAGCCGAACCCGGGCACCCAAACCATACCATCGGGAGCGACGTGCAAACGACGAGGGCCTCGGAAGGGCGGATTCCATTCTTTGATGTCGCCGTCCGGGGCGGTCGGATCAATGCGACCGATGCGGTTGCCATTCAGCTTGGAATACCAAATCTTTCCATCGATGGGTGAGTAGTCGATTCCATACGGCGTGATGCCTCGCGATTCGCCTCGACCTGCGCCCATGGCCTGTCCGGCGTTGAGCAGCTTGTATTCTTTGACTTCATGTGTTTCCGGATGAATCCAGAAGCATGAATTCGAACCGGCGTCGGTGTACCAGATCAGGCCTTCTGGATCTTCCGGGTTGATTCGCAACGTATGTGGATAACCGCCACGCCGTTTGGGCGCCTCCGCGCTGCTGTAGGTTTCGAACTCCCGAGTTGTAACGTCATACCGCACCATTTGGCCCGTCGCGCACATGGTGGTCCACATGCTGTCGTCGTTGGCAGTTTCGATCGAGTGCGGACCATACGTGCCGCGCGGGTATTGCTGAGCTCGCTGTTCTCCCGTTTTCGGATTGAGGACGAGCAATCGATGCTGACTGATGTTGACGGCGTAGACGTTGCCGTCTGGGCCGATTTCCAGGTCGTGAAAGGAACCTTTCAGCGGCTCATCCAGCTCCCACATGGTGATTGTGGCAGCAGCGGCCGCACCGGTTGACGGCGGCGGTGGTTGGAATTCAGGCCAATTTTTGACGGCATCGTCTTTGTAAGTCTCCATCAGACGCTGAACAATGCTGTCCTGCGTGTGCGGATAAAGACCACCAAAACCATCCATGCGGCGAATCATGGTTTCCCAGTCGACCGGCTTTTCGGGTGTGCGAAACCCCAGGGAACCAATCTGGTGACAATAGGAGCACATCATCTTGAAGTTCATGCGGTCCCGCGGGTCGTCGAACTTGAGCATGCTGAACGCACTGCTGGCCGGACGTTGCAGTTCGAGTTCTTCGCCTTCGGCTCCGCGCGTTTTGATCGTAAGATCGTCAGTTCCCGCCGCGATCTTGCTGTTCCACTGGTCGGCGAGCCCCATCAGCCGCGTTCGAATGTTGTGATCAACATTCCGCAGACCTGTGATCTCGAACGAACCATCCTTTTGCGAGAATACGGAGGTCCACTTGCGATGCGCATCGTCGATTGCGGACACCATGACGCCTTCGATCGCCTTTCCGGATGCATCGACGATCGTGCCGCGAATGGATTCTGCCTGCGACTGGCCGATCATGAACAGACTCACGGCAGTCATAGCGAACAATGATATCCAGCTTCTCATCAATCAGTTCTCCAGCAGGGCCAGCAATTCACGGACGTTGACGCATTCCAGTCGGTGGTCGCCGACCGCTACATATAACAGAACCACGAAAACGTCCGAATCGTGGACGAAATTCTCTCCAAAAACCATCACTCAGAGTCTGACGACGTATCGAGCACCGTGGCTTTCAGAATCAGCTCCCGAAAACGCTCATCAGAGACGTCATCAAGAAGCTTCAAAAATGCGATCAGGTTCGACTTGTCTTCTGCGCTCAGTTGCATGACGGAATACTCGTCGCTGATCTCATCCGCGTCTCCGGATTGCTTTCGATGCAACGCGTCGAGTTTCAACTTCATTGCCTTCTGCAGGTCAACTCCGCGACTGACAGAGTCTCGCAACGACGGCGTGAGCATCGCTTCCTCTGCTTTGGTGACGATGTGCGATCTACCGTCACGGAAATCGGGCAGCGTATGACAGGCGGCACAATTGCCGACACTGGCCGCTCCTTCGTACCTGAGAAACGTCTTGAAGCCTTCGTAGGCAGGCCGATCCATGCCGGGCGGTGCCTTCAGCAGGATTCGTCCTTCCTGATTCGCCAGACGACTGAAAATCCGTGCGGCGAAATCTTCCGGCGTTTCTTCGTCGTACGATTGATCTGGAATGCGGTTCACGTAGGAGAACGCATCGAAGACAGAACGCTTTGTTGTGGCGAGACGATGAATGCGAGTCTTCGTTTCGATACCATTCGTTTCAGGCGTAGCGAAAGTCGTCGAAACTTTCGAATCACCACCCTCGTCCGATCGAAACTCGTGACGAGTTTCGCTTTGAGTCGGAGGCGTAGCGGCCTTGGCAAAACCGGGGCAAGCCGGCAACAGAAAGCAAAAGAATTTGAGGATCGTTTTCATCTTATTAATTCAGTCGCTTAAATCGTGGCAACTGAACATATTCAAGAAATAGCTGGTATAGCATTATCACTCATTTGACTTTTTGAGATACTTGTCGAACCAGTTGAGTTCCATTTTCAGGATTGCATCCTGATGTTCGCCGTAGATACCGTAGTGAGTCATGCCCTCGATGACATGGTATTCAACGGGTGAGCTGTTCTCCTTTACGATCTGCGCCACAAGCCCACCTTGCTGGGTAATGTCCATCAACTCCTCGTTGCCAGCATCGATGATCATCAGTGGGGTCTTGAGCTTTTCCACCGCTCGGAAAACATCGTAGACGACGTTTTTCGAAGGGTTGTAGCGAATGTGCTTATAAGCGGCCATCGTTCCGCCTGGAGCTCCGGTCTTGAAGGGAACCGGTTCGACCTCGCCGCGAGCCTGTTGAGCCATCAGGGTGTACGCATGCTGGTAGTAAGGTAGACCGCGCTGCCCTCCCATGCCCGGCACTTGCGCGACGGCACATTTGACACGCGGGTCATTCGCGGCCATCCAGGTTGCCAGTCCACCGCCGTAGCTGGTGCCAAAAACTCCGATGCGTTCAAAGTCGACGTTCGGTTCACCGGCGATGAAGCCGATGGCGTTGCGGATATCGGTGATTTGGTCACCAAAGTCCATCTGCCAGCGGATCGCGCGTGCCTTGACGGCGACCTTGCCCTCGGCATCCGGTTCCGGCATTTCCTCCAGCATCATCAATCGGCTGTCGCTCTCGCCCCAACCGCGGTAGTCGAAGTTGAGGAAGGCGTAGCCGCGCCGGGCACTCTCGACGCCTAGCTTGATCGACCACGGCATCTTCTTTACTCCGCCCGTACCATGAACGAAGACGATGGCGGGTAGCTTGACATCTGCGGCAACATTCTTTGGCAGGTACACGTCGCCAGCCATGCGCGTTCCATCGCTCCAGATCACCACCTGCTTCCGCATCACGTCGTCAGGCAGCGGAGGGTAGGGCTTGGCCTTCCAGGCGGCTCGCGACACGTCTTCCTGCGCAAAGGTAGGAAGGTTGAAAGGCAGTGCCAGCAGACACAAGCCAACGGCAAGGATTTGATTTCGACTCATTATCATTATACTTCTCTGCTCGATTTTCGCGTTACTCAGTTCCCGCTCCCATGCGATCGATTTCATCCTCTCCGGGGAGGCCAAAGGAGATCAGGGAACCCTCTAATTGTTGTTTCAGAAAAAGCATGCTCCCGGTCCCGACATAGATTCGGCCCCGAGAGATCGACGGCCCGCTCCACACTGTGCCGACGTGCAAGTCCTTGACCGTCCTTCCGGTCATTGCATCGACGACGATCAAGCGCTCGCTGACCGTGCTCGTGAAGCAGGCGATGCCGCCAGCGTTCAAGGCGATGCCCGAAGCGATTGGGTCACCGCCGTCGTAACCGGGCACCCGAATGCGTGGCCGCTCGTGTCGCCAATGCTCGTCTGCAAGGTTGGCCGACAGACAAACAACGCGACCGGCTTCCGGCCAGTCCGGCGTGATCGTTGTGCTGGTGAGCCAGTCGATACCATTGGTGAAGACGCGTTTGCCGTCGGTGGCGCAACCTGTCTGGATACCGCCAATCGTACTGGGTAACGCGATCATCCGAGGATGGCGTTTCGGATCCAGCGGGTACTTCGGCTTGCCCGTGTAAACTGGCGTGTTCCCAAAAATGCGCCCGTCTGCCGAGTCAAGCAGGTAGAAGCCTCCGTTCTTGCAGCCGACGCCGAGCACTGTGGCGGGTGACCCATCGGGCGTGGGCAGCGTATAGATCTTGGGCGTGTCACCAACGGAACAGTCTTTGTAGACCCCAGCCGCCGGATCATACCCGGCCATTGCATGGTTGAAGACGTCATTCTTGTTCAACTGGGTGACCCATTTCTCGGCGCCGTTCTTGACGTCCACCGCGATCACGGCGGCAGAGTACTCGGTGTAGAGCCGAGCGTCGTCCTCCGTTGGTTCGCGCGGTGAATTGTGCACGTCTGTTCCGAAGAAGATCGTGCCCGTGGCGGCATCGAAGGACGGCGTGCACCAGACCGAACTCGTCGATGGTCCATAGTGGTAGGTACGCGTTCCCTTGACGTCCTCGATCGTGATCGGCTTGCTGAACAGACGTGGCTTCTCACCGACCTCGTACTTCCAAACCACCTCACCGTCGTCCGGGTTGAAAGCGACGACGAAACCACGCCCCTGGCAGCAGGGATAGTTCGGATCGATGGGCTGCGAATGCTCGTAACCGCCCCCGCCCACGATGACTTTTCCGTCCGCGAGGATAGCCGAAGCATTGAAAAGATTGGCGTCGTGATGACCGGGAAAACCTAGCGTTCGGGTGTCAACCTTCCACAACTCCCTGCCGGTCAGCCGGTCGAGTGCATAAAAAACGCCAGCATTATTGCCGATGTATACCGCTTTGTCCGTGACCAGTGGGGACGCCAGGAAACCGGCACCAGCATCGATCCGATTGAAGCCGCCCTTGGGCAACTCGACCGTCGCTCCCTCGCCAGGACGGAACACCCAGGCCACCTGGCCGTTTGGCTTGAGTTTGTAGAAGGCCGGAAACGATCCTGTGCCGAAGTAGACGTAGCCGTTAACCACCGCCGGTGTCCCGTGGATCACACCGATCTCCGCTGTCGAACCATCCGGCGGAAACCGCCATTTTTCGACTAGCTGCGGAGCCGTCTGCGGCGTCAGAGTTTTCTCGTCAGCGTTGTATCTCCAACCGCTCACCCCGTTGTTGTAGCTCTCCCAGTCGGCGTCGACCACGGGCGGAACGCTCTGCTCCGCAGCCTTTGCCGCCAGGCCTACGACGAGCAAGGAGATGACTGCGACAAGCACACTCGATCGATAGATCAGCCGTGATTGCAGATGGTCTGGTTCTTTCATTTCCAATGTCAATGGTGGGGTTTCGCGTGATTTGTGAACGTCATGTTGAGACGTACAGGCGATGTCTTCGTAGCGGAAGTCGTCAAGACTTTCGAAGATGGACGCGAACCATTGCGAGGCTACCGAAACTCTTGACGAGTTCCGCTACGGATTGGTGGCTTTTCGCTGTCTCCCTTGCTTCCGGCAACGTGGGTGAGGATTTTGACGAAAGACGCTCCCGGATTGGGCATGTCAGGATCGAGACGGCGTTTTTCTTTCCAGAGTTGGCCGACCTGGGAACGCTGTTCGGGTTTGAGACCGGCCATGACGCGGTCGACGTAAGACTGATGGTTGTTTCCGTCGTAGCCTTGGGGAAGAGGATTCTTGTCGATGCGAGCGAGGAGCTTCGCGGTATCGGATGTGCCGGCGGCGGGCCAATCACGTGTATTCTCTTGAGACTTCTTCGCAGCGGCCAGTTCTTCGGGGGCGGGCCACTCTGGCGCGTCCGCCATCACACTTCGGTGGATGGCAGCGGCTTGCTCTTTCAACCGGGCGGCGAGTTCGGGATGCTTTTCCGCAATATTTTCTTGCTGACCGAGATCCTTGGAGAGGTCATACAGCTCGACACGACCAAGTCCGCTCTTTTTGAGTTCCGGGATCCAGGACTCTTGGAAGTAATACAATTTCCGGTGTTGCGCCCTCAGTCGATTGGCTTCGGGATTGGCGAAGTTCCCGTTGAACATTCGGGAGCGAAGATCCATTCCGCCTAACTCTTTCTCAAGATCATCGCCAAGGACTTCTTTGACTTCCTGCATGAGTCGATCGGCGCTCTTGAAGTCGATTGGCGATTTCGCAGTACTGGTAGCGAAGAGTGTATGGTCACCCACTCTCATGACCATGTTTGCCTCAGCCATCCAAAACAGGGGTTGATGCCTATTGAATGAATCGGAGCCAGTGAGCAACGGTGCGAGGTCGGAGCCGTCGAGATGCACGCCCCCGGGTTTGTCGATGCCGATCAGACCACACAGAGTGGGGAGAAGATCAACGACTCCAGCCGGTTCCTTCTCGACTCGTCCGCCGGCGATCCCGTCTTTCCAGTAGAAGATGCCCGGGACGCGATGCCCGCCTTCGAAAAGCGCCCCCTTCTTTCCACGCAGCTCACCGTTTCGCTTTTGCAGGTAACTGCCGTTGTCGGAGGAGTAGATGATGATGGTGTTGTTCAGCTCACCTAGTTTTTCAAGCTTAGCGACGAGTCGCCCGATGGCCCGATCTGTATTGTCGATAGTGCCACTGTAGATTGCTTCCCGTTCGTTGAGCCCGCCATACTGTGAAACGATCTCGTCGGGTGCCGCGATCGGGTCGTGCGGTTCATTGAACCAGAGATTGAGGAAGAAGGGTTCGTCGGCGTCACGCTTTTGATCGAGCCAGGTAAGAGCCTCGTCGACGACGATCTGACAGGAATAGCCTTTGATGGTTCCAACTCGCTTTCCATTGCGCACGAAGTTGGTTGGGTCCTTGTGGCTGGGGCCAGGACCGTTGACGACACCGAACCAGTAGTCGAAGCCATGATCGGTGGGAGTGGGATTTTTGCGATTCTGGACAGGCATGCCGAGGTGCCACTTGCCAAAGTGGGCGGTGGCATAGCCGTTTTCTTGAAGCACTTCGGCGATCGTCGTTTCGCTCTCCAGGAGGTGCATCCGGTGAAAACGCTCGTCGAGGACCGAGTAGACTCCTGTGCGGCAGTGCTGACGGCCTGTTAGAAACGTGGCGCGCGACGGGGAGCAGGTAGGGGCGCCCGAGTGGAAATCGGTGAAACGCACCCCACCGGCGGCCAACTTGTCGAGAACGGGCGTCTTGACGGGACCGCCGTAGCAGCCGATGTCGCGGTAACCAAGATCGTCGGCGTAGAGGGTGACGACATTCGGACGCTGCTTGGGCGTAGCGGAAGTCGTCAAGACTTTCGGCCCCGTAGCCCGTTGATCGCCGAAAGTCTCGACGACTTTCGCTACGGGGGCGTAGATAATCAACGGTGTCCGGGTCGTCTGTTCCCAGAGCGCCGACTTCGCGATCTTCTTTTCGCCGACGTCGTAGCCGTGATCGCCCCAAAGGACAACAATCGTGTTGTCTCGATAACGACTGTTTTCCAATGCGTCGAGGACATGCCCGACGCAGGCATCCGCGAACGAATCCGCTGCGAGGCAACCCTGGACGGCTTCCTTCCATTTGCCGCTCTCGCGAATGTGTCTGATGTGACGTTCGCCCATCCGCCGGCCAATGGCGGGGATGTCGTCGAAATCGTCCGGCTCGTACGGTGGGAGTTTGATGTCTTCGATTGGATGAATGTCGAAGAATTTCTTCGGGGCATACCAGGGAAGATGTGGCAGGTAGATGCCACAACCGAGGAAGAAGGGTTTGTCATGATCTCGCTGTAGAAACTGAGCGGCACCTTCCGCAGTTTTCCAATCGGGATTGGCTTCGATCGCGTGATCGGTTGGTCCCCAGTCGATGAGACGCGCGAGAATCGGGTTGGATTCGAATTTCGGCCGCAAACCATGCTTGTAGCGTTCGTGTTTCGGCGGCGGGAGAGTGCCGGTGCTAGTGGAATAGACATGACCCCAGGCCGCAGCGTCGGAGAATTTGCCGTGAGCCTGATGGTAAAGTTTGCCGCCTCCCCAAGCGACGTAGCCGTGCCTGCGGAAATACTGCGGGAGCGACACCCAATCCTTGTACTGCGGCATGTCGCGAAACCAGTTCAGATTGCCATAGATGCCGGTCGTTGAAGGACGAAGCCCCATCATGATCGCGGTACGCGACGGGCTGCAAAGTGGAGCGGCGCAGTGGGCTTGCTCGAAGAGAACGCCTTTTCTCGCAAGCCGGTCGATGTTGGGAGTCTTCGCCTGAGAATGTCCGCCAAGACATCCAACCCAGTCGTTTATATCGTCGACGGCAATGAATAGGACGTTGGGCCGGTCGATCGAGTCGACGGCGTAGGCATGCCCATACGATGACGCGAGAGCGACGAAGAGTACAATCGCCGAGAGGCACGTAGCGGAACGCGTCAAGAGTTTCGGCATCCGACTTGGCCGAAAGCCCTGACGACGTGAATCGCAGCTCGACCGCAAGTCTTGACGACTTCCGCTACGACGGGTTGTGCGTGCAATACGGAATTTCATTTCTCTCCATCGGCCTTCGTGATCAGGTTGGATTGCTACTCATTCCGCTCGTCGGACTCGATCAGGCCGTCACGCAATCGAATCACTCGTTTCGCTCGTTCAGCGACTTCGTCCTCGTGCGTGATCATGACGATCGTCTTGCCGCTTTCATTCAGCTTCTGAAAAAGGTCAAGGACTTCGTCCGTGGTTTTGGAATCCAGGTTTCCGGTCGCTTCGTCCGCCAGAACAAAGTAGGGGTCGTTCACGAGACTTCTAGCGATCGCCACTCGTTGTTGCTGACCTCCGGACAATTCAGTTGGTTTGTGATACAAGCGGTCACCCAGACCAACCTGCTGAGCAAGTTCGCGGCATTTTTCGTTCGCGTCCTTGCCGATCAAACCCTGGTACTGCAGCGGCACCTTGATGTTTTCCATCACATTGAGTTGCAGCAGCAGATTGTACGATTGAAAGACGAACCCAATTCGACGACCACGGATTCGCGACAACTGATAGTCACTAATTGTCGAAACATCATCGCCGGCCAGGAGGTACTTGCCGCTCGTCGGTCGATCGAGGCAACCAAGCACATTGAGCAGCGTGCTTTTCCCCGATCCCGATGGTCCCATGATCGCGATGTATTCACCTTGCAGCACATCAAACGAAACACCTCGCAAGGCGTGAACAGTTTCTCCTTTGAGAAAATACGTTCGATAGATGTCCTCGACTCGAAACGCATAGTCGCTTGCCGGGAGGCGATCGGCCTGGTCGGTGTTTGGTTCAGCGATGCTTGTCATGAGCCTTCATGCCGCCACGTGACGCATTGCGCGATTAAGTTCTGAGGTAGCGGAACTCGTCAAGAGTTTCGGTTTCGCCTGACCGAAAGTCTTGACGACTTCCGCTACCTGTTGATCGTGCGATGCTGAAATGAAAATGTCGAGTGCCGTTTGTCAGTCCTAAGCTTTGGAGAAACCAGGCCATCATCAACGACACCCGACCAGTTAGACCCGACAGTGCCGGTGATCGTGGACAATCGATTTTTCAAATACAGCGAAATTTCATCATTCATGGCGCAGCGCCTCAATCGGATCTAGGTAGGCCGCTTTCCTAGCCGGATAGACGCCAAACAGGACGCCGACTCCTAGAGAAATGCCAAGCGACAGAACGACGGACCACATCGCAATCCGAGGCTCAAGTGAATTGACGATTGGCGGCAATGACTCGGGAGAAATCGTTGAGATGACACGTTTGACCAGCCGAAACACTGGGCCAACAGACAACCCGAACAAGACTCCCGCGATTCCTACACTGGCCGTTAGCACAACGGTCTCGATCAAGAATTGACCGATGATGTCGCTTCGTGTTGCACCGAGTGCGCGGCGAACACCAATTTCGCGAGTTCGTTCGGTGACGGTGGCATCCGCGTCCGATCCACGGCGATCGCATCAAATATCGGAAGAAGTATTCGATTGCCGGTTGTCTTGGTGAAGACCTGTTGCGAAAGATTGCGTGAACTCGTTTGAATCATGCCCTGCTATGGAGACGGCAATGCTTTCGCAAATTGATGTGTTTCATGACTGCTTTGATCAAATCGAAGGCCCACGCGTTCCAGGACGAACCACGCATCCGTTGAACTCCATTTTGTTCCTAGTGGTTGCTGCGACGATCGCCGATGCCGACGGTCCCGAAGAGATCGAGTGCTTTGGAAATGAACGACTCGATTGGCTCAGTCGCTTTGCAGATTTCCCTCACGGGACCCCCTCACGGGACCCCCTCGCACGACACCATCGGTCGAGTCCTGTCCCCACCCCAACCGAACCTGTCGATGAAAGGGCGAACTCCAGAGTCGCTTCTACGGCGTGTTGACGAATGGCATCGAAAGCTGGCCACTGATAACACGCAACAGATGCGTCAGTGGCAACCAAGCGGGATCGAGAGCTTCGAACTCAAAGAAGGCTCATTGGATAAACCCAACTACAGGTGCTGGACGATCCGAGAATTGCTCAGTAGCAAGGCACTGGTTGCAGAAGGTCGTCAACTGAAACACTGCGTGGCGACGTACGCTTCGTCCTGTGCCCGTGGCCGCTGTTCGATCTGGACAGTGGAGATCGAGTCGTATGATGGGATCGTGAAGTCACTCACCGTGGAAGTTCAAAATGGGTCGCGACTGATTACACAGGCAAGGGGCAAGGCAAATCGACTGCCGACCGACAAAGAAAAGCATGTTCTTTGCCGCTGGGCCTCGAAGGCAGGGTTGAAGCTGGCAAACTATGTTTGAATCTCGAGCCGTGCGTGAGTGGACTTGAAGAGATTCAATCGTCAAATTCTTCAGACGCTGAACGTCATGACCAACGCTGAATTGAGTCCAGTCGATGAACGATTTCGGGAACAGTGAGGCGGTGACCCGACTTCGTGCAAGTATCGGCGACGAGACCTTTTGATTTGAGTTTGCGTGCAAAACATCCAATAAGATAGGCGGGAACTGTTTGGTTTCGTCCTGTGAGCCGCTTGGGCGTTTGCGCCGGTTGTGCGTGGGAACTGTGGCTAACGCAATGCGGCTCACATCCCGATGTAGCTTGCGCACCGGCTTCGCAAATTGGTGCTACGGCACGGTGCGACTGAGTTGGTTGAATGGCGGGTGATTTGATGTTGGGTTGGGATCGATTTAGAATCGGCTTCGCCCGTCTCCCACACTGATCGAACTTGCATGCCGTCATCGCCGATTGCTTCCCGCTGGATGCACCGAATCCTCGTTTTCACGCTCGCTTCACTTTCCTTCATTGCGTCAGCGCAGGGGCAGGATGCAAGGGTCGATGTGCCCGCCAAAGAAGATCAAGCTCGCGTCGCGAAGTTGGTCCAGGACATCTACCGCGACGAATATCGGTCCGCAAAGACAACACTGCAACAGTCCGAAGTCGCTCAAAAAGTCTTGGCTGCCGGGATGGAAACGGTGGACGATTCCGCAGGCCGGTTCGTGATGCTGAAATTGGCGAAGGACATCGCGGTTCGTGCGGGTGACGCCGAAACGGCAATCAAGTCAGTCGAGGCGCTCGTGGAGTCATTTCACGTCGACGAATTCCAATTGCGCGCCGAAACCCTGATCGCCGTGACCGGTCGCCTCTCGTCAAATCATTACGGGGCGACCAAGCATCAGCTATTGGAGTTGGCTGATACCGCGATCGCAATGGACGACTACGATGCGGCGCGGCAACTCATCGCTGCCGCGAGTAGCGATGCCAAGCGAGGTCGCGACTGGGAAACCAGCACCCGAGCTGACAAGCTGGCGAAGCAGATTGTTGTGATGGAATCCCAGTTCAACGAGATCGCGGACGAACTGCGTCAGTTTCAAGACGATGTCACAAAACTCGGACCAGCGGAGTCTCTCGCCGTTGGAAAGTTCTACGGGTTCTTGAAGAACGAGTGGCAGATCGCTTTGGACTTGATAGCGGCCGGCAACGACGAAACGCTTGCCGTGGCTGCCGAAGCGGAAAGAATTCTTTTGAAAAGTCTCGCGAATAGGAAACCAGACAAGGATACGGCGGCAGCCTGTTTGAACGTTGCGGACTTGTGGTGGAAATCCGCTGAATCGTTGAGTGATGCCGAACAAAAAGCCGCGACCTTGCACGCGGGGTACTATTATCAAATCGCACTGCCTGGCATCCAGGGACTACAAAAGGCGAAAGCAGAATCACGCATTCGCGACGCACTCGCGGTTGGCGAGATCGTTCCTTCGCAACATACAAATGGCGAAGAACACGCCGCCGATTCGAACCCCGACACCAATTTCGATGTGATCCCCATGGAGCGTCGACGAGCGACTATCAAGTTGCCTGCGACGTTTGACGACTACGCAATCGGCAACAACGGACGCTACGTCATTTTCCGGCTCAGCTCGTTGAAGAAACTCGCATTCTTTGACATCGGAAAAAGAGAGATCACGCAGTACGTTCCTCTCGAAGACTCGGACGTCCGCATCGCTGGTGGAGGAAAATTCTTCTACGTCGCGCTTCGCCGCGAGAACGTCCTTCAACGATGGAACTACACCGAATTTAAGAAAGAGGGTTCGGCGAAACTACCGTTCGCTCAACCGGTTGACGTGATCGCGACGGGACATGAGGTCAGCGGTCCGGTGTTCGCGGGCGCAAAGGACAGTGACGGGTTGCTGCTGCACCCTCAAACAATGCAACCCATTCCCTACTTGGTCCGCGACGAAGTTTACCAACGCGAGGGGAAAATCCCCGGAGCAGGTCCCGACAACCGCGTCCGCGTGAGTGCCAACGGTCGGGCGTTCAGCTTCTGGGGAACCCGTGGATCGCCAGGAGGATTCAGGACGCTACTGTTGAGCGACCGAACTGCCTCCATGTTCTACGAACACAAAACGATGGGCTATATCCAACCCAATCCGGCCGGCGATTTGATGTACACGGGCTTAGGTATTTTCACGTCCCAAACCAAACCTTTTGCACACAACGACGAGCTTCGCAACAACAGCTTTTTCGTTCCGGCTATAAGCGGGGACTACTGCATCAACATCCCTCGAGATGACGCCAAAGCTGGGAAGAATGCCAAACAAAGTCATGTCCATCTGCACGTTGCTGGCGCCACAACGCCGTTGCTTACGTTCCAGGACATTCAGATTGGTCCGGGCAGTTACAGTGATTTCCATGGGCGAGAGAAGATGACGCTAGACCGCCAGTTGATCTTTGCACCACGAGCGAACCTGCTTGTCACTTTGCCCGACTCGAACAACCTGTTGGAGCTCCACGAAATCGACGTGGAAAAAGAGCTCAACGAATCCGAGGTTGACTATCTCTACGTCGCGTCACGACCACCGACAACAGTCCGAGTTGGCAGTCTCTATCGATATCAGATCGATGCCCACACTCGGACTGGCGACGTGTCGTTCGAATTGGTCTCGGCTCCAAAGGCGATGAGGGTTTCTTCCAAAGGAATGATCACATGGAAAACGCCCCGTCGCGTCACGGGTACCCAGGATGTTTTGGTGATGATCCGAAGCGAGTCCGGCCAAGAGTTCACACACGCTTTCAAAATCACAACGCAGTGAACGGGCGCGACACGAATCGCGTTAATAGTTGGGCGAAACACGTTGTCGCAACCGACTGCAACAACGGGGCCATCTCAAGGGCAACGAACGCAACCACGGTTGGCAGTATCGCGGCAGCTCGCTCGACGGTTAAACCAGCAGTTCGAACAGCATTCGTTGTTCGTTGACGACTTGGTACTCGAAGTTGCTGGCCGCCATTCGGTCAAGCAAACCTTGGTAGTCGTCACGGTGAGCCACTTGCAAACCAACGAGCGCCGGTCCTGTTTCGCGATTGTGCTTTCGGGTGTATTCGAAGTGCGTGATGTCGTCGGTAGGGCCGAGGACATTGTTCAAGAACTCTCGCAGCGCTCCGGCTCGCTGAGGGAACTTGATGATGAAGTAGTGCTGCAGGCCTTCGTACAACATCGCTCGGTCGCGAATTTCTTCGGTGCGAGTGATGTCGTTGTTGCTGCCACCGACGACACAAACAACAGTCTTGCCTCGCAGTTCACCAGCGAGTTGCTCGAGAGCCGCGATCGACAGAGCCCCCGCGGGTTCCACGACGAGGCCCTCGTCGTTGTAAAGCTGCAACATCACACTGCAGACCTTGCCCTCGGGAACGAGGACCATTTCATCAATCACGAGTTGAGCGATTTCGAAGTTCAAATCACCGACCCGCCGGACCGCGGCTCCATCGACGAAGCTGTCGATCTTGTCCAGTGTGACGACTTTGCCTTCGCGAAGACTATCGTGCATCGCCGGCGCTCCAGCTGGCTCGATCCCGATGATCTTTGTCTTGGGTGAAAGCTGTTTGAATATGCTCCCCAGCCCCGAGACCAAACCGCCGCCACCGACTGCAACCAGAACGATGTCGATCGGGTCGGGATGGTCTTCTAAAATCTCAGCACCGACCGTTCCTTGTCCTTCGATAATGGCGGGATCATCGAAGGGAGGGATGTAGGTCAAACCTTCTTCGGCGGCACGGTGAGCTTCGGCCGCAGCATCATCGAACGTGTCACCGATGAGGATGACTTCGACATGTTGTTGGCCAAACAGTTTGACCTTTTCGACCTTTTGCTTGGGCGTGACCGCGGGCATGAAGACTCGGCCTTGAATCTCCATCGCATGGCAAGCGTAGGCGAATCCTTGAGCGTGGTTGCCTGCGCTGGCACAGACCACTCCAGCGGCGCGTTGCGATTCGCTGAGTTGCGACATCCGGTTGTAAGCGCCGCGGATTTTGTAGCTTCGGACCTCTTGCAGGTCTTCACGCTTGAGCAGAATCTCGGCGTTATAAAGAGCTGAGAGCCGAGCGTTTCGCATCAGCGGTGTGTGGCGAACGACGCTCGCGATTCGCTGGCGAGCCGCCTCGATTTTGTCGGCGGCAATCAAAGGAGACATGGTGCTAATCAGGTTGGTGTCAGACGTCGGTCACGCGACGCCGAGGAACTTGCCGGCGAGGTTTCGCAGCAGCAGGTGTTGCGGGCGGTGGTTGTTGAGCGTGGGCGGGATCGATTCGGAATTCATTCGTCGCAGGTTGGGCCGGAGCCGCATGGGTGTTGTCGACCGCTGAGCCCGCAGCCGCATCGAGGTCACCCAGGTACTCTTCACGCACCTTCGGATGTCGTTTGACTTCCTCCGGCGTTCCATCGATCAGCACTTGCCCTTGGTAGATCACATAGCAACGGTCGACGGTGGTCAGAATTTCCCGGGCCGCATGGTCCGTGATCAACACGCTAATCCCGGAATCGCGAAGCTGTTGAATCACGCCTTGAATGGATTGCACAGTGACGGGGTCGATCCCCGCAAACGGCTCATCGAGCATCACGATGCGTGGGTTCGACACCAGGCAACGTGCGATCTCTAGCCGGCGGCGTTCACCACCGGACAAGCCTGCTGCTCGGCTCTTTCGAATGTGCGTGATGTTGAACTCTTCCAACAACTCATTCGTCCGCAGCTTGCGTTGCTTGCGATCAACGCCCAGCAACTCAAACAGCGCCGAGATATTTTGTTCGACCGTCAACTTTTTGAAGACGCTGGGCTCTTGCGGCAGGTACCCCATTTGCCCGTCACGAGCACGCCGGAACATCGGCCAATCAGTGACGTCCTGTCCGCCCAAGTAAACTCGGCCTTGGTCAGGTTGGACCAGTCCGCAGATCATACGAAAGCTGGTCGATTTACCGGCGCCGTTTGGCCCGAGCAGACCAACGATCTCTGCCTCACCCACGTGCAAGTTCACTCCATCGACGACGCGACGACGACCGTAGGTCTTCTGCAAACCAACCGCTTCCAAAACGGGCTCGGTGGACTGCGGCATTGCGTCGTGCCCCGAAGGAGATTCGGTGGGAAAGGACGTTGGTGTAAATTCGTCACTCATGATTCGATTCCTTTCAGTGAATCACTTGATTCGTTGCATCCGGTCCAAGTTGGGCCAAAACGGCAACGGCGACTTCCAGGGGTGCGGCCAAAACACCAGCAACGCTTTGCCAACCAACAGATCTCGCGGGACATACGAAACGTCCGCGAATTTGTAGGCATCTTTGTCGGGGCTTGAGTAGTTGCCCAGCCGAGTTTTATTGCCGGCCCAACACCGTGCGTCCAAACTTGCGGGACTGTTGTCACCCATCGGAAAGAATTGGTCTTCTTCCATGCGAAACGAAACCGTGCGACGTTCTTGCCAGCCCGGGAAATCCGCCCAGATTGTGGGTTCACCCATTAGAAGCTGTATGTCGCGAACAATCTCTTCAGTTCGCGTGCCGGCACCGACAAAGCGACGCAGGGCACCCATGTCATAATCGAGCATATCAAGTTCCCTACTATCGATCGCAATGTAGTACTTGTCACGGCGGATCACGAACTGATTCAGAGTCGCGGATCCCCCGTTCACACCGATGGCGACTGGCGCCGAGTCCAAAGGATTGCCAGGTCCAGCGTACCGTGGCTGATTTTCATCGGCGGGGACAATGGACTCGAAATCGAAAGTGGTTGGCGACTGGAAAGCAACCACTTCGTCGTCGATCCAAAGCGTGAGTTCGTTGTCCGCGTTGCTAAATCGAAAATCGTGCTGCTCGCCGGCCCGCACAGAGGTCACCGCGACTGGGTGCACGTTGCCTTCTCCATCAAACGCATGAACCTCTCCGTCATCGAGTGTCAGTTTGGCTTCACCGGTTTTCAAATCGATTTCACAAAGGTGCCGCACGCCGGCTTCGACGATTTCAAAGCTGAGCTGTTTCGCATCGGCCGACGTCTCGATGTTTTGGGAGACGATCAAGTCACCAACCCAGTGAACACCGCCGGACCCATGGTAATTTTCGCCAAAGCTGACTGTATCTCGGAACTGAGACAGGTCGCCACCGGATTTATAATCCAGTCGAAAAACTCCATCGGAACGAGTCTTGCCCAACATGCGTTGCAAACGAGACACATTGACCGGCGTTGGTTTCTGGTCGTAAACACGATCGGAACGCACGTGCAAATATGCATCGTAGGAGTAGAAATCTGTCACGAGTCGACCGCTTCGCGGGTCCACGTCCGCCAATGACTCACCGGCGATGGCTGCATTCCACTGCTGCTGGTTTGGAAAGTGGTGATAGTAGCGGAGCCACTTGGTTTGCCCCTCAGCGGCCTGAACCGTTGCCGTCACACCATCTTTAGACTGATCGACCGCCCAAGAATCAGTTGGAACCGAATCATCGCCAGGATTCCAGGGTTGCAATCGCGAGGGATATCCCGCATCGATTAACGATTGAGCCTGGTGGCTGCTGTCATATACGAGATGGCTCATCGCCATCAGCTTCTCAGGTGGCTTGCGTTGAATTGCACCGATTCCCGACACGTCGGAATCTGAGTTCTGCTTCGCGTAGACGTCTCCGTAACGAATGGATACGGTTTCTTCGGGCAATCCGACGAGGCGTTTGATGTAGTTTTGCTTCGGGTTGACCGGAACCTTGAAGACGATCACATCCCAGCGTTTGGGATCTTTCAGTGTGTAGGCGAATTTGCTGACTAAAATCCGGTCGCCACTGAACGTTTGATGGTTCGGATCGTTCGCCAAGTCCAACGAGTTCACGTGCCGGCAATTCGGACAAATTCCGCCGACCACCGCCAACTCGAGTGCCGGCGTGCGATTCTCGGAACTCGCGCCGATCGGGAATTGCTGGCCACATTGGTCGCAAAAAATATCCTTGTGAGCCCCCATCAACGCGGGCGCCATCGATCCGGTCGGGATCACGAAGGCTTCCGCGATGAAGGCACGAAACAACAGAGCCAGAATGAAGGCCACCGCAAAAGCTTCCACGGTTTCGCGGCCAGCCTGCAATCGGAAGACAGCCGCCCTTTGTTGCGGAATCGTCAAAGCATCGAAAGCCGCCTGGGCTTCCGACACGGAACCGTCGTTGGTGGACTTCGATTCGGTCGGTGGTTTCATGGTGCTGGAAAAACGGGGTATTTTGCGAAGGACGCAGTCTAGCGAAAGATCGTCTCGACCGGACCATCGGTTTTTTTCGTCCAAACCGGTGCAATCCCGCCAATGCAGTGGTGGGGATGTCGGCTGGTTCTGGGCGCGGAAACTGACCGAACACTCCTGAATAGAGGAGATTGCAAGACTCTTTCACGGAAGAAAGGGAGCCTCTGTTCATTCCAGGGATGATTTCTGCCGTGAAACCCGCGATCCAAGCCGCTCGGTCCCCGGCCCACCGCTGGATCCTCCCGTTGATTCTCGGCGTTGCGATGATGGCGGTGCTTTCCGCTCAAACGCCCGGCATCCCGAATGTGGATTGGTCACCGGCCGATTCCCCCGAGATCGCTTCCCCGAGCGACGCGAATTCGACCGCGGAAATGACGCTCACGTCGACCGAGCAGCCTTCGCTCGAGCTTGATCCGTCGCAACCAGCCGAATCACTGCTGGTGGAAACGTTGGTCGAACCCAACTCAACCGGCTCGGTGGCCAGCTACACACGACAACAAGTGATGCAGTGGGCGTACGATTATTCGCCCGAAGCCAACATGATCGACCAAGAATCGCGAGCCGTCGCTTGTGGTGTCGATTGCGATGATGACGATGCTGTCTGCCAACTTCGGCTGATCCGATCCGTGTTGGCCGAGATCGCGTTGGGTCGCCGTTCTGATGACGCGGCAAGTGCGGGCAAGGCCTACGACCGACTGGTGGCCGCCCAACTTGGCAAACAAATCGCTCAGCAAGGCATCGTGGTGCAAAACCGCTTGATCGATTTGGCAAACGAAGCCGATCGATTGGGAGTCCCCGATGGAAATGTCCTGCAATTGCAACAAGCCAAACTGGTTTGGCAAGACATGGAGGTCCAACAGTCATTCGCGACGCAAAAGCTGAGACAAGAATTGGCCCGTCGCACAGGCCGACCGGAATCCGAGGTCGCCCTGGCAGTAACGATCGACGAATTGCAGTCCGCAGAATCGGTTGGATCGGTCGATGCGAGCATCAGCGTCGGAACCGCGTTGGCGAATCGCAACGACTTGAAAGCCGTCAAGAAATTGTGCGCCGGCATGCGAACTTGCAATCTGTCCTCGGCCAGACAACTGATTGGGGCACTCAGTCCAGGAGCGGGTTTGGCGATTGCGTCCGCCACCGGGAAGAAGCTGTTTTCATGCTTGTCGCCCGATTCGAACACGAGTGATCTGAACTGCCGCCGTCAACAATGTTCGCTGCTGCGAGAATCGTTGTCGGAAGTGATTCGCAACGAAACTTTGCAAGCTGTCCTGGACGTTCGCCTTTCGAACGCGCGTCTCGGATTGATCGACCGCCAACTGCAGTGGGCGGAAGAGCGACTGGCTGAAACCCAAGCCGCGATCGAATTGGACCAACAACCTGTTGGCTCTGACGAACTGATTCGACTGGAAATCGAAAAGCTTCGGGGCGACCAACTGGCCCGGCGATTGGATGTTTCGCTGGCGATCACGGAGTGGAAACGTGTGCAAGGAATCGTGTTACGATAACCCTTCACGAACGTTCCACGACTCGCCCGCGCCATTCACGACGCGAGGCAATATGCTAGGCCACCGCGATGAATTCGATCTGTTTCTCGAAGGGAACTGCAGCACAACTGGTATGCGCGGCAGCGTTTCTCGCGTTTTTCGGTGTCGGCTCTGAGGCCGCCGAAGGGGATCCAATCGCAGTTCGAGTTTGGCCTGGTGGAATGGTAACGGTTCAGTCGCATTGGGGACTGAGTGTCGCCGTCCAAAACGACGCCTCGACACCCGAGGGCTCAGCACCCGAAGGTGATTTGCCGAGCAATGAATCCGAGGCAGGCAAAATCCCCAAGTCCAGTGCGACGATTTCGATGGGTGAGTCAGGCTCATACATTCTCAGCCGCCCCGCCAACCAAGCCGACGCGACCTGGAAACCAGTCACCGGAGGCAACGACAGCACTGATGACGAACCCCAGACGCCGAACGACATCCGCGTGAGTTCGCTCGGCGGAAAGGCGGTCCACATTCAACTGGATGGCGTCGATTTGGTTATTGCGGGATCGGATTGCACGCCTCAAACGTTGGAAACGATTCCAAGCATCGACGCAGTCATTGGTTCCAATCTGCAGCGATTTGCCAGCGAAGATGACAAAATGTTGCCAGCTCACGTTCGGAACTGGATCTCCGACTCTTCTTCACCGGTCGAGTCAGTCGAAACGCACGACCAGGATCACAACACGGTCGCGGTTTCGATGACTACGCAGGATTTGAAGTCAGAGTCGACGGCTGTTTGGTGGAACATTTCGACTCAACCTTGGCAAATGCCCGAGGCAATGGACCGAATGTTCATCGCGATGGAATCATCTTGTTCGGAGTCGCAGAAGGTCTTCGCCGCTCTGACAACCGAGCAAATGAACTTCGAACCCGCAAACGGGACTCACACACCACGCTGGAACGTGGAACACATGATGGGTCGGCAACTACTGTTCTTTTCGCAGATGTACCACGAATCGGATGATTCGATTCCGGTGATGGATCTGAATCCCGCACAAATGCCACCGGATTACAAATTCGCGAACGCGGATTGGACGGGTGCCGAAGAGGCAAGACAGATGAAACGGGTTAGCGACTTCTCACGACGGTTCGCATATCTATTGGATGGGTATTCAGTCAACGACAAAGTCCCCGGCAGTCGTTGGCCAACGCTCAAGGCACTGCTGAACCAGATGGAACGGCACTACAGCGAGCACACCGCCAACACGCAAAAGAAGTTTCTTCTGCCGGGCTGGCCCTCCAAAGAGTGACTCCGCCACCGCTGGGTACAGGCCCAGCTAAACAGAGGGACACCATTCTTATAGTAGAGCATGCGTCGCTTTGTCATTTTTACAATCGTGACTGGCTTCCTAATCGTTGCGACCGGAACAACCCGGCAACTTGCCCCGCCGTTAAGGTTCGGCCAACCGATCTTTTTTGACACCTTCGTTTTCTGTCGTAGTGTTCGGTAGTGAGAAAGTGAATGGCCCAAATGCGGCGGTTCACTGCCACGTCGAGCATTCGGAGGTGTGTTGCCTTGGGATGTTCGACTGGGTCAGCCGAAGTTCCCTGACAAAGGCAAACCGTTCGAGAGGACGGCACGCAAAACCACGGGTCCGTGAGTCGGTCGATCGCATTGTTTGCGTTCGGCTTGGCTTCAGGAAAGCCGAGTTGCCGTGGAAAGAACCCGTTGTTGTTTCGTTTGAAACACCCGCGAGTTTGAACCGAGGCTTGTCAGTTTGATTTCCATTGACGAAGGCTGTTGTCACCTGGGTCGGTTCACAATGAATCGACTGACACCTTGTCGCCGGGTTAACGAGACATAATCGTGGCCCCCGTTTTTGTCTGGAGTTAGACATGAAGAAATTTGCTGAAAACGTTGTTGCTTTCCTGAAAGAAGAAGACGGACCAACTGCTGTTGAGTACGCCGTCTTGTTGGCTCTGATCATCGTCGTTTGTATCGGTGCTGTTACCACAATCGGTAACAACGCCAACGACAAGTTCGGCGAAGCTGGCGCTGCAATCGCTGCCAACTAAGTGCTGATCCGGCGGGTGTTACCCGTCAATTTGGCGACATACCGAATGGCGGCGAGACCACTCTCGCCGCCTTTCGGCATCGCCCAAGGGGGAGCCCTGTTGCGACGACCTTGCGGATCGAAATGAGACGTTCCGACATTGCAAACTCAATGGCAGTCCTTGCTACCACTCATTCCACACCTTTCAAGCTTGCCCCCGGGCATCGAGCGAATGAACTATCCACTAATTCCCGCTGACGCTGCCGCCCATGTATGGCAATTGGCCTGCTGTGGCGTGACATTGCTGTTCGCCATGTTGAGCTGGATGATCGGTCCTCGCTGATCCATCTGAATCGACCGGGACACGACGAGACGTTCACCGCCAACACACACACCTTCCAATTTGAAACCACCAACGGACGATTCGCTTCACGGACGACTCGCCCGAAGAAACACGGGGAAATCACCATGGACACTCTCCTTCACGGCATCACCGAAAACTGGACCATCTGGTTCGTGACGGTTGTCCTCATCGTTGCTGCTGTCATCGACGGCATGATTTTGAAAGTCCCAAACTGGTTGACTTTCCCGTTCATCATTTGCGGTTGGACCCACTGGTTCATCCAGGGCGGCTTTCCTGAACTGGGATACAGCCTGCTGGGTACCTTCGTCGGCATGATGCTCTTGTTGCCACTTCGCAATGTAGGCGGAATGGGAGCAGGCGACGTGAAACTGCTGGCAGGCATCGGTGCCTGGTGCGGGACCATGATCACGTTGAAAGCTTTTGCCGCGACCGCCATTGTCGGCGGAATCATGGCTGCGTTCATGATTTTGAAGAGCGGAGCGTGGATGAAACACTACGCTCAGTTCCTGAAGATCATGGAAGAATGGCGAACGATCCGCAAACCGGAGCAACTCGCCGCGATCGCTCGAGAGCGAAAGCCAACGATGTACCTCTTGCCATATGGAATTCCAATGGCGATCGGAACGATCATCTACTTCGCCGCAACGGGCCAATTGGTCTGATTCAATTTGAAAGTCGAGGGCCGCATGGAACCCCCATGCGGCCTGTCGTCATTTGTGCCCCAAATTCAGGGGCTTTTCCCTCCAAGCGTTGGAAATCACAAGCAAAACGGTCGCGTGTCAATCTGTGACGATTGGGCAAGCGGACTCGGTTGCCCCAAGTGTGTTTAGCTCTTGAAGACTCACGCCCGATACCGTGAGTGACGCTTCCATTGCGGGCGGTCGGCCATCGATCGAATTCAACGCGAGCAGTCTGTCAACTCTGGTTACCCACTCGATTGCCATGCGAAACAAATCAGTCTTCCTCATCCTGGCCTGCGTTTGCGGCACGATCGCCGCGATCGGCGTTAGCCAGTGGATGCAAGCTCAGTCGACGGGTCAGAGTTCAGTCGCGACGGTCGAAATCTTCGTGACCGCGAAAACCATTGACATTGCCGAAGAAATCACCGCCGACAAAATCCGTCTCGAACAATGGCCTGCCGATCGCGTTCCCACGGGAGCCAGCGGGAAACTCGAAGACGTCGAAGGCAAGTTTGCGCGTCAACGTTTCTACGAAGGCGAACCCGTGATGCCGGTCAAATTGATGGCCGATGCCAACGGTTCTTCACAAACCATTCCAGTCGGCTTCAGCGTCGTATCGATGCGTGCTGACCCGGAAAGCAGCGTTGCAACTTTGGTACGCCCCGGCGACCGAGTCGATGTGATGGCGTACTTCGTCAAAAGCGAATTGATCCCCGAGACAACCGCGAAAACAGTTTTGACGGGCGTGCGAGTCTTCGCCGTTGACGGTCGAACCGAACGCGAAGTTGATCCAGAGCTCGAAGCCAAACCGGCTCGTTCGATCTCGCTCCTGATTCATAAGAAGGACACACCCGCTTGGACCTATGCCAGCGAACTTGGAAAGATTCGCCTGACGCTGGGCAACCCGAGCGACATCAACGAAACAAAAGACGGTGAAACGGACGGCGGTGCCGGCCAAGAGTTCTTGCGTTGGTTGTCGGACTATCAAATCGCACAAGCTCAACGCGAAGAAGATAACAATCGCGTCGAAACTCCTGTCGTGAAGCCATCCATCCAAGCACCCAAAAAAGAGAAGAAGCGGGGCTTCAAGATGTTGAAGATGTCCGGCGGTGTGTTGACGGAATACTGGATCGAAGAAGGGTCCAGCGTGCCGAAGGTGTTGGCTGAATCGGGTCGTGAAGACCTCGAAGAAACAAATACCGACCTTCGGACTCGGCCGGGTGCAGATTATCCCCTCCCCAGCGAGAACGAACTGGATGATCCCAGTGCACCAACCGATTACAGCTATCTGAATGGATCGCAAAGTCCATTCTACAACAGCGGACCACCTAAAGCAGATGGTTCGCGACCCGACGAGTTTGGTCCGACCAGCCGCTGAAGGCTCGGACTGAACTGAACCTGATTCACCACTGATGCCACGGCTAAATCGCTACCCAGCGAATTGCCGCCCCGCCGCTCACGCGACGGATTGATCGCCGAGAGTTCATGGATGAATTCTCGCGGAGATGAATGAATAACTCGACCCGCCCCGGCAAGGATGCCTCAGATGCGAGTGTGCACTTTTCTTATCCGTCGCGACCGTTTGGTCAGATGCTTGGTTGCCGCCGTTCTCGCGTTGGCGACGATCCCATGCACCCAACCGGTGATGGCGCAGTCTGCTACGACGCTTGCTTCTGCCGCGGGTGATCACCAGATCAACCAAACCGTTGAGCGGATGGATTTGATCGTCAAGAGCAGCCGCATTCTTTCGCTCGGCGAACGCATCCCCCGCTTCCAAGTTCACAACGAAGAAGTCTTGGGTGCAACTCCGGTTTCCGAAAACCAAATCCAGGTCTTCGGCAAGACTCCCGGTACCACACAGATCAACCTCTGGGACACCGAGGACAAGCTGTACACGATCGACGTCACCGTCGTCGCGGATGCTCGCGAAGTCGAAGGCATCCTCAACTCACAGTTGCCACTCGCATCGCTTCGCGTCACGCCGATTGGTGAATCGGCAATCATCTCGGGTTATGTGACCAGCGTCGACGATGTGGACAAAGCGGTTGCGATCACGGAACAGTTCTACACGACTGTGATCAACAACATTCAAGTGGTCGGCATTCAGCAAGTCCTGTTGCATACCAAGATCATGGAAGTCAGCCGTACAAAGCTTCGCCAATTGGGCGTCGACCTCGCCGTCTTGGACGACAGCTTCACGTTGCTCAATGGACCTTCCGGTCTTCTCAACGTGGACGCACTGGGTACGTTCCCTGATGACGGAGCGATTCTCGGTCCCATCGGCCCGATCACCAACAGCAACAGCAACGTTCGCTTGAACATGAGCAACAATTTTGAAGCAGTAATCAGCGCTTTGGAAGAACAACGCTTGGTCAAACTGTTGGCGGAGCCGACGGTTGTTGCCACCCACGGTCGTCCGGCCCGATTCACTGTCGGTGGTCGCATTCCGACGATCATCCCGGGTCAAAACGGGCAAGTTCAAATTTCGTACGAAGACTATGGTACGAGCATCGACTTCCTTCCCTTCGTCGTCGGCCCCGGCCGGATTCGTTTGGAAGTTCGACCAGAAGTCAGCGAGCCCGACCCGTCGCGTGCCGTCACCATCGACGGTACGAACGTCACCGCGTTCACGACTCGATATGTCGAAACAGCCGTCGAAATGCAAGCGGGGCAAACGTTCGCTCTGGCCGGTTTGCTGCAAAGTCGGACCGAATCAACCATCAGCCGAACGCCCTTCTTCGGAAGTCTTCCCTACGTCGGATCACTGTTCCGTCAAACGCAAGAGCTTCGTAACGAAATCGAGCTGTTGATCATGGTAACGCCTGAATTGGTGGAAGCGATGGATCCACACGAAGTCCCTCGCGGCGGCCCAGGCATGAACACACATTCGCCTGACGACAAAGAGCTCTACGCTTTGGGACACATCGAAGTGCCCAACTTGAAGGCCAACGATTGCTACAACGAGAACCTGCAACCTGGCATCGACGGTGGCTATCAAGGTGCACCGATCGAATCCGGTCCGATGTTGCATCAACCGCCGATCTACCAGGCACCCATGAACGGCGTTCCCGGCCAAGCCTACCCGCAAGGCGAGATCGTTGATCCAACCATGTCGACTCCGCAAGCCTCGCGGAACGCACCGCAACGGTCGATGCCGAACGCATCCGGCTACTACCCGCCTCGGACGGCACAAAACACCACGCCTCCCGCCAACAATCGTTTTGGTGCCGGCGAATTGCTTCCTCCGAATGCAATCATTCCTGGTCCTGAACCAACAAAGGTTGCGGATGGTGTGATCGTCAGCCAACCGGAATACCGATGATCGTTTGAGTGAACTCGAAACGCCCCACCATGTCGCCCAATGAAACACGGGCTGTCCCCAAGAAACTTTTCTCTGTCTATCGAAGTTGTCTGATATGAGTAACGTCCTACGATTGGCCTTGGTCGATCCAAACGACTCGTCCCGCGAAACTCTCAAAGCAATGCTTCTGGGGATGGACACCGTTTGGCTAGAAGCGGACTGCTCACGCTACGAGTTCTTCCCTGACATCGTTGATCAAACGACTCCGGACGTCGGCGTCATTTCATTGGACACGGATTCAACCACCGCGATCAAACTGATCGAGCGGATCACTCGTGAGACACCTGACACGGCACTGCTCGCGACCAGTGCAGTCAGCGACGGACAATTGATTCTGCAGGCGATTCGCGCTGGGGCTCGCGAATTTCTGACGTTGCCATTGGTGGAAGACGAACTGTCATCCGCTCTCGGCCGAATCAGCCAGACCAAATTTGGTGGTGGAGACACTCGCAACCGTTCTTGCGAAGTGATTGCGATCGCGGGAGCAACCGGTGGCGTTGGAACGACCAGCACCGCGGTCAACTTGGGTTGTGTGCTGGCGGAAGAAAGCCGAAACAGCGTCGCTTTGCTGGACCTCGATTTGGCACTTGGCGACGCCGATGTCTTCTTGGATGCGATTCCCGACTACACACTCGCCGACGTGGTTCAAAACATTGGTCGGTTGGACATCCAACTGCTCAAGAAGTCTTTGACGAAGCACTCCAGCGGTTTGTACTTGTTGCCGCGACCGGTCGAGTTGCACGACCTCGAATCGATTGACGCCGAGAGCCTCCGCAAGGTGGTCGGTTTGTTGAAAGCTTCGTTCACGCACCTGATTGTCGATCTGTCCAAGACCTACAACGCTTTGGACATGATCGCCATCGAATCCGCATCGAAGGTGTTGTTGGTCACTCAGTTGGACTTGCCATGCCTTCGCAACGTGGTTCGATTGATGATGAGCTTCGACGAGACGGAAGGCTTGGCCGACCGCGTGGAAATCATCGTCAACCGAGCTGGTTTGGACGCCGGACAAATCAGCCTGAAGAAAGCAAAGGAAACTCTCGGACGAGAGATCTTTGCTTTGCTTCCCAACGACTACCGAACGATGGTCGAAGTCCGCAACAACGGTGTGCCGTTGATCACGCAAGCCCCGAAGGCAGCCTTGACCCAGGCTTTCCGGGACGTTGCGTATCGATTGACCCACCGGGAAGCCGGAGTGGCAACGGAAGAAGGAGCCGGAGGCGAAGACCACGCCGGCAACGAAAGCCGCTGGAAACGATTCTGGCCCGGCACAGCCAAGGCTTAACGAGCCTCGGAAAAGCGTAACGGGTTGTCGCCCCGCGGTTGGGCTGGTATTTCACGGGGAAAACAATCGCCCCGCGAATTTGAGCTTCTCCGTTGAGCGAACCCATCTCTTCGTCCGACAATCCCGCGTCGGACGTCGCATCCAAGCAACCGTCGCCAAATCAACCGACTCCGATTACCGCCTCGGCGAGGTGGCTACTCGCGGCGTCGACTGCTTTCGCAGTGGTGCTGTGGCTATCTGGGCCACCGCTCGCGATCGGTCCGTTGGTGTTCATCGCCCTCGTTCCGCTGCTGGCGATTTCGGAGGTTGATTCGAGTTCACCTTGGAAGCGAACACTCTACGTTGCGTCGCTTGCTTATTGGTTGATCAGTCTTCAGGGACTGCGATACGCCCACCCGCTGATGTTCCTGCCTTGGATCGCTTTGTCAGCCTACCTGGCGATCTACCCGCTTCTGTTTGTCGCGCTGCTACGCCGTTGGCATTCGTCGACTGGGCGGGCGTATCCGTCACCGCTACAAAGCAAGATTCCAATCTGCCTTGTTGCCGCGGTGACCTGGGTCGGGCTGGAATGGATCCGCAACTATTTCTTCACCGGAATATCGGTGCTGATGCTGGGTCACTCGCTCGCGGATATGCCGATGCTGATTCAGATTGCGGATCTGGGTGGAACCTATGCGGTCAGCTTTGTAATCGTGTGCGTCAACGTCGCAATGCATGAAGCGCTGAACCGCTGGGTCGTCCGAAGAAATCCCGTCACGTTCGAATCACCCGGAACATCTCTCGCGATCGCTGGCGGATTGTTGGTTGCCACACTGGCCTACGGTGCGATGACGATGAATGTCGCCACCGAGCCAACCGGCAAAACCATCGCCTTGCTTGGCGGTAACGAGCTGACGGTCTACGAACAGGACGTTGCAAGGGAGCAAGAGATCTTCGCCGCCTACGCTCAGTTGGCGATCGACGCGGCAGCGAAGTCGGAGTCCGAACTCACCGCCGTCGTTTGGCCGGAATCAATGTTCTCGGGAGGCATGCCTTGGATGTCCACGGGTCCTGACTTGGTCGTCCCTGACTTCATGCAAACCCCGTCGTTGCCCGCGTTGCAGCCCGAACAACTTCGTTTCGCCGTGGAAAGCAACCAAGTTGAGTTTCTGAACCGAGCCCAAAGCATTCAATACGCGATGGCCGCCAGCTCGACCCTGGCGAGCGAAGATCCTCCGTCGATCATCGGCGGTTGCGGTCTTGTTCAGTATGCGGACCGTCCAAGCCAATACAGCGGCGTCGTATGGGTGGATTCATCGAGCAAGATGTCAGGGACGTACTCCAAGAACCATTTGGTCTTGTTTGGAGAAACGATCCCACTGGTGCACAGCTTGCCATGGATTCGCGACATGGTGCCGCCGGGGTTGGGCCTAAATCGAGGCACGCAGCCCGAACGATTTGACCTGGACGGAATCTCGCTGCTGCCGAACTTATGCATTGAGACCGCGGTCGAGCGGATTCCGGTCAATCACATGCACCAGCTGAATTCGCGAGCCACGCCCAAACTGCCCGACGCGATCGTGACACTGACCAACGACGTTTGGTTTCACGACTCAGCCGTGGTCGATCACCATCTGAGGTGCGCCCAATTGGTAGCCGTCGGATGTCGGCGTCCGGTTCTGTCCGCAGCCAACGGTGGACCGACCGCTTGGATCGATTCGTCAGGCCGGATCATGGAGCGTTTACCCAAAGGACAAAGCGGCGTGATCTACGCTCAACCCGAACGAGACCAACGAGTCAGCTTGTACGTTCGCATCGGAGCTTGGCCGGCCGGATTGATGGGCGTGGCGACAATCTGTGGCTTGCTGTGGATGGTGTTCGAGCGTCTGACTCGTCGGCGAAACCAATACGAAATCGCCGACGGGATCGAAACAAATTGACCACTTCCGCGTTGCCACGAAAAGCTTAATAGGCTTTCGCGAAAACGGCTCGTTGTGAAGCTGGTTTGCCCGTCAAGAAGCAGGTGCCTTCGGCTTCGTTGTTCGTTTGAGGGACACAGCGAATCGTGACCTTCAGCTCTTTCAACAACGGCTGCAGCGAATCCTCATCACAGTAGTGGCACCAAGCGAATCCGCCCGTGATGGCGGTGTCACCTTTGTCGGCAAAGAAGTCACGGAACTCGGCTTCTGATTTGAGTTCGACCGTGTTGTCTTCCCGCAACTTCAACGCCGCATCGAAGAGTTCTTGCTGCAACGTTGCCAGCTTGTCGCTGATCGTTGCAACGAGTTCGGCTCGTTCGATGCCAACGCTTTTGGGTTGATTCCGGATGCCGCAGAACACGGTTCCCGCTGCGATATCTTTTGGACCGACTTCCAAGCGAATCGGCACGCCGCGTTTGACGTGGTACCACTTCTTCTCGCCACCACGAATATCGCGGTCATCGATCGTGACACGAATCGGGGCGTTGGCATACGTTTGTGCCGCCAATTCATCGCGAAGTGACTGAACGTATTCCATCACCTCGGCGCGAGAATCATCTTTGTAGATCGGCTGAATCACGACGTGCATCGGTGCCAAACGAGGCGGCAGGACCAATCCATCATCGTCACTGTGTGTCATGATCAAAGCACCCAGCAATCGAGTGCTGACGCCCCATGACGTCGTCCAAGCGTATTCGATGTCACCGGATTCGCTTTGGAATTTGATCTCTTGGGCCTTCGAGAAATTCTGCCCAAGGAAGTGGCTTGTCCCGGCCTGCAATGCCTTGCGATCTTGCATCATGGCTTCGATCGACAGCGTCTCAACCGCACCGGGGAAACGCTCCAGCGGAGTTTTGCTGCCGACGATGACAGGCATCGCCATCCAATTCTCGGCAAAGTCGCGATAGACCTCGACCATCTTCTCGGTTTCTTCGATCGCTTCTTCCGCGGTCGCGTGAACGGTGTGGCCTTCTTGCCACAAGAACTCCGCCGTCCGCAAAAACATTCGCGTCCGCATTTCCCAGCGGACCACGTTGGCCCATTGGTTGATCAGGATCGGCAAATCGCGATAGCTCTGTACCCATTTGGCATAAGTTGCACCGATGATCGTTTCGCTGGTCGGACGAACGATCAGGGGTTCTTCGAGTTTGCCTGCAGGACGCAAACCACCGTCGGGATCCGGTTCGAGGCGATGGTGCGTAACGACCGCGCACTCTTTCGCGAATCCTTCGACGTGTTCAGCTTCCTTTTCAAGGAAGCTCATCGGAATGAACAATGGGAAGTAAGCGTTCTGGTGTCCCGTGGCTTTGAACATGTCGTCCAAAGCACGCTGGACGTTTTCCCAAAGCTGGTAGCCCCAGGGTTTGATCACCATGCAACCGCGAACTGGCGAATTCTCAGCTAGGTCGGCTGCCCGAATGACTTGTTGGTACCACTCGGGATAATTCTCTTCGCGAGTTGGGCTGATGGCTGTCCTGGGGCCTTTGCTCATGCGTTCACCCCGCACTTCTCGTTCAGTTGTTCTTGGAATCGCGAGAACAAGTAATGGCTATCGTGAGGGCCCGCAGCGGCCTCGGGGTGATATTGAACCGCAAAGGCACCGGTGTCTTTGTGACGCACACCCGCGATCGTATCATCGTTGAGGTTGCGATGAGTGACTTCCAAGCAGTCCGGCAAACCTTGGTCGTCGACCGCGAAACCGTGGTTCTGGCTGGTGATCTCAACCTTGCCCGTTTCCAAATCGATAACGGGTTGGTTGGCACCGCGGTGACCGAACTTCAGTTTGAAGGTTTTGGCACCACAAGCGACGGACAACAACTGATGACCGAGGCAAATTCCAAACACAGGAACTTGACCGAGCAATTCACCGATCGTCTTGTGAGCGTAGGTCAACGGTTCGGGGTCGCCAGGACCGTTGGAAAGGAAGACGCCGTCGGGATCCATCTTCAAAATGTCGTCGGCGGGTGTGTTGCCCGGCACGATCGTGACTCGATTGCCGCGTGAACGCAGGTGGCGTGGAATGTTCCACTTCATGCCGAAGTCCATGCAGACAACATGCGGCCGGCTTTCATCGCCCAGCGACGCTTCCTTGGCCGCTTCGCGAATTTCGCGAATGGTCCAATCGTCGAGTTCGTTGGTCCACTTTTCCAATTGAGTTGGCATGACTTCTTTGACCAAGTCACGACCGACCAAACCTTGCGACGCCTTTGCCTTGGCAACCAATGATGCGTCGTCCAAATCAGTCGTCGACAAGACGCCTCGCATGGCACCTTCGCTGCGAATCCGACGCACCAAGGCTCGCGTGTCGATGCCCGCCAGACCAACGACTCCCTGCGATTTAAGGTAGTCGCTCAGCGATCCTTCCGAGCGATAGTTGCTGTGCAGACGGCTTTCGTTGCGGATGATGAATCCGGCCAGCGATGTGCCGCGGTTTTCGAGGTCGATCGAGTTGATCCCGTAGTTGCCCATTTCGGGATAAGTCATTGTCACCAACTGACCGCAGTAGCTGGGATCAGTCAGGATTTCTTGGTACCCGGTCATCGAGGTGTTGAAGACGACTTCTCCAGTCGTTTCGCCTTCTGCCCCGAGGCTGGTTCCGGTGTAGACGGTGCCGTCTTCGAGAGCGAGTTTGGCAGCTTTGGCAGGTGAGCTCATCAATGCACAGTGGGAGTCGCGGAAAAAATTGGAGACCTTCGGCTTGGAATCCTGTTATCGCTGTCGAATCGTTTTCCTTCCAGTCCCCCGGGCGTGCGTTCGCGCCGATTCCCTCGGATTTCGCGGGGTTTTTCCGCCTGTAGGAGAGATCTCGCTGTTCCAACTGAGCGTCGGCAGATCGCCCGATCGATCACGAGCAGATTGACGGCCATCCGGCGACTGAAAACGCTTCGCGAGAGCCTGGGAAAGGCGGGCGATTTATTGTGGGGATTGGACCAACGCAATGATTCGATCCACCGCCAGTCGCAACGACTTCGCAGCCATCGAAAAATTGGTGTGGCCGCTGACTTCGGGCTGAATCGCCTCGTAGAGTTCCGTGGCACCACGAAGGCGCCGGAGCTTCTTCTTGGCCATTTTCATGTACGCCTTGGTGTCGGTTTCTTCCGTCACCGGACCGACCGCCAAGATGAAATCGTACAGATCTCTAACGACCTCTCGCAGATCCTCGTCCTCTTCCGCTTCATCGGCGTGCTTGAGGAACGTCCGGATCATCCAGACGTGAGTCAGCTCGGCGTCGATCGCTCGACAGACCGAGAGTGGATCACTGGGCGGATTCATGTCGCTCATCATTCCAGGTCAGAAACTAGGACGCTTGCGTGTCGTCGGATTCGACTGGTGTCGCCGCGTGCGGTTCCGCAGGCTGACTCGAATCCGTCGCTGGTTTGGCAGGAGCATGCCCGTGCGGCGTGTTCATTGCCACGATCACAACACCAACGACGGTCAACGCCATTCCGACCCAAAGCAGAGGACTGATCTGCACATGCCCGCCCAACTTGAGGATTGACACCAGAGCCGTGACCGACACAGCACCGCCGAACACGATCGGCATCACCAGCAACGCGTTACCTTTGCTGGTCATCATCGCCGTGGTCAAACAAAGAGCTCCAAAGGCTCCCAAGCACCCCGCAAGAAACCCCCATTTGACGGTCGCAAAGTGCTCTCCAGAGAAGTTAAACGAGTCGCCTTTGACACCCATCATTGCCAGCCCGCCAATGATCGCGATGACCAAGTAAGCGATGCCAATGAATACGTAGGGCTTGAACGGTGACCACAGCGGTGCGCCGTTGACCCGAGGAGCCTGAGCGTTGCCGATGGTTGGGCCATAGCAGCCCCAAAACAACGCCGTGCCGATTGCGAAGAGAATTGGAATCAACATTTTGTTCATAGAACCGTCAGTAGGAGGGATGGCGGTGGGAGCGTGGGCCAAACAGCGACTCGGATTTCGATCGCTGACTTGATGCCGGAACGACAATCAAACGTTGAACAAGAAGTGACAGATGTCACCGTCCTGCATCACATACGATTTGCCTTCCACACGGAGTTTACCGGCTTGGCGAATGTCTTTCTCGGTCGTGTATTCTTCCAACTCAGGCAACTGGTAGATCTCGGCTCGGATGAACCCGCGTTCGAAATCACTGTGAATCACGCCGGCAGCTTGTGGAGCCGTGGATCCAATTCGAACCGGCCAAGCGCGGACTTCTGTTTCACCAGCCGTGAAAAAGCTCTGCAACCCAAGGGTGCGGTACGCTTCGCGGGCAATGATGTTGAGCGATGGTTCTTCCAAGCCCACGTCCGCCAACATCTCATCGCGATCTTCTTCGTCCAGTTCCGCGATCTCGGCTTCCAGCTTGGCACAAACACAGGCCACCGAAGCACCGGTCTTGGCCGCGTGCTCGCGAACCTTGGCGACCAATTCGTGTTCGCCGTTCAGATCGTTTTCGTCGACATTGGCGATGTACAGAATTGGTTTGGCGGTCATCAAGCCATAGCTGCTGATCGCGTTTTGTTCCGCTTCTGGCAACTCCAAAGTCCGCAATGGTTGCTCGCTTTCCAAGTGAGCGTTGCATTTCTCGATCGCAGCCACTCGAAGCTTGGCTTCTTTGTCACCACTGCGAGCTGTTCGCTGTGCCTTGCCCAACGCGTTCTCGAGCGTTTGCATATCAGCCAACACGAGTTCCGTTTCGATCGTGTCGATATCCGCGATCGGATTGACTTGACCACTGACGTGAATCACATCGGGATCCTCGAAGCAACGCACGACTTGCATGATCGCGTCGACTTGTCGGATGTGACTGAGGAACTTGTTGCCCAAGCCTTCGCCCTCGGCGGCACCTTTGACGATGCCGGCGATATCAACCAGCTTCAGTGCCGAAGGAATGACCTTTTGAGGCTTGATGAAATCAGTGATCCGATGCAGACGCGCATCGGGAACACTGACGATCCCTTCGTTGGGCTCGATCGTGCAGAACGGGTAGTTGGCACTTTGAGCCGCGACGCTGGACGTCAGAGCGTTGAAAAGGGTGCTTTTGCCGACATTGGGCAAGCCGACGATTCCGGCTTCCATCGAGTTGCCTGAAAGAATGGGGAAAGAAAGGTGGGAGACGGGCCGCCATGACTCAGCGGTTTTCGCAACGGCCACTGTTATGGCGATTCCAAGCCGATTCGTCGAGACGACGCGGAAGGATGCAAAGACTCTCGACGACTGCGGATCACTTTGCCAATCACTTTCGTCGCCCGCCATGGCGAGCTGACCGGTACGCTGACCGGTACACCGCGGACAAAACTGGATGCCCCATTCCTTTTACAATTAGCAAATCAGCTTCCTCTGTCGCGGATGCCGCCTGCGATGGCACCGCATTGCCTGAACCCCGATCCTGGGTGAATCCTTCATCTCAACCTGGACGGAGGCCGCGAACCGATGCAGCGTTCCTGGAAGATGCGGTGTTCCTAGAAGGTGTTCCCGGAAGCTGTGCTCGCGACAATCGCCGAACGTCCCTATGCTGGTCGATCGATTGTTTCCGACACTTTTCCTCCGTCCGTACGCGTCTTTCCGCATGCCATCCCTGGATCTCTACGACTACGAACTGCCTCGCGAACTGATCGCACAGGAGCCTTTGCCAAACCGAGTCGACGCTCGGCTGATGGTGATCGATCGGGCATCGGGTGAGATCGAACATCACCATGTTCGGGACCTTCCAGAATTGCTTCGAGCGGAAGATGTGATGGTGATGAACAATTCGCGAGTCGTTCCGGCTCGATTGTTTGGCAGACGCACCAAAACGGGAGGTCGCTGGCAGGGGCTGTTCTTGCGGTCCGATCGAGCGACCGGCGTCTGGGAGCTACTGACCAAGACTCGTGGCACGCTGCAAACCGGAGAAACAATCACGCTGGATGACCGCGACGCGAGAGCGGGTGGCGAGCTGATGGTGATCGGACGCGACGACGAAGGCCACTTGCTCGTTCAACCGGTTCCGAACGATTTCTTCGAAGGACCTTCGCAGGCGATCGAACCAGGCAAATGGCTGGATCGCTACGGCCGCATTCCCATCCCGCCGTACATTCGCGACGGACACATGGTCGATGCGGACGTGACAAATTACCAAACCGTTTTCGCCAGCAGCAAACCCGAAGATGCAGGAAGCGTCGCGGCTCCAACCGCCGGACTGCACTTCACAAAACAACTGATGGGTGAGATCGCGAAGGGGCAAACTGCAATGGCCGAAGTCACGTTGCATGTCGGCATCGGCACTTTCCGGCCGATCGAAGTCGATGACATCGACCAGCACCGAATGCACGAAGAGTGGGGCCGAATCGAAGACGACGCGGTGGAAATAATCAACGATCGTCGGAGCGGTGGTGGTCGCTGCGTTGCCGTGGGCACAACCAGCGTTCGCGTGCTGGAAAGCTGCGTGGCTCAGCGAGACGAAACGAATGGCCGCGGTGTCGCGGAAACCTGGACTGGCGCGACGGATATCTTCATCAAGCCGCCTTATCGGTTTGGCGTGGTCGATGCATTGATGACGAACTTTCACCTGCCCAAAAGTTCGCTGTTGGTTTTGGTCAGCGCGTTCGCCGGTCACGACTTGATTCGCCGTGCATACAAAGAAGCGATCGCGAACGAATACCGCTTCTTCAGCTACGGCGACGCGATGCTGATCGTGTGACCGAAGGTGGCAGAGCGACGCGGGCATACGCGTGAGGAAACGGTTACATTCGTATCCTCCCTTCGTCTGTCTTGCCCCGGAGCCACCATCGATGCCTTCCTTCCAGATCTCTCGGACAATCGTCATCCACTTCTTGTTGCTTGCTGCCATCGTGAGCGCGATGGTGCTCGGCAATTGGAGTGGCAACGTTTCCGCAGCAGATCGACCGAACGTCATTCTGCTGATGGGCGACGATCACGGATGGGACGAGACCGGATACAACGGCCATCCACACTTGCAGACACCGATCCTGGACCAAATGGCGGCGACCGGACTGCGACTGGATCGCTTTTATGCCGCCCATCCGACGTGCTCGCCAACAAGAGGCAGCGTCATCACCGGACGGCATCCAAACCGCTACGGAACGTTCACGCCAAACTATTCGATTCGTCCCGAAGAGATCGGTGTTGCCAGCTTGTTGAAACAAGCGAGCTACCACACCGCCCACTTCGGCAAGTGGCACCTCGGACCGGTCAAAGCCTCCTCACCGACGAACCCAGGAGCGTTCGGCTTCGACGAGTGGTTGTCACACGACAACTTCTTCGAGCTCAACCCTTGGCTGTCGCACAACGGTGGCGCACCTCAGCAGTTCCAGGGCGAGAGCTCCGAATTGCTGGTTGATCGAGCGATTGAATACCTTCAAACGGTCCCAAGTGACGAACCATTCTTTCTCGTGATCTGGTATGGATCACCGCATGAGCCCTACAGCGGCTTGCCAAAAGACTTGGCACTGTACGACGAACTGCCCAGCCAATATTCCGACCAAATGACACGCCTGACCTCCAACAAAACCGGGTTGCCAGTCCGGCGACCACTCGGCGATGTTCTCCGCGAACGCTATGCAGAAATCACTGCAATGGATCGTTCAATTGGAACCCTACGTCAGTGGTTGGCCGCGAATCAACTTCGTGACAATACCATGTTGTGGTACTGCGGCGACAACGGCACATCCGGTGATGGAATCGTCACTTCGCCACTGCGTGGCCAAAAATCGGACCTGTATGACGGCGGAATCCGCGTACCAGGATTGATCGAATGGCCGGCCAAAATCCGCCAGCCGACCACTTCGCAGGTTCCATCAGTCACAACCGACATCCTGCCAACGCTCTGTGAACTCGCGGGCGTCGCGGTGCCGCAACGACCACTCGATGGCATCAGTCTGGTTCCACTGCTGGATGGCAAGATGAAACAACGCAATCAACCGATTTGTTTCTGGAGCTTCGACCACCGCCGAGAATCCCAGCGGGATCCTTACCTGCCCGAGGAAGCCCAGCGAGGCACCACGCCGCTGGTGAAATTGATGCGGGGCAATGCAACGCGAAACTTTGTCAATTTCCATCACCCGAAGATTGAGCCGCAAGACTTCGGCGGCAACCGCGTGATCCTGGACGATCGCTTCAAACTAGTTGTCTCCGCGGATGGCTCCAAACAACTCTTTGAGATGCGTACAGATCCGACTGAGACCGAGAACGTGCTCGCCGACCAGCCTGAGATCGCCCAAAGCCTGACCGATCAACTGCAGACCTGGCAACAATCGGTGCTAGAAAGCCTCACCGGCCAGGACTACTGAGCCAGTTGGCTGAATCGATTTGATCAGACGCGGTGCAGCCACATGAATTCGTACGGGCCCAACGTCAACGGATGCGATGTGGTGATCGTTTGCCCCGAGTAGAGATCTTCGAAGAAGCGACCCATGCCAGCCGTCCGCAGTCGGTTGCTGTCGATCTCTTGCGAGTGCTCACAAAAGTTCGCGACGACGATGACACGGTTGCCTTCGTGTTGACGAACGTAGCCGAGCAGGTGAGGCGACTCGAGCACCAACAGCTCCATGTCCAAACCACCAAACGCTGGCGTCATTTTTCGAATCGCGATCAGCTTGCGAATCGATCGATAAATGCGACCGCGAATGGAACCGTCATCACCAAGTTCGTCGAGGAACTTCCACTGCATTTTGGGACGGTGAACCCAACGGGTGTCGCCGGCTTTCGCGGGATCTTTGACGAAATCGTAGTCGTTCAGTGCTCCCCACTCTTCTCCCAAGTACACCAACGGAATCCCGCCGACACTGAGCATCATCGCGTTGAGCAACAGAATGCGGCGAATCGCCAGTTCTTTCAAATCGTCGCTTTCAGCCTCGATGGCTTGCTCCAAACCCGCCAATGATGCGAGCGTCCCGCTGATCCGCATGTCGCCGTTGTCGGGGTTGTGCTGGAATGGCACACCTCGCGCGAAAGAGCCTTCGAACTGACCGGTGTAAAACGCATTGAGGAATTGGCGATGCCCAAAAGCTTCGATTCCAACCGCCGCAGCGTCCGCGTCATCGAAAGTCCAACCGATGTCGTCGTGACAACGCAGGTAGTTCACCCACGTCGTTCGCTCCGGCAATTTATGGCGTCGGGCCAAAGATCTTCGCAGCAACTTGGTGTCTCGCGTGGCCAGCGACTCCCACATCAACGCCATCAGCGTCGGGTTGTACGACGTTTGGCATTCTTTGTGACTGATGTAACGCACCACATCATCGGGATGCACAATCGCTTCGCTCTTGAACACCAAACCGGGTGCTGCGATTCGAACGCACGAGTTGAATGCTCGAATCAACGTGTGGGCTTCGGGAAGGTTTTCGCAGTTCGTTCCCATTTGTTTCCAAATGAAAGCGACCGCATCCAGACGCAACAGATCGACACCCGTGTTGGCAATGAACAACATCTCCGACAACATCGCTCGGAAGACTTCCGGGTTTCGATAATTCAAATCCCACTGGAAGCTATTGAACGTCGTCCAGACCCATTGCTGCATCCCATCGTGCCACGTGAAGTTCCCACGGCGAACGGTCGGGAAGATTTCACGAAGCGTCCGCTCGTACTGATCCGGCACTTCGCGATCAGGAAAGATGAAGTAGTACTTTTGGTATTCCTCATTTCCCGACTGAGCTTGTTGGGCCCAGTAGTGATCGTCGGCGGTGTGATTGAATACAAAGTCGAGCACCAAAAGAATTCCAGCCTCGCGCAGATCGTCCGCCAACAACCGCAGATCGTCGATCGTTCCGACTCGAGGATCCACGCTGCGGTAGTTGCTGATCGCATAGCCGCCGTCGTTGTTGCCTGGTCGCACCGCGAATAGCGGCATCAGGTGAAGGTAGCTCAGCCCGAGATCTTGAAAATACGGGATCTGCTTTCGCAACTCGCCGAGATTTTCGCTGAACAAATCAACGTAGAGGGCTCCGCCGACCAGCTTCTCAGATTGATACCACTCCGGATTGTTGATGCGATTTTCGTCGTCCTGCTTCAACGGCTCGGGGCGCATCCGCCAGCCGCGAATGATCGTGTGCAGGATTTGTTCGAGGTGGTAAAAGAAATCCCATTGGTCGCCGTACAGGTGCACCAGGTAACCAAACAGGTCGTCCCAGTGCTGGACGATTCGCATCTGAATTTCGTCGGCTTCTTGCTGGGAAACGTTTTCGACTTCCCAAAACGATTCCAATTTCGGCAGCAAACGATTCAACGCACTCTGCGCCCGCGAATCCTTCACGCCGTTGCGAACCGCGTGCATCAGCGCGTTGGTGAGCATTGCGTTCATGTTCTTTGCTGGAGCGGGGGCTGGATCAGGAGGCAGTGGCGGTTTCAGAAGATTGACGTTGGTTGCGGTCGTCATTCATGTCGCCTGCGGATTGTTCGTCATGTTGTTCATTCGTTTCCTCACCCGCCGTTTCGCTCGTCCGGTGCTTCCCGGGCTCGTGCTCGATCCGATCGTTCGGAATTCGGATGTGGTTGAGGAAATCGTAATACTCGATTCCTTCCATGATCCCACGAGCGTGGTGCCCTTCAGCGAAGTAAATCCGTGGCAATCGACGCAGCTTGTCGAGTTCGGGACTGTAGTTCCCGACGACGACGCCTAATGTGCCACCCTTCAGCATGCCTTCGTCATTGCCGCAGTCTCCCGCGACCAGCAAACGCTCGGGTTCAAACCCCCAGCGATAAGCGAGGTGTCGCAACGACAGTTCGCTGCCGCCGCGGAGCGGGATGATGTCTAAAAACGATCCCAGCGACAACACGACTTTCACACGAAGTCCGGCCGAACGAAGCATTTTGCGAATTTGTGCAACGGACGGCGATGCTTCCGGGTCGATCCGGTAGCTGATCTTAAATTCGGATTGATCCTTGTCCTTTTGCAAAAACAAACCGGGCACTTCATCAAGCACGTCGTGAACCAGCTTCGGTTGCCAGTGGTGCTTGATCTGTTTACGCCATGAAAGGTCAGGCGTGAGGTCCTGGCCGTAGTACAACTCAGTACCAACAGCCGCCGACAATACATCAGGCCGCGGCAAATTGAGTTTCGTGATCAGCGACATGGCTTCATCGAGCGAACGCCCGGTATCGATGCCAAATCCAACATCTCGTCCGGCCGTGTTCAGCAGATCAACAAAGTCCGCCAGAGCGTCCTCGTCGCCGGTCAAAGTGTTGTCGAGATCCGTCATGATTATTCGATCGAACTCGGGCAATCGACGCGTCGTTCGGCCCATCGATTGAGCAAGCGCCGGAGTCGCCGACTCCTCGATGATTTCGGTCACGTCTCGCAGGTAGCGATCGACGTGGTTGCCCCAACTGTAGTGCGTTCGCGAGCCTTCGATTCCGTTTTCGGACCAAGTCTTCCATTGCTCGGGCTCCGTCAAACCACGCATCAACGCGTGGTCAATTTCTTCCGCCGACAATGGATCGACCAGCAACCCGTTTTGGCAATTCGCGATGATGTCGCGCGGACCGCCGTCGTTCGTGGCAACGATCGGAACACCGCTGGCCGCGGCCTCCAACAACGTCAGCCCAAAGGGTTCCGTCAACGCCGGATTGACGAAAATCCCTTTTCGACGGGCGGTCAAACGATAAAGCTCCGGCACATCACTCGGACGATGCGACTTCGGATACGCGACATGCCCGTACAAGTCATACACATCGATCAAATGCAAAACGTTCGTCAGGACTCGGCGTTGCCCGGACGGCATCTCACGCAAATCGTCGCGTGATCCCAGCACGAGCACCAAGTTCGCCATTTCGCGAAACTTGGGATTCTCGCCGAACACGCGAACCAGCATCTCAATGTTCTTCCGTTCGTCCGGCCGCGCCATCGCGACGACCATTGGCTTTTCGGAGTCCTTCAAAAAGGGCGTCAGCTGGTCATGAATTCGCGGCAGCGGTTCTGATTCATCGACCGGATAGAACTGCTGCAGGTCGACGCCCGGAGGGATGACCTCCATGCGATCGGGTTGATAGTGATCGTAGATTGAGTACTGCTCTTCGACTTCTTGCCCGGTGCTCGTGATGACCATCGAAGCGGTCTCGAGCGCGAATTCTTCGGCCTCTTCGCGAACCGTGAACTTGAACTTTTTATCCAAATCGCGAGGTGCTTTCGGAGCCTTGGATTCTTGCGATGCCGCCACCATCCGCTGCCGTTTCACTCGTCCGAGCGAGTGCCCGGTGAAGACATACGGCACATGTAGAAGGCGAGCCAATTGAGCGCCCGCGTAGCCCGCATCGGCGTAGTGACCGTGGATCAGATCCGGCAATCCGACCCGCCGGTAATGCCCCAACATTTGATCGATGAAGGTCTCCAGATAAGGCCACAAGCCTTCCTTCCGGAGATACCGTTTTGGCCCAAAGGGCACACGAACGATTTTCGCTTTTGGATTGATGATCTCTTCGACTTGGGCGTAGTCCGGTCCGACTCGCTCGTCAAAGATCTGCCGCGTGACCAGTTCGACGGATTCCACTTCCTCTCGACGCGAAAGTTCTTCCGCTAATTCGAGGACGTATTTGATCTGTCCTCCCGTGTCCGCGTCTCGTCCCAGTTCGCAATCTCGAGCACGAATCAATCCGTGCAAGCTAAGCAAAGTGACGCGAAGTGTCCCGCTGGCGGGCATGCTCATAGTATTCCTGTCGATAGAAGGTCCGAGTCCAGCGTTTGCGTTCAATCGTCCGGAACGCGATGCGGATCGTCGGTGAAATCAATCCGATAAAACTCGTTGTCGTCGCTGGTGGCTCCCGGCAAACCGCAGACTCGCGACGCAAACAGCGCCGCTGACTTCAGCGTGGGTTCCACTGGCAGCTTTCTCAAATGCCCGGCGATCGCCACTGATGCAAACGCATCTCCAGCACCGACCGGATCGATCAGAGGATCTGGCTCCGGAGCAACCACGATGATCGGTTTCGAATCACCGCTGTCGTTTGCCTGTGCGGAATCGCTCAAATAACACTCCGCACCGTCGGCGCCGAGCGTTACAAGAAGACATTTGAGATTGTCGCTCTTTGCAAGCAATTCGTGTGCCGCCGCTCGGCGATCGTCCACACTGGCCAATTCACGACTGGCCAAATCGCTCATTTCGTCTTCGTTCAGCTTCACCAGCCCCGCTCCGGGCATCAAATCGTCCAGCCATGCCACGTCATAATGAGGCTTGCGAACATTGATGTCGAAGAACACATCCAATTTCGTTGAATCGTCGCCGGCAAAGTAGTCACGCAGCTCGTGAATCGTTTTGCGATTGTGAGGACTTCGGTAGGCGAGCGTCCCGTGGTAGAGCAGCGACGGGAAGCCTTGTTCGCTGGCGTTGCGAATTCGATTTTTGATCGACTCCAAGACAGATTGATTCGGCACCGGAATCTGGTCGTATGCCACACCGCTAACAATTTCGTATTGCGGTTCACCGTCTTCCAGCGTCACCGCAACGGTACCGGTGGGCACTCCCGGTAGGACCGCGACGGCATCAGTGGACAATCCCCACTCACGCATTCGGCGAAGGATCTCTTTGCCGAGATCGTCGTCACCGACGGCACTGACGAACAAAGGTTGCAGTCCAAAGCCCGCCAAATTCCAAGCCACATTCAGCGGCGCGCCACCCAACACTTGACGGTCGGGGAAACAATCCCACAGCACTTCGCCCACAATGACCGCGACGCCTGCCTGAGGAACTTGACTGCGGGCAATCGACGAATCGGTCATCGTGCGTTGTAATCCTTGAGAAGCGAACTGATTGAAATTTCAAACATCATCCTCACGCGACAACGCTGATCTTACACGATGAATTCCACGATCGCATCCAACCCGACGCCCTCGCGAATTGTTTCGATCACGGCATTGCCGCCCAAAGTCTTGGCAACGGATTTGGACGGCACGTTCTTGCCGCTCGAAGGGGACGATGCCGCCGTAGCCTCGATGGAACAAATTCGAGAGCAACTCAACGCAATCGATGTGCCGCTCGTCTTTGTCACCGGTCGCCACTTCGATTCCGTACGTGATGCGATCGGCGAATTTGACCTGCCAAAGCCTCAATGGATTTTGTGCGATGTCGGTGTCAGCATCTACAAAGCGGATGGCGAAGGCGGATACGTTCGCGAATCAGCCTACGAGCAAATTCTCGACGAAGTCCTCGGCGAAATTGATATCGAGAAACATCGACAAGCAATCGGCGAGCTCGAAGACTTCACCTTGCAGGAGTCATTCAAACAAGGAAGGCACAAGTGGAGCTACTACGTTCCGGCCGATGAATTGGAAGCTTGCCACGAGGCGGTCGAGGCCTACCTCAAACTGCACGAACTGCCGTGCAGCATCGTCAGCAGCATCGACCCATTCAACAACGACGGGTTGGTCGATGTCTTGCCGCACGGAGCCTCCAAGGCTTTCGCGTTGCATTGGTGGTGCGAACAACACGATCTTCAGCCGGAACAAATCGTGTTCTGTGGCGACTCGGGCAATGACACCGCGGCGTTGATCGCCGGTTACCGCTCGGTGGTCGTTGGCAACGCGGATCGCAAAATCGCTCGCAAGGTTGCCGACGCACATCACACCGCAGGTTGGGCCGATCGATTGCGTCTGGCGAAGGGCACCAGCACTTCCGGAGTTCTCGAGGGAGCCCGTTGGTTTGGACTGCTTGAATCACCGGCCGAACTGGATACAACGCAAACAGATTCGATCGGGCTCGAGGAATCGATACCATGGGGAGCACGCCTGATAGCCTCCAACCGCGCCGAGTTCACCCTTTGGGCTCCGAAACAAAAACAGGTGGTGCTGGAGATTCTTCCTGATCGACTCATTCGCATGCAGCGTCAAGACCGAGGCTTTCACCACTGCATCGTGGACGGCGTGGTCGATGGCACCCGGTATCAATATCGATTCGTTCGAGATGAAGCTACCGGTTCATTTGTTGATGTGGATGCGGAACTTAATGTCGACATGTTGCTGCATGCTCTTCCTGATCCGGCCTCACGCTATCAACCCGAAAGCGTGCACGGTCCATCTGCGATCGTCGACACACAGTTTTCATTTCAATCGACCGCAACGACGGCTGCGAAAGAACTGGACGACCTGATCATCTACGAGATGCACATGGGAACGTTCACCGAACAGGGGACCTACCTGTCCGCGATCGAGCGACTCGATGAATTGGTCGACCTTGGAATCACCGCGATTGAATTGATGCCGATCGCTGCGTGTGCCGGACGCTGGAATTGGGGCTACGACGGAACGCACTGGTACGCACCGATGACGGCGTTCGGAACGCCCGATGAATTTCGCCAGTTCATCGATGCGGCTCACACCCGTGGATTGTTGGTGATGGTTGACGTGGTCTACAACCACTTCGGTCCCGAGGGCAACTACTGGTCTGAGTTCGGACCTTACACATCGAGAAAGCACACGACCGTCTGGGGCGCGGCGCCGAACTTTGACGATCCCAAACGAGGTGACATCGTTCGCCGTTTTGTAATCGACAACGCAATCATGTGGCTCAACGAGTACAACCTGGATGGCTTGCGAGTCGACGCGATCCACTGCATGAAAGACGACTCAGCCGAACACATCACGACGCAAATGGGGGAAGAAATCCGCAAGTGGTCCGACGAGGCCGGCCGCCGCGTGTGGCTGATCGCGGAAACCAATGTCTACGACGCCGCGATGGTCAAACCACTCAGCGAGGGTGGCACGGGATTCGATGCTCAATGGAGCGATGACTTCGTGCACAGTATGTTCGCGACGGTTCGACCTGATGAACAACTGACGCAAAGAATTTATTCGCCCGGCAGCGACCTGGAGCAAACACTTCGTCGCGGTTTCGTTTTCGCGGGCGACGTTCGTGGCGACCGAGGTCGCGAATCGGAACCGACGCTGGACACCGACGGAATGCTGCGCCGCATCGACACGCGATCGTCGATCATCTGTATCCAGAACCACGACTTCATCGGCAACCATCCTACCGGCATGCGGTTGCACCAACTGACTTCGCCGGAGACTCAAGCCGCGGCGGTAACGCTGGCGATGCTGCTGCCCTCCATTCCGATGTTGTTCATGGGAGAAGAATTCGCGTCGCCCAACCCATTCCAGTTCTTCGTCGACTTTGGTGACCCACGATTGCAACGAGCCGTCGTCCGAGGACGCAAACGCGAGTACCCGCAACACGACTGGAGCAACGGCGTGCTTCCGACGGACGAGGAAGCGATGCGATCATCCGTGATCGGCAGTGTTGAATCAGGCAGTGAAACGATGCGGAACTGGTACAAGACCCTGATTTCGATCCGCAAACAATTCGTCAACACCGGCCTACTCTCGCCGGACAACTTCAGCGTTGACGTCAATTGCGAGGCCAACCTGTACTCGCTCAGCTATCGATCTGGACGCGAGGCCTTGCAGGTCATGGTCCGCCTGTCACCACTCAGCGAATCAGAACCCCAAGACGAAGCACCGCCCGTTGATCCGTTGCCGGCCACGCCGGAGGGTGCATCCTCCGACGCGTGGCGATTGCTTGCTGATTCAATGGAAGCGTTTGGAGAACCGTTGACCGATGGGTTGCTGCCCAACCACGCTCGCATTTGCTACTTCGAAAACGACGAAGCGGACGTCTGAGCTTCGCTGGCTCGCGTGAACACCCCAATCCCCCATCACCAACGATCATTTTGACACTGTTTTGTGACAAACCGTCGTTTGATTGAACTTGAGGCAAAAAACTGATTTTCCTAAAGTCGCGGCTTCAGGACCAAAATCACCCGGATAAAGGAATGTCCGAAGATGACGACTCAATCCAATCTGGCGTTGCACGCAACGTCCCCACAAAAGCTCATTCGTCGACTTCTCCTACTCACCGCAGCTTTCGTGGCGATCCTGAGCGGCGTTTCGGCACCGCGTGTCGATGCGGCTGAAAACTCAGTTGTCGCCGTGGTCAACGCTGACCCGATTTCGCGTGACACATTGGCCTCCGCCAGCGTCGATCGCTACGGAACCGACGTGCTGGACAACTTGATCAATCGTCACTTGATCATGCAGGAGTGCAAACGCCGTGGCCTGGGTGTCACGACCGAAGAAGTTCGTACCGAAATCCTCCGCGTTGCCAAGAAGTTTGGACTGAACGTTGAGAGCTACCTGCAACTTCTCCAAGAAGAACGCGACATCACGCCTGACCAATACAGCCGTGAAATCATTTGGCCCATGTTGGCGTTGCGAAAACTGGTCGCCGACGAAGTCGTTGTTTCTCAAGAAGAATTCAACCGTGCATTCGTTTCGCAATACGGCGAAGCCATCAAATGCCGCATGGTGATGGTTCAAGACAAATCACAAGCGGTCCAACTGCACGCCCAAGCCGCCGCGGAACCAAGCAGCTTTGCTCGTCTCGCGAAAGAGTTCAGCGAAGACCCAACCAGTGCGAGCGTCGGCGGGTTGATCCCACCGATTCGTCGTTACATGGGTGACGAAGTCATCGAAGAAGCTGCTTTCGCACTGAAAGAAGATCAAGTGTCGGATGTGTTGCCAGTGGGTGACCAATGGATGTTCCTGCAAGCCGTTCGTCGGATGCCCGCCAGCCAGCCGTCGCCACAAGCATTGCCGGCGATCAAAGAACAAATCAACGATCGAATCCGTGACGAAAAGATGAAAACGGCTGCGAGCCAACTGTTCGCTCAGCTTCAAAAGCAAGCCCAAGTCGTCAAGGTCTTGGGTGACTCGCAAGCCTCGGCGAAGTACCCGGGCGTTGCTGCAATCATCAACGGACAACAAGTTTCAATCGCAAACGTCGCTGCCGAATGTATCAAGCGTCACGGCGAAAGCGTCTTGGAGGGCGAGATCAACCGCAAGCTCCTGGCACAGGCCCTTTCGAAGTCAGGCAAAAAGATTACCGACGATGACTTGAAAGCTGAAATCGAACGTGCCGCCATCAGCTTTGGCTACATGACCGTGAACGGATCCGCTGACGTGCAAGCTTGGTTCGACGCCGTCTTGGAAGGCGGCCCGGGAACTCGCGAGGTCTACATCGAAGACGTCGTGTGGCCCAGCGTGGCCCTCAAGAAATTGGTGGAAGACGAAACGACTCTGACCCAACAAGACCTGCAACAAGGTTTCGAGTCACACTACGGTCCTCGTGCCGAAGTCTTGGCTTGCGTCCTGTCCGACCAACGCAGTGCCCAAAAGGTTTGGGAAATGGCTCGTGACAACCCGACCGATCAATTCTTTGGCCAACTGGCCAACCAATACAGCATCGAACCGGTTTCCTCCAGCAACTTCGGCAAGGTCCCACCGATCCGCCAACACGGTGGCCAGCCTTCGGTTGAGAAGGAAGTCTTTCAAATGAAACCCGGTGACCTCAGTGGCATCATCGCGACGGGTGACAAGTACATCATCCTGCGTTGCCAAGGATTCACCGAACCGGTTGTTTCCGACTTCAATGCCGTTCAAGAAGAACTGCAAAGCGTGTTGATCGAAAAGAAGATGAACGTGGCTATGGGCCTGAAGTACGACGAACTCAAGCAAACCGCAGAGATCGACAACTTCTTCGTGGCATCGAAAGAGATCCCACGTGTCGCCGGCGAAAATCGCGGCTCACGCTGATCGTTCAAACCGCGCCGCTCTTGCGACTGAAAACATCGGCCACGCTCGGATGCTCGTCATCCCAGCGTGGCTTTTTCATGCGCCACTCGAAGTTCATCACTTATCCGCCAACCAATCGACAACGGTTGGAATCCAGTGCTCTAACCCATCGGTCAATTCAGGGTGCGGACCAAAGCAAAACACACGGCCGTCGCCATAGTCACACCGAACGGCGGCCGAGGTTCCTTCCATCACGCCCTCGGGAGCCCCCTTCTTCGCTATCCCAGAAGAATAGATCGCGAGGCTCTCGTAGTCAGGCACTTCCGGGTCATCCCATTCACGCCGGCCCAACAATGGCCCTTGTGCGTAATAGATTTCAGCCTCGGCTTCCTCCAGACCAAAGAAGGAAACCGCTTCTTCGGATAGCTCGAGCTCGACTTTTCCATTCCCCCGAGCCCAGTGCTTGCGATCAACCACTTTCGCGTCAATCAAGTTGAGCGACCAAGAGTAATCGTTCGTGGCCAAGTAGGCCCCCGCGCAGACGCCGAGATATCCGCCTCCTTGCTGAACAAAGTCACGCACGGCGGCGCGGCCCTCTTCGCCAAGAGCACGGCCTTGCTTGCCACCGCTTCCTCCTGGATGGACCAGCACGTCAAACTCGGCCAACTCCCCGACAACGATCTCATCCGCGGTGATTCGTTCGATCTCGAACTTATCAACCGAGTCTTCGCCGAACGCACGAATCAGCTTGGTCGAACTACCGCCAGCTCCGTCGCCCTGATACACCGCCACGCGAGTGCACTGCTCTGCCGCGATTGAATCGGCCGCCAAAATCAGACAGACGATGCTTCCAGCCAAAGACAAGAATCGCTCGCGAAGTCTCGGCATCGTGACAATCGGGTGTTCGTTCATCGAATTTCATTCCAGTTGAGGACCCACGGTTGACGGATCCGGCTCGTACAAGTGGGGCATCGGTTGCACTGCGAAGTTTAGTTTCGCAACGTCCCCCGAAACAGCCGATTGGACCGCCTTACCGTTCCGAGGATGGCAGCCCCGCTAAAGTTCGGTGAACGTGAACAACGACAATGCAAAACACCTGAAAGCGATCCAATCGAAGCCGGCTGCGTCGACTCCCCAGACTACCGGCTGGCGAGATGCTACGGGGCCACCCATACCATGGTGAGAACGACGGAGGCGGCCACGGACTTTGTGACACCGATGAACATTCACTCAGTCACTCCACAAGGAAACGCGATGAAAAGCGAAGCAACGACAGTCAAAAACTATTGCTCGCTGTACGCGATGTCCCTCTACAGCGACGCCGATTCGCTGACCGCCTTCCAAGCCTCTTTGGAAAGCCACCGGCAAAAAGCTGAACACGGGAAAATCATGCATCCGGTTCAAAAAGCTCGACGACTTGGCGTTGGACCTCATTGCCGAGCATCTTCGCGAAATCACCGTGGGCGACTATGTCGATTCCTAGGTTGACAAGATCCCAAAATGAAGGACGCGTGCTCGAACCGGCACACACTTTGCTCTACGTCGCCCATACCGACCCCGGATCAACGAAATGTCGCTTTCTCGCCGTATACTCGCGAGCGATCTGCTGAAATCCGTCCCCGGCAATTCACGCCGCGGCCAATGGGTCGATGAAACCACACACTTTACAAGAGACCTGACCGCATTATGAGTCAAATCAAAGTCGGTAGCCGGATTGTCTACCAAGTCAAATCGCCCACCACCTTTCTGTTCAACATTTCGGTTGCACAAAACGAACACCAGCCAATCGTGGACGAGGCACTCACTGTCGAGCCTTTTCACGAGATCCAGGAATGCGTCGTCAGCCCCTTGGGGAATCGTCTCGTTCGCCTCTCTGTGCCACCGGGGAACCTGGAAGTCCGCTACGACGCAACGGTCAACCTGAACGCGGAACAAGTCGAAGCGACGGAGGTCGGCGAAACTCCATACGAACAATTGCCAGCGGACGTGCTGACCTACCTCAACCCAAGCCGCTACTGCGAATCGGACGAGCTGCTCGATTTCGCGATGGAGCAATTCGGACATTTGTTGCCGGGATACTCTCGCGTGACGGCCATCTGCAATTGGACCTACAACGAACTGGCATACACACCCGGCAGCACCGGCCCGACGACAACCGCTCGCGATGTACTGAAGTTGAAACAGGGCGTATGCCGTGACTTCTCTCACGTCGCGATCAGCCTGTGCCGATCGATGGGAGTTCCTGCCCGATATGTTTCTGGTTACGCCGTCAACTTAAACCCGCCTGACTTCCACGGCTTCTTCGAAGCTTACCTGGACGGTCGCTGGTTCTTGTTCGACGCAACCCGTTTGGCTCCGGTTGGCGGCTTTGTTCGGATCAGCACCGGCCGCGATGCAGCCGACGTGGCGTTCAGCACCATTCGCGGCAGCGCAACGAATGTCGATATGGAGGTCTGGGCGAATCAGCAGCAGCCCAATGATGAACTGCTCGATCCTTCCAACGTTGAAACGGCGGTCAGCAGCGCATGACATTTTGCATCGGCATCAAAGTCCGCGAGGGGATTGTGGCTTTGGCGGACACCAGAATCGTTCGCGGAAGCGAACAGTCCAACAAACAGAAACTCGCCGAGTTCCAACACAACGGCCAAAGTCTCTTCACCATGACGAGCGGTCTACGCTCGGTTCGCGACAAGGCGATCACGTACTTGGACGAGTCACTTCGCAATGATTCGTCCGACGTGAATCGTCTCTATCAAATCGTCAATCGATTCGGCGAACAAATTCGTCGCGTGAAGGACGAAGACGGTGCGGCTCTCCAGTCGACCAACCACAAATTCAACTCGCATGCGATCATTGGCGGGCGACTGTTTGGGGATCTCTCACCGCAATTGTTCTACGTTTATCCGGAAGGAAATTGGATCGAAGCGGCCGAGGACGCACCGTACTTCGTGATTGGTAGGACGTACTACGGCAAACCAATTTTGGACCGACTGCTGACCTACGAGACTCCGCTACGCTCCGCAGTCGGGCTGGCACTGCTGGCATTTGACGCCACACGCACCAGCGTCACAGACGTCGACTACCCCATCGATGTTGCGGTCCTATCGAACCAATCCACCGCCCCAACGTTCCGGCGGTATTCGGAAGCCGACTTGGCCACCACAACGGCTTGGTGGTCGACAACATTGAGAGACGCATTGAACCAACTCCCCATGCAATGGGCCGATGACCTGCTGGCCAATTCACCATCGTTCGACACCAACCAGCCAATGCAGCAACAACAGCAGCAATGAGCGTCCTTGTCACGGTTTGATGAACATCGCTGCCTCCCCGGGTTGATTCCGCATTGTCGCCCACGCGAAAATGGTATCCGCTAAGACTTTGAAGTCGCTTCGATCGAGTTTGCTTTTGCCGATTCCGCAACGAGCAGCAATGCGAGACATCTCGATCGCAATGGCTTTCGTTGCAACCAAACGTGTCCACCGAGAAACGTTGGACACTTGGTGTTGAACGGCTTCAAGTCACCGTTCGTTCGCGTCTGCTCTCAGTCGCGAATTTGCCTCCTTTCGAAGAAGCATCATCATGACGGACGCTGAAACATCAGCCAAACTGACTTGGGTTATTCGATTGCTCGCTGCGAACTTAATCGTGATGGTGTTGGCGACTTCCACCTTGCTCTTTGGGCTGCTGCCCAAAGCAGAACGCGGCATTCAAACGGCGGAACGCATGGAAGCTCGATTCCAATCCTTCGCGGATGAGGTTCAGCCCGTCCTCAGCACAAGCGCCGACAAGGCAATGGAGACCATCAAAAAAATGGACGCCGATAGGCTTTCAAAAACAGCGACCGAGAAAACCGATTCGTTGTTGGATGCTGCCGCAGAACGCACGAAGCGACTCCTGAATCAAGACATCGACGATGATCAATAAAAAGTTGGCTGGGGCAGCGTTCACGAAAGATGAATCTGTTCGTCAAGAAACGATTTCATAACGGTACCCAAATGATGCGGCGAGTGACGGCAATCCATGCCTGGCCGGCGTTGTGAGCAGACCTCTAGCGGCGGCGACGAGTCCGGCGACCGGCTCGGCGAGCGTGTTCACTCATGGCTCCCGCCGCGGCGTGCGCCATCGCGTTGACCAACACCTGCGTCATCGGGTGCGTCGCGACGTTTGTGACCCGATCCATCGCGGTTGGCCCCCAACTCTGCATCCGCCGAATCGAATTCCACAGGTCATCCACATCGTGCGCCGTGCGAGCTCGATCCAGAGGCGTCAGCACATCCAGAATGTCCGAAAACTGACAACGAGCCTGCTCGTAACCCGAAGCACGAAAACGCTGCACCAGCCGGCCAATCGCTTGGTGGATCTGTTGCTGATCCATCATTTCGTCTTGGTGCCGATTGCTCGACAACTCGGTTTGGTCCATGCGTGTTTCGATCCCACGCAGCGACGCGACGATTTGGTCGTCGGTGATCTCAGGCGTCCGCCGGGCGTGCTGACGAAGTTCATGCGTGTCAGTCCGAGCAAGCATGTCACGGAACAGCTCGATCGCTTCTTGGCAGTACGAACATTGCGGTGTCTCGAGCTCGGTCAACTTGGCTTGCGTTTGTTCACAACGCTGCGTCCATTCATCGAGGTTCTTCAGCGTGGCATCCCGTTGCCGGTGAAGGGCGCGAACTTCGCGAAGGTGTTGATCCAACCCGTGCTGCTCAGCGGCGTTGTCGCGATGCTGGTCCAGTTCCTCCATCACGATCTCAAGTGCCTCGCGATCTTCTGCAATGATCGTTCGCATCGTCTCAGGAGTGGTCGTCAGGTAATCGTAGTTTCGCTTGGACTCGTTGTAGTTCGCCAGCTTGGCAACGAAGCGGTCCATCCGCCGCGTGAATCCGCGGTGGGTGTACTCGGACGTCCCGAATTTCCGATCTCGTAAGTAGCTGAACAAGTTGCACTCTTCGTAAGCGGGCAACTTTCGAGCAGCGTCCTGGTCGACCTCGTCCAAGTTCGCTTCGGCACGTTCGAGTGCCGCTTCGGCCATCGCGGCGCGATCCGACAGAGCGACAAAGCTGGGGTTGTCACGGAGCGTTTGCTCCACGGCCGCGATCAATTCTTCTTGCTTCGCTTCCGCCACTTCGATCGATTCATTCAACTGCGCCAGCGAGGTCTCTTGCGTTTGCCGTCCATGCGTGTCGGCCTCGAGATCCTCGTGCAATCGCCTCGCATGGTCCTGCTTCCGAAGCAATATCTCGGTCATGGACGCTCGCACTTCCGACCATGTTTCCTGGATCGCCTCGGTCGTCAACTCAGGCAAGTAGTGCTGAGCCAAACTACGGAGGGTCTCGTCGCGTTGGTTTTGCAGAGAGTCCTGAGTCGACTGAAAATCACCCAACTGAGAACGGAGTTGTTCCAGCTTCGCGGCGGCTTGGTTGTAGGCCGTCAGCAGTTGTTGATGGACGGTGGGTCCGGTCAGCGGCATGGCGAGACGAGGGGGCGAAAGGAACGTGTGCGAAGGATGCGAAGCGGCAACACAGAGTTGCCATCGGTGAAATTGGCCTACGAGAAAAAGTACCAGGCGCCCGCTGCGGCGGCGGCCGTTGCTGCCATAGCGATTCGAGTCCGCCAAATCCAACAATACGCAGCGAACTTTTTGAATCCCGGCTTGGGTTCTTCGTAGGTGTAAAGATTGGAAAGGTATTGATCAATTGCCGCGTCAATTTCCGCCTCGCTGACGTGGTCGCCGGACATCGCGGCGGTTCGCATCAACTTTTCACGCAATTGGATCCGGACGTCGTCGGAACGAAACATTTCTTCCGCTGTCGAACGCCGGTCTCGCAATTCCCGAGCCACGTCCATGACCCGCAATGTTTCTGCGATCGTCAAGTCTTCGCCAGGCAACTTGGTCGCCGCGCGACGTTCACGCAACTGCTCCATGGTCGACGGTGCGGTCGCTTGTGCTTGAGCGTTGGCCATGACGGTACGAAATGTGATGAGTTGGTGACGTTGTATGAAGAAGGCCTCTCACCGCCAACTTCGGGGCGCCGTTTTCGAAGGCCACGATCGAGAAGCTGCGATAGGCACAAACCGAATTGTATCGCCCACTTACGTCATCGCGGGAGTGGTCTGTTCAGGTTTCGTATGATTGCCCCTCGCTGCAGAGCAACGTAATCTAACAATCGATGTCCGCGAAACGACGTTCGTCAATGGTCCGTACTGGGGACCGCGAACTGAATTGGTTTTGATGTGGCTTCTCAACGTTGAGATCAATTTGATGCGCCCTGATTGGAAGCTAAATTCGCCGATCAAGGCAGTGGTACAATCGTTTGGCAATCCATCCCGAAATGGATTGATTACCGGCGAGAGAGTTTTCTTTTCACGTTACTAATTTTACGCACGAGTTCTTGGTCATGAGCCAGCAAGCCAAAGCCTCTGCTCCGGCAGAGTCCGCCCAACAAACAACGCCGGCCGCTCCGGCGACGCAGCGTGACACTCAGTCGATGAGACAGTACCTCGACAGTGCCCTTGAAACGCTGAAGAAATTTGGGACCTCCGAGAACACCGCTCCGCAAGAATTGATCAGCCTGCTCGAGGGTGTTCGGCACCTGGACGAAGCCAAAGTGCTCGCGATCGCCGACGTGATCAAACACATGAGCTCGTTCAACGCTCTCGTGCGTGACAACATCGAATCGGTTCAGATCGGAAACCGCTACATGGACATCACGCAGATGTTCGACTCGGTTCGCGAGGACAGCAAACGTCTGATTGCCCAATTGGACGATGGCAAGATCAGCGGCACCGAAAAGGTTTCCAACTGGTGGATGAAACTCCGCCGCGGAACCCCCAGTGATCGCTTCGAAAAAATCGCGGAAGTCTACGGCGATGTCGCGAAAGACACGAAAGACGCGTTGCAGGTCGAAGAACAAATCATGGACGCGTACATCGATTTCCGATTTGCGCTCAAAGAAGCTGAAGTGCTCGCCCGCGAATTACTGGACACCCACGCTCCGATTTTGGAATCGGCCAAAGATGGATTGGCAACCGCGCAAGAAGCTCTCGACAACTACGCCGGAGAAGACCAAGGGGGCAAAAGCCAACTCGAACTGCGACGCGACGAAGCTCGCCACAAATTCGAGGAAGAAGACAAGACGTATCAGTTGCTCAAGGACATCGCGGAAAACCTCGAAATTGGTTACGACGTCGGCGAAACGCTAATCACCAAACTGAAGCAAACCCACGACGTGAAAGAACGAGTGTTCCGCCGAGCGGTGACGTTCTTCACCACAAACGAACACGTCTTCACGATCCTGGGCACGGTCTACACCAGCCAACATGGTTTGCACGAAGTCACCCAGGCCACCGAGGCCATGAAGGACGGCGTGAACAAGGGCTTGGAAGACATCGCTGGTCTTGGTCGGGAATTGGAACGTGCTGCATTGAAAGCGGGCTACGGAAGCACGATCGATCCCGAATCCGTGCAAAAGCTGGTCGATGCGATCAGCGGTTTCCAAATCGAATCGCTGCAGATGATCGCTGAACTTCGCAAAGAAAGCGAGGAGAGCACCAAAGCGATTCGTCAAAGCGTGGAAGAGGGCAAGAAGAAGTATCAGCAAACCCTCGGCCGCTACGCTCGCGGCGAATCGCTGCTGTAGGGCGGTTTTGCCGACGGTATTGGACGTGAGCGTGACGCGTCGATTAGCTAGCCCGCGGCGCAAGTTTTAGAGTTGCGCTTTTGCCTTCGGTTTTGTTGGCCAACGGCCTTCGTCATCGTAGCCTGGGGCATCGCCCCAGGGATCGAGAACGAAGGCAAATTGGTTGGCCAACGGCCAACATCAACCCAAACGTTTTGAATTGAACGGGGCCGTTGGCGATTCGAGGAAAAAACGCAACTTCAAAACGCGTGAGCGAAGAGCACGCTGTGCGAATACTGTTCGCAAAACGATTGACAGGTGAATGCATTGCCAGCGGATCTCCTGACCGACGAACAAGGCAATGCTCGTTGCGGATGGTGCGGTACCGATGCGGACTACATCCGCTACCACGACGAAGAGTGGGGCGTGCCCGTCCGGGACGATCTGCGTCTGTTTGAAAAGATCTGCTTGGAAGGTTTTCAGTGCGGCCTTTCTTGGATCACGATCTTGAAACGCCGCGAAGCATTCCGGGAATGCTTCGCTGGCTTTGATCCTCATCGGCTTGCTGAGTTCGCCTCATCCGACGTCGAGCGACTGATGATCGACTCTCGGATCATCCGCAACCGAGCCAAGATCGAAGCCACAATTCAGAACGCTCGAACGATGACCGCCATGCTGGACAGGAACGAGTCGCTTGCCGAGTTGCTATGGCAATTCGCGTCCAAGAAGCGTCGAGTTTATCGAAGGCTTGATCAAATCCCCGCGATCACAGAAGAGTCAACCAAGATGAGCGGCGTACTGAAGAAGGCCGGTTGGAAATTCGTCGGCCCCACGACCTGTTATGCTTTGATGCAGGCGACCGGCATGGTCAACGATCATTTGGTTGGCTGCCATCGACATCCCTTGATTCAATCGATGTGATCCGCCCGATCCCGCGGAAGGAGACCAGCATGGATCTGCCGCCTGACCATTCATCTGCTCAGCTTCCGACAAAGCAAGGTTGGTTCCAAACTTGGCGTGCCGTGGACACGAAAAGCTTCGCTGCCGGCTTGGGTGGGCTTTTGCTTTGGCTAGCGACCTGCATCGTTCTCGGACTCGCCTACCTCGCAGTCTTGAAAGCATTCCAACCGTATCCTGAGTCGTTTATTGGGAGCTTATTCTTCGTCATCGGCATCTTCGCGATGCCAATCGCGTCCGCCTTTGCGTTGATCACGTACTTACCGTTATTGATGATGCAGCGTTACTTGACTCGAGCCGTCTTTGTTGCCGCCGCAACCTGGGCCAATGTCTCTTTCTTGTGTTGGGGCGTCTCCGTCATCAATGAAGACCCTCGCGATTTCAATCGTCTCTGGAATGACATCAGTCCGCTGATGTTTGGCTACGGTTTGTCGATTGGGGTAGTCGCGAGTGCGATTCAGTGGTACTCGTCACGAACACTGCGTCCGAAGATGAAAGTGGCCCTGCCTCCCAAACGTGCTTCCATTGCGGAATCGCTGGAACTGATGTTCGTTGCCGCCTTGGTCTTTGTCGTCTGCCGTTCACACTTCGGAGATCTGACTGTCCCGATGTTGTTCTGGGTGGCCGTCGTGATGGGAGCGACCGCTGGAATTGCTCTTTCGATGCTAAGCCTTTTGATGATTCCGCCCGCGGATTCGCAGGCAGTCACTTCTCTGAAGCCACCCCTGAAACGAGCCGGCATGATGGTCTTGGCCAACACGCTCCTGGTCGGAAGCATCGTCGCCGCCTGGGCCACTTGGATCGCCCCCACACTGCTACCGCTCAGACTCACCTGGGATTCTGGCGTGGGCCTGACGCTTGCTTCTCTGTTTTCGGCCCTCATGTTCATCGCGTCGACATGCGTCGGTTTGCGATGGCTTCGTTATTGGGGCTGGACATTGCAACACGCCCGTGAACGCGAAAAATCGCCTGCAATTTCGTTTCCGAATCAGACAAGCACTGATTCGGCTCGCTCTACCGCCGAGACCGGCAAATCGGCATAGAGGTGCGGGAACAGTTCGCCGCCGCGAGATTTTTCCCAGCGTAGGTTGTCGTCGATGTCAGTCACTCGGATGTGCAGCACGACCAAACCGCTTTGGCCGGCGAAGTGAGCCGCCAACGTTCCGGGGACTTGTTGTTCAGTGGACAAGTGAATGAAGCCGTCCGCGACATCGATCGGTGCTGGTGGTAGCTTTCCGGTCGCTTGCATCTGCTCCCATTGCTGCTGGGTCGCGATCTTGCAAACGATGGATGGTGAGTCGCTGGACACGGGTTCGTTGGACATGGCACTGCGCATAGAAAAAGCCGGCTGATGATATCAACCGGCTTTGTAGTCGTCTGAGAGACGTGGTTCAATTGTGGCGGAGCAATGATTCCACCCGCTGAATCAAATTCAGTCGCGAACGATGACGCGGCCCAGTGGCGTGAAGACAACGTCCACGCAAGTGTCACAGCAAGGGAAGCTGAAGGTCATGACTTTGCGACCCAAGAAACCTTTTTTGCAGCAAACCAATTCTGGGATCACGTTTTCGCAGCAAGCAGGAACGCAAGCGCTGACTTCAATGGGGCAGCAAGTCAAAGGATTCTTGACGCACCACGAAACCTTCACGGGAGCTGGTGGGCAGCAGACAGGAGCTGGTTCGCAGCAGACGGGTGCTGGAGCTTCGCAGCAAACAGGAGCGGCTTCGCAGCAATCGCTGCCACAGCCGAGAAGGCCACAGGCGCTGGCGGTCGAAGCGGACGAGATACAAACGGCAACCGCGAAAGCGGCAAGTGTACGAGCAAAATTCATTGGAAATTCCTAACAGGTGAAGAGTGGATACACTCTGTAACTTTCAACGCAGTTGTGCGTTTGGGGGAAACGTTGCCATCAGTTTGAACCCAATCGCGGTAGTCATCGCGGTACAATTGTCGCGACCGTCACTAGCCGCAGCGATTCGACGGTGGAATAATGAAACTAATCGCGGAGGTTGCCGTTTTCCAGCAACTTTTCCGCGTGCAATGGCGGATAAAACGAACTGATCGTCATTGTTTGACAAAAGACCCATTCCCTGCGAGTGACTCGGACAATCCTGTCTGATCTCGCGAAGTTACCCCGCTTCAAACGGAGAAGCTTGATGTCGCGTTTGTTTTTGACTGCTGCCCTGGCCTGTGCAATGGCGATCCCAGCTGCGTTCGCCGCTGACCCCGCCACCGCTGACAAAGGACTTTGCCAAGGCGACCCAATCGGCGCGTTCTACGTGACCAAGGTTGCTGGTGCAGAAGATGACGGTGTCGAAGCCGGTGAAGCTTTGTGCTACCGCTGCAAGTACGGCTCGCGTCCGATGGTGATGGTCTTCGCTCGCCAGACCGGCGAACCCGTTGCCAAACTGGTCAAGGAAATCGATTCCGCAGTTGCGTCGAATGGTGACGCACAACTGAAGGGCTTCGTCACGCTGTTCGGTGACAAAGCTGACAGCCTGAAAAGCGAAGGCAAGAAGATGGCGGCCAAGAACGTGCCAGTCGTCGTTGCCAAGGACAAGAACGGTCCTGCTAACTACAAACTGTCCGACGACGCTCAAGTCACGATCGTGATCGCAAACGACTCGCAAGTCGTCGCTCGTCACGAATTCGATGCCGACAAAGTTGACGTCGCTGCTGTGATGTCCGAAGTCAAGCAGATGTTGAACTAATTGATTTAGAACTCGGAGCCCGAGTTCTCTACAGGATCAAGGCTCGAGTTTTATTGCACGACATGAGTGAACAAATTTCGGGCCCCGAATGATTGTCGAAATCTCGGGCCACGAGATAAGTGTTGAAAGCTCAGGCCCTGAGCTTCTCTACAAAACGAAACCGCCCAAGTGATCATCGCTTGCGGCGGTTTTTTTGTGCGCCATTGCGAACTTTAGTGCACCACTGCAAACTTCAGCGATCGACTCCCGTCTGGTCGTGCAATTTCCCTTGCATCGCTAAGATGTCCAGCGAATCAAATCACTTGCACAACGACTGGCCAATGGACTGGACTTGGGGCGACGACGAAGATGAGCTGGTGACCGCCTACCACGAGGCTGGACACGCGATCGTTGGCTGCGCTCTCGGAGCTCAAATCGACCGAGTCACTCTGTCACAAGCGTCAATGTTCGATGATGCGGACGATGGGATGCCACATCGGTTTGGAGACTGCATCGTCAATTGGGGCCGCGTGGATCCAAGTGATAGCTGGCAACGCCAACGTGAACTTTTGACGATTCTTGCGGGTCCGGTTGCTGAGTTTATCTATCAAAGCGGTGACGAAGATCTGTTGGATGTGCGAACCTGGGGAAGCGATTGGCGACAGGCACAGCTCTGCGTCGCGGCGCTAAAGCCTCAAGCAGCACAACAAGTGCAATTGATGCGTGAGGCGATCGCACGGTTGAGGAAGATCGTCGCTTCTGATCCCTGCTGGTCCGCGATTGCGGCTCTTGCCGACGAGCTGATGCTTGGTGACGAAATTGAAGGCGAGCAAGTCGCCGATTTGGTTCGGTTCTGGTGGAGCCGCGCCTGATGGACGCTTGGGTTACGATGTCGACCTGTTTTCCCAAAGTCTCCCCAATGGATCTTCCCACAATGAAAACGCTTGGCTTGTTCGAACAAAAACGATACTGGAGCTTCGCTCTCACGGCGACTCTGATGATGGGAACCTGTTTTGGCGCAGACCCCAGTGATGTCATTCCAGTTTGGCCATCGGATCCGCCCAAGTGGGACGCACCGGCAGAACCAGAAAGTGACTTCACCAAACCATCGGACAATCAAGTCGGTGGTAAGCGTTTGATTCGCTTGGGGAACGTGTCCACTCCGGAGATGCATGTTTTCCCCGCGAAAGACGAAAACGGGAAACCGTCCAAAACGGTGACGGTCATTTGTCCCGGTGGTGGGTTCTCGATCCTCGCCTGGGACTTGGAAGGCACCGAGATCGCTGAGCAGTTGGTCGCGGGTGGCGTGACCAGCGTGGTCCTGAAATACCGCGTGCCAACTCGATCGATGGATCCCAAGTGGAAACCACCAGTCCAGGACATTCAACGAACGATCGCAATGATTCGTGCAGGGAAAGTCACCGGGAACACTCCCGATCATGTTGGTGTACTGGGTTTTTCTGCCGGTGGACAAGCAGCGTGTCGTGCAGCGACGATCACCGAACGTCAGTACAGCGCGATCGACGATGCGGACCAAGAGATTCGCCTGCCCGACTTTGCGTGCCTGATCTATCCTGCATGGTTGGTCAAAGAAGAGTCGAAGCAAGAGTTGGATGGATTTGAGATCAACGAAAACACACCACCGATGTTCTTGGCTCATGCCGAAGACGACCGATTGACGGTCATGAACTGCGTGACGCTTTTCACCAAACTTCACGATGCCGGTGTGCCTTCGGCCTTGCACGTGTTCACTGGGAGTGGCCACGGTTTCGGAGGACGAATGGACGGTCGTGCTGACGACCTCTGGCCGGAACTTTGTTTGCGTTGGATGCGTGACGAAAGCCTCTTGAAAGGAAATTGAATCTTGGACCACACCGTTGAAGTACCGCCGATTCAGCCTGAACAAGAATGGGCCAATGCATGGACGCACGGGTTTTCGGCGGTGCTCTGGTGTGTCGTCGGAGCTTGGTTGGTTCGATCTTCCGCCGGCGAACCTGGCCTGGCGATCGCGTGCGGTGTCTACGCTGCTTCGGTGGTCACAACCTTTGCTTGCTCGACTTTGTCGCACGTGTTTTTGGAGCAACCCTGGCTGGACCGATTCCGAGCCTGCGACCAGGCCGCGATTTACTTGATGATCATCGGAACTTACACGCCAATCGCCTACGCCTATTCACCGGCTGGTTGGCGAATCCCTTTGCTGACCGCGATGTGGGTGGCCGCTCTGGCGGGGTTTTTCAACAAAGCTGTGCGGATGCATCGACTGCATTCAATCAGCGTGGTGTCATACTTGTTGCTTGGTTGGTTGCCAGCCATTCCGTTGATTCGAAACGTGCCAGTCGAACTCGCCTACGCCATGTTCATCGGCGGCGTGCTATACAGTCTGGGCACGATCTTTCTCATGAATGATCGCCGAGCACCATACTTGCACGCGGTTTGGCATTTGATGGTCTTGTCCGCGTCGCTGGTGCACGCGATCGGGATCGCTTGGTACGTCGTCGAGCCCATCCAAAACTCAGCGTTGTAAGCATCGCCACCGCCATCGAAGGTTCGGGAACGGCAACGACCCTGATCGAAAAACCATCCGCGGCGACTTCCGAGGCAATCAACCCCACGTAGGGCGAAACGAAGTTGTTGAAACTGAACTTCTCCGACGTATCGGGGTCGGTGGAGATGCCCATGTTTGTCCCCGTGAAAACATACTCGCCACTATGTTCAATGAACGAGCCTTCACCCGAATCACCGCCGACCAAGGTGAGTTCATCCATGCCTCCTCCGCCCAAAGGATGATCCCATCGGTAGACCACCGATTCGGTGATTGCACCCGTGTTGAGCTCCACGGTCTGCGTGAGATCAATCGTGTCGGATCCGAACTGCGAGTTTTGCCCCTGAACGATCATCGACCGGCCCAGCATGTCGAAGTAGCCGCCTCCCAAAACCGGCATCGGCATGATGCCGTCGATCTCGGGTATTGGGGCATCCAATTTGACGAGCAGCAAATCACTGCTGTGAACCGTTCCCGCCAAGAGTGTTGTGCCGTCCGAATGCAGAAAGTCGTTCTGCAATGTCGTTTGCAAAACGGTCGATGACTCGCCCGTGTACGTATGCCTTGTTCCATCAGCGGCAACAAACGTCGGATTGATCATTCCCGTGTGAGTCGCGGTCACATAGGAAGCGTTCGGAAATAACTTCGGCATTTCAATTCGGTAGTACGTAATTGAATTGCCCGAGATTTTGGTCGCGTTGAGTTGGCTCATTCT